>NZ_JCANTW010000013.1:0-321408 GCF_059568695.1 Thermodesulfomicrobium thermophilum DSM 16697 | reverse complement strand
CTCGCCCCTTCAAAGTCACTTTTCGCCTTCTCGGCAACGAACTTACGGATTTCCTGGGCAATTCTCCGATTCGACGCTTTGCCCCGTCCTTTGTGGACAAGGCCCACGGCTCCCTCCTCACGATACCGATTTTTCAGTCGAATCACCTGCCGGCAGCTCAGCCCGAGGACTTCTCCCGCCTCCCGAACCGTGAACGCTCCGGCTACTGCCTGCTCGATCACAAACGCCCGCCGCGCTTCCTCTGCCTTCATGAATACGTCACCCCGTGTCTTCATGGGATGACATTTCTATTGTCCCAGCCAGGGGTGACAATATCATTGTCCGGTAACAGTCCAGAGGTCCGAGAGTTGGCTTTTGCCTCGATCAATGACAACGTCGTCAGCCATGCATTCCTCCTTGCGTGTTGCGTTGACAGGGACTCCACATACCGCCCAGGGCGGCTGTGGCATGAGCACAAAAACAAAAAGCATGCCAACAAAAAAACAACTGTATCACATTGAAATAAAAAATTATTTTTGAGTCCCCCTCCATAAACTGCCAACTCCAGATAGCAGGATGCCTTCCTCAGGCTGCATTGCCAGCCCCTCCCAGGAAACCTACTGCAAGGAAAAACCAAGGAGCGAGCAGATGTCTCTCAAGCAGCGTTTTCTCCTGGTCTTGTCCCTGAGCATGGGGAGTTTGGGCGTTTTTTTTGCCGTGCTCCTCTCCATCAATCTCCGGGACCAGCTCGTCACCGACACCGAGCACAAGGCATCGCTCATCCTCTCCCAGGCCGAGGCCATTCAGACCTACGTGGCCACGGTGCTCCGGCCAGCCATGTACGCCCGTCTCGACCCCGACGCCTTCATCCTCGAGGCCATGTCCACCTCCTATGTCACCCGCAAAATCATGAGCAGCCTTGGGCTTCATGACGAACAAGTCCGCTACCGCCGCGTGGCCGTGGGGGCCCGCAATCCCGACTACGAGGCAGACTCTTTCGAGCGCGCCACCATGGAACGCTTTGCCGCAGACCCGACCTTGACCCGTATCGAAGAAATCACCCAATATAATGGGGACGAAGTGTTCCTGGCAGCCCGCCCGGTTCGACTCCAACCATCGTGCCTCCGCTGCCATGGCCGCCCCGCCGACGCGCCGAAAACCCTCCTTGAGCGCTACGGGAACGAACGCGGTTTCTGGCGACATCCTGGAGAGCTGGTGGGACTGGATATGGTTGTGGTGCCTGTAGGCAGCGCCCTGGGCCAAATCAAAGGCAAGACCGTAGGATTTCTCTCGCTTTTCGCTGTGGGCTTGGCAGGGTTCTACCTCACCATGCAGGTCTTTTTCGACCGCCTGGTGGTAGCCAATCTTCGCCGCGTCACCGACGTCTTGCGTCATTACTTCCCTCAAGAAGCAGGGGCCACGCCCAGCTCCACCGAATCCCCCGCCACCCACGACGAGATCGAGGAGATCTACACCGGCATCGAGACCTTGGCGGCCCGGCTCAAAGAGGCACGGGAAAACATCGAACAATACGCCCGCAACCTGGAAGGCATGGTCACGGCCCGCACCCGGGAACTCACCCACGAGGCTCAGGAGCGGCGCGCCGACGTGGCTCTTTTCGTGGACCTCTTCCACACCATCAATAGCGCCCACACCAACACCGAACTGCTCGGCTCCGCACTGGCCCAACTGGGAAAACGCTTTGGGGCAGATTGGGTATATTACCAATGCGGCTCCGGCATCGGGTCCGTCCTCTGGCCGCGCGACGCCCAACTGCCTGAGCCGCCGAACAATTGGCGCGACATCATCTCCTCCGGAGAGATGGTGACCACCGAGGACGAGGTGCTCATCCCGGTGCGTACCACGGACATCAGCCGGGGGATCCTGCGCCTGCACTTTCCCCGGCAAGGCCCCACCCCAGCCTCCCACGCCCCGGAGCTCTACCAAGCCATCGGCCACCAATTGGCCCTGGCCCTCGAAAACCTGGACGCCATCAACTCCCTCATGGCCCAAAACGCACTCCTCGCCTCCATTTTCGATGGCATCTCCGATCCGTTGGCACTCGTGGACAACCATCGCACCATCCTGCTGGCCAACGAACCCGCCCGCGCCTTGGCGCTCGCCCTCGGTGGCCCCGCCCCGGCCAGCGAACCCCTCAAGCTGCCGCCCCGCTTCTTCGGCGACCGCCCCTTCGACCCCAGCGAAGAAGGAGCCCCGGAAACCCCCATCCTCTCGTCGATCACCATGGAAGACGGCCGCTCCTTCGCCGTGGCCCGCTACCCGCTCCACGCACCGCCAAAACACCCCCGCCGTTTCGTGGTCTACGCCCGAGAAAACACCACCGAACGCCGCATGCTGGAGCGGCTGCGCCAAACGGAAAAACTCGTGGCCGTGGGCAAACTCGCCGCAGGGCTGGCGCACGAGGTCAACAACCCCCTCGGGGTCATCGTGTGCTATACGGAGCTCCTGCGCCAGAGCATCAGCGATCCCCAATGCCTGGAAGATCTGGCGGTCATCGAGCGCCACGCAGTGGCCGCCAAGAAAGTCCTGCGCGACCTCTTGGATTTTGCGCGGCCGCGCCCGGCGCAGACAGGGCCCTGTGACATCAGCGCGCTCCTCACCGGGCTTGCCCGCATCTTCGAAGTCCAGGCCCAGGCCCGACGCTGCACGCTTCGTCTCGAGCTGCCGCCTGACCCGCTTTTCGCCCGCGCGGACGCCAGCGCCTTGGAGCAAGTCGTCTCCAATCTTCTGCTCAACGCCCTGGACGCTGTGGAGCCCCATGCCGGGACCGTTACGCTGGGTGCCGCCTGCAGCGAAGATGGCCGCCACGCCGTGATCACCGTGGCGGACGACGGCCCCGGAATCCCGGAAAGCGACCTGCCCCATATTTTCGATCCGTTCTTCACCACCAAAGAGGTGGGCCGCGGCACCGGCCTCGGTCTTGCCGTCGCCTTTGGACTGATGCACGATATGGGCGGAACTATTGAAGCCCTCAACCAAGGCGGCGCACTCTTCGTGCTCACCCTGCCGCGGGAAGATTGCCCCAAGGACGACCAATGACCATGCCTCGTGTACTCTTGGTGGACGACCAGCCAGACTTTGCCAGGGGGCTGGTACGGCTGCTGACCCCAAAACTTCCGGACACCCAGATCGATTATGTCCTCAATGCCGAAGCTGCCCTCAAGGATCTCGAGACCACGCCCTGTGACGTCCTGGTCACCGACCTGCGCATGCCCGGCATCTCCGGCCTGGACCTGGTGCCCCGCGCCCTGGCCCTGCAACCCCGCCTGTGCGTGGTGGTCCTCACCGCCCACGGGGACATCGACTCCGCAGTCCTGGCCCTCAAGGCCGGCGCCTACGACTTCCTCACCAAACCCGTGGACTCGGATCACCTGACCCGAGTCATTACCAACGGCCTGGAACGCGCCGCGCTCCTCCGAGAAAACCAACGACTGCGGGCAGCGGTTGCGGCCTGCGGCAACCAGGTAGGGCTTTTGGGGACCTCGGCCGCCATGCGCCAAATCCATCAGGCCATCGCCGCCATCGCTGCCTCGGACTACACGGTGCTCGTGCGCGGCGAATCCGGTACCGGCAAAGAGCTCGCGGCCCGAGCCATCCACGCCCTGTCCCGCCGCGCCGACGGACCGTTCATCTCCGTCAACTGTCCAGCCATCCCCGAACAGTTGCTGGAAAGCGAACTCTTCGGCCACGTACGCGGGGCCTTCACCGGCGCCCAGCGCGACCGCCGCGGCCTCTTCGTGGCCGCCCATGGCGGAGTCCTCATGCTCGATGAAATCGGCGATCTCCCCATGAGCCTGCAGACCAAGCTGCTGCGTGTGCTCCAAGAAAACGAAGTGCGGCCAGTCGGGGCGAGCAAATCCATTTCCGTGGACGTGCGCATCATCGCCGTGACCAACCAGGACCTGGAAGCCAAGATCGCAGCCAAAAGCTTTCGCGAAGACCTCTACTATCGTCTCAACGTCTTGAGCCTCACCCTTCCCCCGCTGCGTGAGCGGGGCGACGACATCCCTCTCCTGGCCACGGCCTTTCTGGAACGCACCTGCCGAGAGCTCGGCGTCGGGGATAAAACCTTCTCCCCAGAGGCCCTCGCCCTCCTCTCGGCGCGCAACTGGCCGGGCAATGTCCGGGAACTGCTCAATTGCGTCCGCCGCGCCGCGGTCTTCAGCCCTGGGGACGTCATCAGCGCCGCCGCCATCTCCCAGGCCGAAGGTCTGCACAGCGCTGCGGAAGACGACCCGTCCGCCATCACCCCCTACCATACGGCCAAGGCCCATGTGCTCGACGCCTTCACGCGTCGCTACGTGGAGCGGATTCTCACCCACACCCGGGGCAACATCTCCGAGGCAGCGCGGATCTCAGGCCTGGAGCGCATGAGTCTCCAAAAGATTCTCAAGCGGCTGGGGATCACCGCAGAGTCCTTCCGCCTGCGGGCATAAAAAACGGGCTGCCCGCCATAGAGACCGGGCAACCCGCGAGCGCACACGCCGGGCGCAGCGCCCCGGCGGCCATGGGCCTATGCCCCCAGTTGCGCACCAATCTCCTGGAACAAGTCCGCCAAGACCACCACACCGATGATGCGGCCGCCTTCCTCCACCACGGCCCGGCCGCGGCGGTAGTCCAAAAAGAGCTCCAGTACCCGGGCCAGAGTGTCACCAGGTTTGATCACCGGCACGTCCACCTGGATGCAATCCATAAGCCCGACATTGGCACAGGAGCGGCACGCATGGGCAAAGGCCTTGTCCCAGTCCACTTCCGCAGGCTCCAGCAAGGTATCCCGCAAGAGGCACGGGCCAAGCCCCTGCACCAGGTTCCACATGGAGACCACCCCCAAAAAACGATCCGCCTTGGAAAAGACGAGTACAAAGGTGCTATCCGGATGCTTTTGGCGACTGGCGATGAGCGCCCGAATGGCGTCCGCCAGGCTTGCGTCTTCGCGGACCGAGGCAAAATCCTCGCGCATGATGTCCCACACCCGTTTGCGCAACAGCATGAGCAGTTCTCCTGATAGAGTTTTCCAAAAATTTTGCCTTCCTTGCCTCAATCGAAATCCGCCAGCAAGGCCCCAATATGCACCTCTTCGGTGAGGGCCTCCTGTCCCAGACGGCTGCGGATCCGCCACAGGGCCTGCTGGAGGTGGTCGTTGACCACCCCGTGGGTTTTGGAGGTGTATGCCTCGAGAAAGGCCGCCAACTGGTCACAAATCTTGAGCATGCGGCCATCCTTGGGGGCAAAGCGGTCCTCGTTGAACGTCCCTTGCAACTGCTCCCAATTGACACACGCCGGCCGACCATCCAAAGTCACCAAATCGCAAAACTCCGAGCCCACCTCCAGGCCCAAGAGATAGCGCAGACTGTCCGCAAGGGGGCGCGTCACCGGGGTGTCCAAAATGGCAAAGAGCCGACGCTCCAGCTCCCGCTTTTCATATTCCCGGATAAGATCGTCGATGCCCGCCACCGAGCCTTTCACCGGCGAGATGATGTCGCGCGTCAAAAGCTCCGGTACGTCATGAAAGAGCCCGGCGTAAAAGTCGTTACAGCGCCGCGCCGAGCAGGCGCCCACGACGATGCTGAAGAAATACGCCAAACACGCCACCAAAAACATATGCCCCAAAACCGAGGTCTCCGGGATGCGCGGGGTTTGCGACCACCGCTTCTGGAAGCGCAGGGTGCCGCACAGGGTCACAAAGCGCCCCAAGGCCGTGGCCGGCGCCTCGAGCAAGTCCGCCACGCCGGCAAGGTGCTGGCGGCGGACAAGGCCCTGCTGGAAATTGGCCTCGATCTCCGCCATCTCGTCGTCCCAGGGATTGAGGGGCCGGATGAGATGAAACTCCCAGCGACTGGCGAAAAGATGCGCCGCCGCCAGAATGCTCTCCGCCAACGACTCTTCCTCCCGGCCTTGGCGGTGACAATGCGCACACAGATCGTCCCAAAACTCCCGCCCCAGCGGTTGCACCCGCGGCCGCAACTGCTCCAGGACCCAGGCGGTGAGCCGGCCGTAGTGGTCCGGATTGGCCTTGATCTGATAAAAAACCGGCGGCTTGATATCGGTAATGACCAGTCGGTAGAGGTAGTCGAAGATGCCGCCGCGCACGATGTCTTCCCGCAGACGTACGGCCTGATCCTCCGGCAACCCTTGGGCCGCCAGTTCCCCCAAGGCCCAGGCGACGATCATCTTGTGCCCTTGCTTGTCCATTTCCACCAGTTCCATGGGCCGAAGCTTGTCGTTCCAGCGCTTCATGAAACTCCCGGAAAAGACCAATTGTAAAAGCCCTTTGCGGATGCTGGGCATAACTCCTCCCGCAGGAGCCAGAAAAATCCTTTACAAGCGAGACCTCGGCAGCTAAAAGCGACCTTCTCCTTATCCCACGAAGGTCACGTTCACGATGGTATGTGTACGGGAAAAAACGGGAAAGCACAAGGAACCCCGTCCTTGACGCCCGTCTTCCCACGATCTCAAGGCCAACGATTTGTCGAGGAGCCGGAAACATGAAGACCTATAGCCTTAAAGCCAGCGACATCGACCACAAGTGGTATGTGGTGGATGCCCAGGACAAAATCTTGGGCCGCTTGGCCGCGGAAATCGCCCTGCGCCTGCGCGGCAAGCACAAGCCCGATTACGCCCCCCATATGGACAACGGCGACTACATCATCGTGGTCAATGCCGATAAAATCCGCGTCACGGGCAAAAAGATGACGCAGAAAGTCTACTACCGCCACAGCCATCATATCGGCGGCATCAAGGGCACCGTGCTCAAGGACATGCTGCGCACCAAGCCCACGGACGTCCTGCGCAAGGCGGTGCGCGGCATGCTCCCCAAGGGTCCCTTGGGTTACAAGCTCATCAAGAAGCTGCGCATCTACACCGGCACCGAGCACCCGCACGCGGCCCAGCAGCCTCAGCCGCTGGATCTCTAATAAGGACGGAGTCACGCTATGAGCCAGGATTTCTACTACGGTACGGGCAAGCGCAAAACCTCCGTGTCTCGCACCCGCATGTACCGGGGCACGGGCAAGATTACGGTCAACGGCCGGGATTTGGCGGATTACTTCCCCCGGGCGACGCTGCAGATGATCATCCAGCAGCCCCTCAAGCTCACCAAGACCATCGACAAGGTGGACGTGGTGTGCCGGGTCACGGGCGGCGGCCTCTCGGGGCAGGCCCAGGCGGTACGCCATGGCATCAGCCGAGCCCTGTTGAGCTTCGACCCCGAGCTGCGGGGCGTGCTCAAGCGCGCCGGGTTCCTTACCCGCGATTCGCGCATCAAAGAGCGGAAAAAGTACGGTCAGCGTGCGGCCCGCGCCCGCTTCCAGTACTCCAAGCGCTAAACCACGCTCCAACCTCAAATCCAAGGCAGGGTCCGCCCTGCCTTTTTCATTGGTGCGCCCATGTCCCGATCCCGCCTGCGTCCCCATCTGGTCTTTGCCGACTCCGACGGTTCCATTTACGATCATCCGGACCTGCTCATGCTGGTGCGGCGCGGAAACGAGCTTGCCCTGCCGCGACCCGATGAACTCATCCCGCTGCCGGAAGGAAGCGATCTCTACCTCTTGCCGGGCCGACGCGCCCTGGGCCTCGACCCAGCCCAGGGAAACGTGGAAGCGCTGGAAGAGTGCGCCGTGGCCGCCTTTGTGCGGCCGGGATTCACCCTCTCGGCCACGGCGGCCTACATGACGGAAGCCGGCGCCCCGACGCTGCCCATGTTCGCCTACGGCGCCGTGGGCTTTGCCCGTGACCGCTTCTGGGTGGCAGCTTCCTTGGTGGATCACGACCCGCGCCAGATTTTTTCCGGTATTCCGCAAAGCCGTATCACTCAGGGAGCACGCAAACTGGGGGCGCAATTTCCCCAAAACCGCCTGGTGGGACACCTGACCCGCTGTGCGCTCACCTTTTGCTGCCCAGCGGCCAAAAACCTGGCCTTGGGACGATTCGAGGCACCGCTGCCCACCTCGAAGGTCTGTAACGCCCGATGCCTGGGCTGCATTTCCCTGCAACCCCCCGAGGCAGGCTTCGTGGCCCCGCAAAACCGCATCACCTTCAGCCCCTCGGTGGAAGAGATCGTCCAGGTCATGGAGATCCACGCCCGCCGAGAAAAGCGGCCCATACTCTCCTTCGGCCAGGGATGCGAAGGCGAGCCCCTCACCGAGGCCCGCCGCATCACCCAGGCAGTCCAGCGCTTTCGGCAGGCTGGCGGGCCAGGCACGGTGAATATCAATACCAACGCGAGCCTCACTGCTACCCTGGAGCCCCTGGCCAAAGCCGGGCTTTCCTCCATCCGCGTCACCCTGGCCAGCGCCCAGCCCGAGGTCTACGCCCGCTACCACGCCCCGCAAGGCTACCGGTTCGCCGATGTTGCGGCGAGCATTGCCGAGGCCAAGGCCCAAGGGCTCTTTGTGTCCCTCAACTACCTCTTTTTCCCCGGAGTGAGCGACACCGAGGCCGAACTCGACGCCCTCCTTGCCCTCCTCACCGACACCCGTCCGGATTACATCCAGATGCGCAACCTCTCCCTGGACCCCGAACGCTACCTGGAGCACATGGGCGTCCCCACCTCCCCGTGCATGGGACTCCATCACTTCCTGGCCCGCATCCGTGCCGCCTGCCCCTGGGTGCGCTTCGGGTATTTCAACCCCTACCTCTTGCCCGACGGAGCTCCCCTCTTGTGGACCGCCCAGGGGCCAGCGCCGGCCCCCAAAAATTTTCCTGCAAATTCTGCTTCCTGAAGAGACATTGACAGCCCTCACGCCGAGGGATAGGCGGTTGTGAAATTTTTTGCAAAGGAGGGCTCATCGTGAACATCCTGATTTTCGGACCCAATGGTAGCGGCAAAGGCACCCAAGGGTCGCTGGTCAAGCAGAAGTACAATCTGGACCACATTGAGTCCGGCGCCATCTTCCGCCAGCACATCGGCGGCGGCACGGAGCTGGGCAAGAAAGCCAAGGAGTACATCGATCGCGGCGAGTTGGTGCCCGACGATATCACCATTCCCATGGTGCTCGACGTGCTCAAGAAGGCCGGCCCCAATGGCTGGCTGCTGGACGGGTTTCCCCGCTCCATCGTCCAGGCCCAGAAGCTGTGGGAGGCCCTCAAGGCCGACGGCGTGAAGCTGGACTACGTCATCGAGATCCTGCTGCCGCGCGAGGTGGCCAAAAACCGCATCATGGGGCGTCGTCTCTGCAAGAACGATCCCAACCATCCCAACAACATCTATATCGATGCCATCAAACCCGTGGACGGCAAGTGCCGGGTGTGCGGTGGTGAGCTCTCCGCCCGCAGTGACGACCAGGATGAAGAGGCCATCAACAAGCGTCACGACATCTACTACAATACCGAAACCGGCACCCTGGCCGCCTGCTACTACTACAAGAACCTGGCCAAAGAGGCCGGCTTCAAATACATTGAGCTCAACGGCGAAGGCTCCATCACCGAGATCAAGGAAACCCTGCTCGCCCAGCTGAGCTAAGACCTGCCAACGATGCGCGCCTGGAGACCTCTCCAGGCGCGTTTTTTCCGCCATGCCGCTTGCTCTGCGCCTCGGGCGCATCGACTATCTCAACGTCTGGCACGTATTCCAGCTGCTCGCCCGGCTGCTGCCGGAAGGCAGGGACTGCGTCCACCTGCCCGGGCACCCCAGCGAACTCAACCGCGCCCTGCGCGAAGGCCGGCTGGACGTCTCTCCGTCCAGCTCCTTCGAATACCTGGAAGGGGCGGAACACTACCGCCTGCTCGCCGGCCACGGCGTCTGCGCCCGCCACCAGGTGCAAAGCGTGCTGCTTCTTGCCCCTGTCGCCCTGGAAGATCTGGGCGCCTGGATGGCGCACCATCCGGGACCGGTGTTTTTGTCCTCAGCCTCGGCCACCTCATCGGCCTTGCTGCGCATCCTCTGGCGTCTGGCCTGGAGGCTGCCGGAACCCCAGTGGCGGCAATGCCCCCCGGGGCACGGGCTGAGCACAGGCCGACCGCACCTGGAGATCGGCAACATCGCCCTGAAGCGCTGGCTGAATCCGCCGCCGGACTGGCAGGTCATCGACCTGGCCACGGCCTGGCACCACTTCACTGGGCTGCCCTTTGTTTTTGCTGTGTGGATCGTGCGCGCGGCAAGCCTCGCCGAGCACCGTGAAGCCATTGCCCAACTCCACGAGGCCCTGACCACCGTCTCCCGCGCGCTCCCCCAACGCCTCCCCGAGCTCGCGCCCCTGGCCGCCACCCTGCACGGCATCTCTGCCGAGGCCGTGCTCGCCTACTGGCGCACCATGCACGCCGACCTTGGCCCTGAGGAGCAGGCGGCGCTCGCCTGCTTTGGGGCGTATGCTACCGAGCTCGGCCTGCTTCGTGGCATGCCGGCTCTGCGCTGGTTCCCGGAACCATAACCTCGATACAGTCTTCCGGACAGTACTGCGCCGCCTTGCAGGCCACTTCTTGCGGACAGCGACTGCAGATTACCTGCGCCGTACCGCCGGTATCAAGGGCGAAGACCTCCGGGGCAAGCTCCACGCAGGCCCCGCATCCCGAACAGCACGGTCCATTGACCGCCACTTCTACGTCCATACATCGCTCCCCTGAAGTGATGCGAGCACACTTGGGTTTGTGCATGGAACAAAACCGCCCGCACACAATCTTACATACGACCCGCGAGATATCCTTGGAGACGCCGCATACCTTCCGCGATATTTTCCAACGAGTTGGCGTAGGAGAAGCGCAAAAACCCTTCGCCGCCCGGCCCGAAATCAATGCCCGGCGCCACCCCGACGCCCGCGTTCTCCAAGAGGTCGAAGGCAAAGCTCAGGGAGTCGGAGGTCAAATGCCGGGCGTCGGCGAACACGTAAAAAGCGCCGGTGGGTTCCACGGCAACGCCCAGACCCAAGGCCCGAAGCTCTTGGATGAGAAAACGACGGCGTTGGTCGTACACCGCCCGCATGTGCGCCACATCCGCCGCGGTCTGGGTGAGGGCCGCAAGCCCCGCCCATTGGGCGATGGAGCTGGTGCAGAGAAAAAAGTTCTGCTGCATGGTGCGCAGCCGCTCCACGAACCGCTTGGGCGCGATGACGTACCCCAAGCGCCAGCCGGTCATGGCGTAGAGCTTGGAAAACCCGTTGAAGACAAAACAGTTGTCCGTGAACTCCAGCATGCTGCGCGCCCGACCGGCGTACACGAGCCCCTGGTAGATCTCGTCGGAAAAGATGGGGACTCCCAAACCGGCCAGCCCCTCCAGCACCCGGTCTTCCAGGACCACGCCCGTGGGATTGGCCGGAGAATTGATGAGCACCCCGGCCACGTCCGGCCCCAGCACCCGGCGCACGGCGTCCACATCGATCTGAAACCCGTCCTCGGCGCGCACCGGCACAAAGAGCGGACAGGCCCCGACAAAGCGTAAGAAATTGGGATAGCAGGCATAGGAAGGGTCGGGCAGAATCACTTTCTGCCCAGGCCGCAACAGCAGCGAGAACACCAGGAGCATGGCCGGCGAGGTGCCGGGGGTGACCACGATCTGGTCCGGGTGCACGGTAGCCCCGTACGTAGCTCGGTAATGCTCGGCAATGGCCTCGCGCAGCGGGAGGATCCCCTGGGAATGCGTGTAATGGGTCTCCCCCCGCTCGATGGCCGCAATGGCCGCCCGGCGTACTGCCTCGGGGGACGGAAAATCAGGCTCTCCGATCTCCAGGTGAACGATACTGCGGCCCATCTGCTCCAATTCGCCGGCCCGCTCCAGCACGTCCATGACCTTGAAGGAGGTGAGCTCCGCGCACCAGGGATTACACTCCATGCCTGCTCCTTATGGTGTCTGCCTCAACAGTTCAGGGCGCGGCCCAGACGGCTCCACGCGCCGCGCCCGGCCATCATCCCCGCAACGCCGCCACCACCGCACGCATGAAGGCCGGCAGATCCGCCGGGGTGCGGCTGGTGATGAGGTTTCCATCCTGCACCACCTCCTGGTCGACCCAGGTGGCGCCGGCGTGTTCCAAATCGTCGCGAATGGCGAAAAAAGAAGTCACCGTGCGTCCGCGCAGGATCTTGGCCGAGGCAAGCATCCAGCCCGCATGGCAGATGGCGGCCACCACCTTGCCCGCGGCGTCCATCTGCCGCACCAAGTCCACCATGGCCGGGTGCCGACGCATCATATCCGGAGCGTAGCCCCCAGGGATGACCAGGCCGGCGAACTCCGCAGCCTTGGCCTCGGCCGCCGCCAGGGTGCTCACCGCCGTGGTCCCGGCCTTGCCCGTGTATTTGGCCCCGGCCGCCGGCCCCACCACCGCCACCTCAGCCCCAGCCTCCAGCAAACGGTAGTAAGGGTAGATATACTCGTAATCGTTGTACATCTCTTCTACGAAGATCATGACCTTCCTGCCGGTGAGTTCCATACACGCCTCCGTATGCGGTTGAAGATGCCGTGGTCTCTGCGCCGTTCTGCGCTGCGGGCACGAAGCCCGCTACGAAAGGCGGCCCTTGAAGTCCTCGTAGCCAAAGCGCCGCACCAATTGCAAGCCGCGGCCCGGATGAAAGGTGTAGATGCTGGGCAGGCCCACGCCGTTGAAGGTGTTGGTCTTCACCATGGAATAATGGGCCATGTCCGTGAACACCAGACGCTGGCCCAGATGCAGCGGCGCATCGAAGGAATACTCCCCGGCCACGTCCCCGGCCAGGCAGGAAAGCCCGCCCAGGCGGTAGGTGTACGGCTTTTCGAAAGGCTCCCCCGAGCCCACGATGTGCGGCCGGTAGGGCATCTCCAGGACATCGGGCATGTGCGCCGGCACCGCGGTGTCGAGGATGGCCATGGGCATGTCCGCCTCGATGAGGTCGAGCACGGTGGTCACGAGATAGCCCGTATTGAGGGCCACGGCCTCTCCGGGCTCCAGGTACACCTGCACCCCGTAGCGGTCCTGAAAGTCGGTGATGATGCGGCACAGCAAGGCAATGTCGTAATCGGCGCGGGTGATATGGTGCCCGCCGCCGAAGTTGACGTACTCCATGCGGGAGAAAAACTCCCCAAAGGCCGCTTCCGCCGCGGCCACGGTGCGCTCCAGACTGTCGGCGTTCTGTTCGCACAGCGTATGCCAGTGCAGGCCCGACACCCCATCCAAGAGCTCCGGCCGAAAATGCCGCCGCCGCACCCCCAGGCGGGAACCTGGACTACACGGATCATAGATGGGCACCGTGCCTTCGGAGTGCTCGGGGTTGATGCGGATGCCCAGCCGCACCTGCCGGCCCAGACGCGCACACTCCTCCTCCACCACGGGCCCAAGCCGCGTGAGCTGGCCGAAGGAGTTGAACACCACATGGTCGGCCGTGGCGCAGAGCGCACGCACATGGGCCTCGGAATAGGCGGCGGCGAAGGCGTGCACCTCACCACCGAACTCCTCCCGCCCCAGGCGCGCTTCATGGGGAGAGCTGGCGCAGACGCCGTCGAGGACCTCCCGCAGTTGGGCAAACACGCTCCACATGGCAAAACCTTTGAGCGCCAGCAAAATCTTGCAGCCAGTGCGGGCCTTGACTGCGGCCAAGATCTCCAGATTGCGGGCGAGGAGCCCCGTATCCACCACGAAACACGGGGTCTCCACTGCCGTCGCATCAAAGCGGAACTGGGTGCGGCCGTCCATCACAGTTCCCGCACCACCCAGGGAAGACCATGCTTGTTGAGCTTTTCCATGAACGGATCCGGGTCCAACTGCTCCATGTTATAGACGCCGGGGGCATGCCACACACCGGTCATCATGAGCATGGCGCCGATCATGGCCGGCACACCCGTGGTGTAGGAAATGGCCTGAGAGCCCACTTCCTTGTAGGCCGCTTCATGGGAGCAGACGTTGTAGATATACACGGTCCGCGGTCTTCCGTCCTTCATCCCCTTCATGAGGCAGCCAATGCAGGTCTTGCCCTTGGTGAGGGGCCCCAGGGAAGCGGGCTCCGGCAACACGGCCTTGAGGAACTGCAAGGGCACGATCTTCTGGCCCTGAAATTCCACAGGCTCGATGGAGGTCATGCCGATATTCTGCAGCACGCGCAGGTGGTTCAAATAGTTATCCGAGAAGGTCATCCAGAATCGCGCCCGTTTGAGGCCGCGCAAGTTCCGAGCCAGAGACTCCAGCTCCTCGTGGTACATGAGATAGCACTTCTTCGGTCCGATGCCGTCGGGAAAATCGAAGGTCATGGACCAGGACAAGGGGTCGGTCTCCACCCACTCGCCCCGCTCCCAGTAGCGGCCCCGCTGCGTGATCTCGCGGATGTTGATCTCCGGGTTGAAGTTGGTGGCAAAGGGCTGGCCGTGGTCACCGGCGTTGCAGTCGATGATGTCGAGCTCGTGGATTTCGTCGAGCAGGTGCTTTTGCGCGTAGGCGCAGTACACATTGGTCACCCCCGGATCGAAGCCCGAGCCCAAGAGGGCCATGCGCCCGGCACTCCGGTAGCGCTCGTCGTAGGCCCATTGCCATTTGTACTCGAACTTGGCCTCATGGGGCGGTTCGTAGTTGGCGGTATCCAGGTAATCCACCCCGGCCTCGAGGCAGGCATCCATGAGCGGGAGATCCTGATAGGGCAAGGCCACATTGATGAGCACCTGCGGCTGGAAGCGACGCAACAGGGCCACGGTTTCGGCCACGTTGTCCGCGTCCAGCTGCTCCACAGCGATGGTGCGGCCGGTACGTTCACGCACCGAAGCGGCAATGGCCTCGCACTTGGACACCGTCCGGCTGGCCAGCATGATTTCCGAAAAGACCTCGGGCACCTGGGCGCATTTGTGCGCCACCACGCTGCCCACGCCACCGGCACCGACAATAAGCACTCGCGACATGGTTACCTCCCTTGGGATGAATCCACAGACTCCACGGCGCAACCGCCGCGGCCTTCATGCAAATAGGTGTAGCCTCTGAGCCCGCGCTCGTAAGCACGCATGATGAGAAACCGCTCCTGCGGGCTGATCTTTCCTTCCCGCACGCCGGCTTCCGCCACCTTGCGAAAGTTCTCCAAGACCTGCTTGGGGTCGAACTCCACATAGGAGAGCACATCAGCGACGCTATCGCCTTCCAACTCCCGTGTGAGATCGTACGTACCGTCTTCGTTGATGCGCACGCTCACCACATTGGTGTCGCCAAAGAGGTTGTGGAGATCCCCCAATGTTTCCTGATACGCGCCCACCAAAAACGCCCCCAAATAATACGGTTCGCCGCAGGTCAGACTATGAAGCTCCAACACCCGTTTTTCCCCATGGATATCGATGAAACGGTCCAGCTTGCCGTCGCTGTCGCAGGTGATGTCTGCAAGGATCGCGGTCTCGGTGGGCTCCTCGCTCAAGCGGTGCACCGGCATGATGGGGAAGAGGTGTCCAATGGCCCAGGCATCGGGAAGGGACTGGAAGACGCTCATGTTGCAGTAGTAGATGCTCGCCAGTGCCAGATCGATGTCCTTGAGGGCCGAGGGCGGGTTCTTCATGCCCGGCAGCCGCTCGGCAATGCTGCGAATGACGGCCCAAAAGATGGTGTCGCTCAAGGCCCGCTGCCGCAGGTTGCATTGGCCCAGGCGGAAGAGCTGCCGCACTTCGTCACGGTAGTAGATGGCGTCGTTGTAGCATTCCTGAAGGTTCTTGAGAGAAAGGGAATTGTAGACCTCGAGCAAGTTATGAATGGCCTCGGGCGCGTCGGCATCGAGCTTCTCCGGTACCGGACGGTCTTCCAGGCGGCTCACGTCGAGGACATTGAAAAGGAGCACCGAATAGTAGGCCACAGTGGCGCGGCCGGACTCGGTGATGATATGCGGATGCGCAATGCCGCGTTCATCCAGCGTGGACATCACGGATTCCACGATGTCCATGCAGTACTCCTGCAAGGTGTAGTTGCGGCTCGAGGGATAGTTGGTGTGCGACCCATCATAGTCCACGGCAAGGCCGCCACCAAGGTCCAAGAATCCCATGGGGCAGCCTTCGGCGACGAGTTCCGCATACATGCGTGTGGCTTCGCGCACCGCCATACGGATGTCGCGGATGTTGGGGATCTGCGAGCCCAAGTGGAAATGCAGAAACTGCATGCAGTGGAGCATGTCTTGCTCGCGCAAAAGGTCCAAGGCGTCCACCACTTCGGCGGTGGACAGGCCGAAGATGGAAAGGTCTCCGGCCGATTCCGCCCAATGCCCGCCGGCCTGGGAAGAGACCTTGATGCGCACGCCGATGCGCGGCTCGATACCCAAGACCCGGGAGCGCTCCAAAATGAGCGGCAGTTCGCTCGGCATCTCCAAGACGAGAAAGCACAAAAATCCCATCTTGCAGGCATACAAGGCCAAATCGATGTAGTCTTTGTCCTTGTAGCCGTTGCAGACCAGGCAGGCGCGAGGGTTGTTGAGGAAGGAAAGGGCGGCGATGAGCTCCGCCTTGCTCCCCACCTCGAAGCCGTGATTGAAGCGGCCGCCCACCTTGGCGATCTCTTCGAGCACCTGCTGCTGCTGGTTGACCTTGACCGGGTATACCCCCCGGAACTCACCGCCGTAGCCCAGGGTGGCGATGGCGGCGGCAAAGGACTCGTGCAGCAGGGTGATCTGCGCATCGAGGAGGTTTTCCACCCGCAAGAGCACCGGCAGCCCCAGGCCGCGCTCCTGCAAGCCGCCGATGATGTCCATGATGGGCACGCAGGTCTCGGAACCTGGAAACGGCGTAATGCCCAAGAGTCCGTCCGCAGTGACCCGAAAATACCCACCGCCCCAATTGTCCACGCCATACAGCTCGGCCGAGCGCGCTGCTGTCCATTTTTCCAAGCTCCGCGACCGCATGCCCCCTCCTTCACCCAAGAAAAATTGACGCGAGCCCGCGTCTTGGCCCCTGTAGACGCCCCCGGCCTCCCCGTCAATGTTCCCTTGCCAAACCCTAGTGGCAGCGCGTAAAGGAAACGTCTTTTTGAACCACCCGAGGTCCGCATGTCCCCGCTCGCGCTCCTTTTTCTCGCCGTAAGCCTCGCCATGGACGCCTTTGCCGTAGCTGTGGCCACCGGAGCAGCCCTCCAGCATCCCACCCGGGGGCACTACGTGCGCCTCTGCAGCGCCTTCGGCCTCTTCCAGGCACTTATGCCTGTGGCGGGCTGGGCGGGCGGAAGCCTCGCCCGGGCCTTTCTCGCCGCCTATGCCCCGCTTTTGGCCTTCTTCCTCTTGGCGGGCATCGGGCTCCACATGCTGTGGGAAAGCCGCGGCCACGGCACGGACACCACCTGCACCGACCCCACCCAAGGCATGCGCCTCATCGCCCTGGCCATCGCCACCAGCATCGACGCCCTGGCCGTAGGCGTGTCCCTGGCCCTGCTTGACGTGCCGATCCTGGTGCCATGCCTGGTGATCGGCGTCACCGCGGCACTGCTCACCGGCGTGGGACTCTTTCTCGGCGCCCAAGTGGGCTGTCGGGTCCCCCTGGGCGCATGGGCCGAACGTTTTGGGGGCAGCGTACTCGTACTTTTGGGCATCAAGATTTGGTGGATGGGGTAGCGTCTTCGCGGAAGAAGCGCACGCACCCGCACGCGCACCGCTTGGGCGGCTGCAGGGGGTACACCGCCCCGCACGTCTGGCAATAATAGGCCTCCCGCCACGGCCGCGGCTTGGGACGCACCAGCCACAGCACGAGCAACAGGGCCACACCCACCGCAGTGGGCGCATCAACGCCCCAAAAGACCATGCGGCACACCCCAAGCGCCACCCCCGCGGCCACAAGCCACCGCACCCAGCCTAGCGCCGCCACGGCACCCTCCCCAAGGACAGCACCACCCCCGCCACGGACAATACAGCAGCCAGAGAAAGCACGGTGCGCATGCTCGTCACCAGGGCTTGCGCACCTGCGGCGTTCACGGACGCCTCCCCCATGACCAAGCGGAAGACCACCGTGATCCCCGCCATGGACACGGCCATGCCAAAGGTGCGGAACGCACCGGTAAGGCTGGAGGCAATGGCGTAATCCTCGGGTCGTACCGAACCCAAGATGACCGTCATATTAGGGGAGGAAAACAGGGCAAACCCCACGCCCTGAGCCGCCAAAATCGCCAAAAGCGCTGCCACCGGAAGTGTGGGCACCCCAAAGGCCAAGGCCGCCAGTACTGCGGCGCACACCGCCATGCCCGCCGAGGCCAAAAGCGGGGCCGAGACGCGATCCGCAAAACGCCCGGCCCACGGAGAGCCCAAAGACTGCACCACCGGCGGGATGACCAAGACGAGCCCGGCCTGCATGGGTGAAAAATGCCAGACAATCTGGGTGAAGAGACTGAGCAAGAACCCGACGCAAAACACACTGGCGTAGTTGATGCCCGTGGCGAGGAGCGAAAAGATCAAGGTACGATTGCCCACAAGCGCCCGCAGATCCACAAGCGGCCGGGAGACCGTTCGCATGCGGCGCACAAACCACCAGGAAAGGAGCACCGCAGCCGCCGCCAATGGGCCTGCCCGGTGGACGTTGTCCACCGAGGCCAGGAGCACAAGCCAGGTCCCCACGCTGCCCGCATAGAGCACGACACCCAGGCCGTCCACACGCTGCCCGGCCCGCGGCCGCCACTCCCCGGCAATGCGCGACGAGACCCCCCAGGCCGTGGCCACCAGCGGCACACTCACGGCAAAGACGCTGCGCCACCCCCAATTTTGGACCAGAAAGCCGCCGAGAAGCGGGCCCGCGGCAAGGCCGGCATAAATGGAGGCCACGAACCAGCCCATGGCCGCCCCGCGCTGCGCCTTGGACACCCCCACCGCCAGCATGGACAAGGCCGCGGTATTGAGGGTCGCTCCGGCCACGGCCTGCACGCTGCGCACCGCGATGACCCACTCCAGGCTCGGGCTCGCGGCCAAAGCGACACCCGCGGCCACAAAGACCACGAGCGCCAGGCGGAACATGCGGCGAAAGCCCCAAATGTCCACCACCCGGGCCACAGGCACGAAGGCCATGGCCAAGGACAGGGTATAGGCCCCCTCCACCCAGCCCAAAAGCACCGCCGACCCGCCCAAGTCCTGCTGCATGGCGGGGAGAGCCACGCCCACGGCAGAAATCATGAGCAGCACGGCGAAGTTGGCCAAACAGAGCGGCAGCAACATCCCCATACCTTCCCCCTCGTCCGCAGGCCGCTTCGACGCAAGCATCCTCAAGTGACGCCCAAGCCCCCGCCGCGGCCCTGTTAGCCGCGCAGGCTGATGTTATACTTCTTGAGTTTGTACTGTAAAAGACTCTTGGAGACGCCCAAAAGCTCCGCGGCTTTCACCTGTACAAAATCCGAGCGCACGAGCGCCCGGCGGATCAACGCCGCCTCGATCTTCTCCAACGTCTCGGAGAGGTTGAGCTGCAGGGGCAAGAGGTCCACCGCGCTCTTGTACTGCGTCTCTTCGTCGCGCAGCTCCGGCGGCAGGTCCGGCACATCGATGTCCGGGCCTGGAGCCAGCACTGCGCACCGCTCGATGACGTTCTCCAATTGGCGCACATTGCCCGGCCAATCGAAGGCGGACAGATAGTCCATGGCCTGAGGGGTGAACCCGCGCAGGTCCTGGCGGCCATTGTCCTCGGCAAAGCGGCGCAGGAAATGGGTGGCCAAGAGCGGGATGTCCTCACGGCGCTCGCGCAGGGGCGGCACGTGGATATTGATGACGTTGAGACGATAGAACAGGTCCTCCCGAAAGCGGCCTGCAGCCACTTCCGCGGCGAGGTCCTTGTTGGTGGCGGTGATGAGCCGGAAGTCCACGGCAATGGGCTCGGTGCCGCCTACCCGCTCCAGCACCCGCTCCTGGAGCACCCGCAAGAGCTTCACCTGAATCTCGGCGCTGATCTCGCCGATTTCATCGAGAAAAAGCGTACCGCCCTGGGCCAGTTCGAACCGGCCGCGGCGCATGGCCACGGCCCCGGTAAACGAGCCCTTTTCATGGCCAAAGAGCTCGCTCTCCAGGACCCCGGGATTGAGAGAAGCGCAGTTCACGGACACAAACGGCATGTCCCGTCGGTCCGAGCCCAAATGGATGGCCCGGGCCACCAGCTCTTTGCCGGTGCCCGACTCCCCGGTGATGAGCACCGTGCTGCGGGACGGGGCCACCCTGGCGGCCAGGGCGAGCACCTCGCGGATGGCCCGGGATTGCCCCACGATGGCCCCTTCGCCGAAGCGCTGTGCCAGATGCTCCTGGAGCAGACGGTTATGGCGCTGGGCCTGGGCCAGCTGCATGGCCCGACGCACGGAGCGCAAGATCTCGTCGTTGGCAAAGGGCTTGGTGATGTAGTCAAAGGCCCCGGCCTTCATGGCCTCCACAGCGTGGTCGATACTGCCGAAGGCGGTCATGATGAGCACCGGGACGTGGGGAAAGCGGTGGCGCACCGTCTCCAGGACTTCCTGGCCGCTCATGCCGGGCATCTTCATATCCGTGATGACCACGTCCACCTCGGACTCATCGAGAAAGGCCACGGCCAGGACTGGGTCGGCCAAGGCGGTCACCTGATAGCCTTCTTCCTCGAGGATGGCCTGCAGCACCAAAAGATAATTGCGTTCGTCGTCGATGACGAGGATGTGATTGGGCACGACGTTCTCCGCGAAGGTTACCATTGCCAGGGGACAACCCCCAGGGCCAGGTCCCAGGGGTCACGCTCCGGGACACGCAAGGACATGAGGCGCGCCACGCGCTCTTCAGTGGACGGGTGGGTGCGCAGCCACGAGGGCTCCGGGGTGGAACGCCGCGGAAAAACGATCCGACGCCAGCCGCGCTGCGCCTGCTCGAGCTTCACCAGGGCCGAGGCCAGGGCTTCGGGCCGGCCCATGAGCATGGCGGCCGTGAGGTCTGCATCGAACTCCCGGGTGCGCGAAAGCCCCAATTGGGCAAGCAGACTCACCTGCGGGGCAAGGGCAATGAGAAGAAGCGCCCCCCACGGCCCATCCGCCCCCGAAAGCCAGTACGGCAAAGCGAGCACCAAGGTCATCCAGCCCATCCATCCGAGCACTGCGGTCAGGCGCGAGATGCCGTCCGCCAGGCCCATGACGAACAGATCCCCGTGGGCCACGTGGGCGGTTTCGTGGGCCAAGACCGCGATGCATTCCTCCTCGCTCAGGGTGTCCACGAGCCCCTGAGTCACCACCACCGCCGCGTCCTGGCGGCTGCCGATGGCAAAGGCATTGGCCACGGCAGCAGGGATCCACCAGAGGGCGGGGACTGCGGCAAGCCCGGCGCGCTGCGCCAAAGTCCGCAGCACGGCGTACATGCGCGGCGCCGCGGCCACGGACACCGGACGAGCGCCCATGAGGCGCAGCTGCCAGCGCCAGGCGCGGCCGCCGCCCAGAAGCACGGCAACCCCCAACCAGAAGACCATGAGCCACAGCCCCTGCGCCCCCCACATCAAGTAGCCCACGAGGCTCGCATGGACCGCCATGAAGGCAAGGAGCAGCGCGGACTGCAGCAGGTTGCGCAGGCGGTGGCGCTGCAGGGCCCGAGCGTCGAGGCCAAGACGGATCATGACCGGGCTGCCCGCGCACCGGCTTCACGGATGCGTTGCGCCACGTAGCCCACGGCATCCGCATCGGCCTCGTCGAGGTCGAAACACCGGGCGTCCTCGCCCAAGAGGCCCTGGGGCACGAAGTCACCGCGCTCTTCCGGGTCGCTCACCAGGTCGTCGTAAAAGCACACCGACAACCAGCGATTTTCCGGATCATCGTCGATGATGTCCACCATGACGAAAAGCTCCCGCCCCTCTTGACGGGGATGGCCCCCACGCAGGGAAATACTCACTCCTGGGCGCAGTTTGGTGGAAAGCACCACTCCGGGCACTGCGGCAAGCGCCTCCCGTAAAATGCCAAAGGCCTCCTTGGCCGCACAGTCCTCCCAGGACTCCAAGAATTGTTCGAGCGTCTCCATCGTCGGTATTCCTCCTGTACGTTTCCGCAGTCGCTACGGCGTTTCCTCCAGCACCCGTCCCTGGGAGACAAAAGAAATCCCCTGGGACGAACGGGTGCCGATCATGACGGCCTCCACCACCGGCGCCGCCGCTGGCCGCTCGGCCTGCCAGCGCACCACGCACGACGCCCCGCTGCCCCCCGCGGCATCCGACTCCGGAATGACCACGCGCAAGGAGGCCAACGGCGCAATGACGCGAGGCTCAGTCACCAGGCGCCGCAGCAGGCGGCCGTCGCTGTCGTAATAGTCCGCGGCGACCACGGTAATGGGAATGGCGCGGTCCACATTGCGCACCGCCACCGTGGCCGCCAAGAGAAAGGGCCGCTCCCGGTCGCCGTGGTACACGTGGGAATAGACCGGCACGTATACCGTCTGTTCGCGTACCGGACCGCACCAGGCGGCCTCAGCCGCCAAGACCACGCACAGCACCCAGAGCACGCGCAACATGCCGCACCTCCGTATCACTCCGAAGCGTCCTTCAGGCGCGGCAAGAGCTCCTTGGGCGGCGTGGATTCGTAGCGCAGGGTATGGGAAAGGGGGGTCATCACCGCCAGGGCCTCCTCCAGGGGGACGCCCTGCTCCACCAGGCGCTCTATGCGCGCCCGCTCCCGCCACATATCGCCCAAGGGATCGTGCTCCCGGCGCTTGAGGCTCCCGGTGACCTTTTCCCAGTCATACGGGTCCGCATCGTCCTTGGCCACGATCTCCCAGTATTCTCCAGGCTTGCGCTCCTTCCCCGGCCGCTGGCCGGCGGCTTCGTCGAGGATCTGCGCAAAACGCGGCACGTCTTCCGGCCACAGGGAAATCACCGCCTCCGGCTGCTTGACGGGATCGTTCTCGCGACACCGGTACACCAAAAAAGGAAGCATCGTCTCTCTCCTTAACACATCAGAATGAAATGACCGTATATCCACGTTCCATGTAGGCGGCCATGGAGGGGTGTCCATGCATATCCCCGATAAGGGGCACGTTTGCCGCCTCGATAGCGCCGTCCACGCCCAACTTCTTCGAGCACGCCCGGCATGCGCCGTCCAGAAGCCCGGCGCTGTGTACCTGTGCGAAGAGTGCATGGAGCGGATGCTCCTGTGCCGCCACTTCCGGCACCAGGGTTACCGCCTTGCCTTCCAGGACTACGGAGACCGCATGGCCCCTCCCATGCATATCCAATGCGTTGAGAAGCACATGGATGAAGCACATGGGGTCCGCATTGAACACAAAAAGCACCGTACGCATCTGCATCTCCTTATCGCCGCACCAAAAGGACGCCCATCAGCACCAAAGCCCCACCCAGCAGCCGCGACCAGGAAAGGGGCACCCGCGGCACCCCCATCCAGCCGTAGTGATCCATCACGACAGCGGTGAGCAACTGGCCGGCCACCAACAGCACCATCACCGGGAACACCCCCAAGCGGGGGACAGCCACCAAGGTGGCGGTGACAAAAAGCGCCCCCAAGGGCCCGGCCCACAGCACCGCAGGCGGCAACGCGGCCACGGCCTTTGCTGAAGGCAGCCCGGAAAAGGCCAAGGCCAAGACCAAGAGCACCCCGGTGCCGCCGGCAAAGGACAAGAACGCCGCCCACCACGGGCTCTCCAAGGCGTGCGCCGCCCAGGCATTGAGCACCGGCTGCACCGGCATGAGGCAGCCCGCCAGCATCACCACCGCCCATATCCACACGTCCATGCATCCTCCCGGACCGTTGCCAGGCCAAGCGTCCATCGCTAAACCAGCGTTCATCCCAACGCCACGGAGGTCCTCATGCTCGATATCCTACGCCAGCGGCGCAGCATCCGCGCCTATACCGAAGCCCCTCTGGACGACGCCACACTGGACGCCCTGAAGGAGGCGGTGCTCCGCGCCCCATCCTCCCGGGGGCTCAACCCTTGGGCCTTCGTCTTTGTCACGGATCGGACCTTGCTCAAAAAACTGGCCACCTGCAAGCCGCACGGCGCCGAGTTTCTGGCCCAAGCCCCCCTGGGCGTGGTGGTCTGGGCGGACCCCGAGCGCGCCGACACCTGGATCGAGGACTGCTCCATCGCCGCCATCATCCTCCAGCTCGCGGCCGAAAGCCTGGGCCTGGGGAGCTGCTGGGTGCAGGTGCGGCTGCGGCAGCACGCCGCAGGCGGCAGCGCCGAAGACTTCGTCCGGGAGGCCGCAGGCCTTCCGGAAAACGCCCGGGTACTGTGCATCATCGCCGTCGGCCACCCGGAGCGCCGCAAACGCGGCCACGCCCGGGAAAGCCTCCCCTGGGACAAGATCCGCCACATCCCTGCGCCATGACCTCTACCGCCTGCCGCCGCCCCAAGCCCCTTTCCTGGGAAGAGCTCCGCTTTTGCCCCGGCTGCGGCGCCCCCTACCCCCTGCCCCTTGGAAGCCCTCGGGTGTGCGGGTCGTGCGGCCGCGCCCTGTATCCGGACCCCAAGCTCGTGGCCTGCGCGGTACTCCAGGTGGAAGCGGGCATCGTGCTCGTGCGCCGCGCCTTCAAGGACCACGGCTGGATGCTGCCGGGCGGGCATGTGGATCAAGGGGAAGGGGTGGAAGCGGCGCTCCTTCGGGAAATCGCCGAAGAAACCGGACTTACGGCCGCCATCACCGGCCTGGTGGGAGTCTTTTCCCACCCGGGCGAGACCATGGTGGTCGTGGCCTACACCGCCCAGGCCCACGGCGCCCCCACGCCACGGGGGGAGACTCGAAGCGCCGCGGTCTTCGCCCCCTCGGCGATCCCCTGGCAGGAGCTCGCCTTTCGCGCTACGGCCATGGCCCTGGCTGCCGCCCTGGGCTTGCCAAGGCCGCCGGCGCTCCCTATGCCCGCCGCTTCGCCGACATTTTCCGTCTCCAAGGAGCACGTATGAATACCACCACACCGCCATCCCATTTCCTGCGCGAGCGCATCGCCGAAGACCTGGCCCGCGGCGCCGTCCGCGAAGTGGTCACCCGCTTTCCTCCGGAACCCAACGGGTTTCTCCACATCGGTCACGCCAAGTCCATCTGCATCAACTTCGGCCTGGCCCGGGAATTCGGCGGCCGCTGCCATCTGCGCTTCGACGACACCAACCCGGAAAAAGAAGACCCGGCCTTCGTGGCCGCCATCAAGGAGGACGTGCGCTGGCTGGGGTTCGACTGGGGACCGCACCTCTACCACGCCTCGGACTACTTCGAACGCCTCTACCAATTCGCCGTGGAGCTCATCCATAAAGGCAAAGCCTACGTGTGCCAGCTCTCCGCCGACGAACTGCGCGCCACCCGCGGCACCCTCACCGAACCAGGGGTCGAAAGCCCCTACCGCAACCGCTCCGTGGCCGAAAATCTGGATCTCTTCGCCCGCATGCGCGCCGGCGAATTCGCCGAAGGGGAATGCACCCTGCGCGCCAAGATCGACATGGCCTCGCCCAACATCAACCTGCGCGACCCGGTCATCTACCGCATCCTCAAACGGCCGCACCAAAATACCGGCGACACCTGGTGCATCTACCCCACCTACGATTTCGCCCACGGTCTTTCCGACGCCCTGGAAGGCGTCACCCACTCCATCTGCACCCTGGAATTCGCCGACCACAAGCCGCTCTACGACTGGTTTTTGGAGCAGCTCGACGTCCCCTGCCACCCCCAGCAGATCGAGTTCAACCGCCTCAACCTCACCTTCACGGTCACCAGCAAGCGCAAACTCAAGACGTTGGTGGAGCGCGGCATCGTGAACGGCTGGGATGATCCGCGCATGCCCACCCTCTCGGGCCTCCGACGCCGGGGCGTGCCGCCGGCGGCCATCCGCCAGTTCGTGGAGCGCGTGGGGGTGAGCCGTTCCGAGAGCTGCGTGGACATGAGCCTGCTGGAGAGCTGCATCCGCGAGGAGCTCGACCGCACCGCGCCGCGGGCCATGGCGGTGCTGCGGCCTGTACGCCTCGTCATCACCTCGTATGCGGAAGAGGCCGAAGAATTCTTCACCCTGGCCAACCATCCCAAGGATCCATCCCTGGGCAGCCGCCAGGTCCCTTTCTGCCGGGAACTGTGGATCGAGGCCGACGACTTCGCCCTCGCTCCGCCCAAAGGCTTCCGGCGGCTCACCATCGGGGCGGAGGTGCGCCTGCGCGGAGCCTATCTCGTCACCTGCACCGGGGTGGAACAGGATGCTCACGGCGCGGTGACCACGGTGTTCTGCACCCACGATCCGGAAAGCCGCGGCGGCAATGCCCCGGACGGCCGCAAAGTCCAAGGGACCATCCACTGGGTGTCCGCCCGCCACGCCGTGCCCCTCACGGCCCGGCTCTACGACCGCCTGTTCACCACCGAGCATCCTGGCGCCGAGGGAGACTTCCTTGAGGACGTCAACGCCGACTCCCTTGCCACCTGTCAGGGATGGGGAGAACCGATGCTTGCCGCCTGCCCGGCCGAGGCCCGATTCCAGCTGGAACGGCTGGGGTATTTCTGCGCGGATCGTTTCGACCACACCCAGAAACGACCTGTATTCAACCGTATCGTGGGGTTGCGCGACTCCTGGAGCAAGGAGGCGGCCCGCCGTCCATGATCCTCTACCAGGCCCCGGAGCCCTCTCCCTCGGTCCCTTGCCCGTACCTCCCGGACCGCCACCTCACCTACGAGCATTTCTTCGCCGGCGAAGTGCGGCCCCAGGAGCTCGACTGGCTCCTCACTCAGGGATGGCGCAAATTCGGGGCCTATTATTTCCGTCCCGCATGCCAGGGGTGCCGCGCCTGCCGGCCCGTACGCGTCCCGGTGCACCACTTCCAGCCCAGCAAAAGCCAACGCCGGGTGCTGCGCCTGGGGCGCCAGGTGACCATGCGCCTAGCCCCCCTCCACTACCGGCCGGAGTTTTTTGAACTCTACGCCCGCCACAGCCGGATGCGTTTCGGCCAGGAAGCCGATGCCGACGACTTTCTCGTGCACCTGCACAGCCCCTCCTGTCCGTCCATGCTCGCACTCTATCACCTGGGCGAGCGCCTGGTAGGGGTGAGCTATCTCGACATCGGCGAAGAAAGCTTAAGCTCCGTGTACTTCGTCTTCGACCCCGACTATGCGGCGCTGAGTCTGGGCAACCTCAGCATTCTCCGGGAGATCGACCTGGCCCGGCGCCTGGGCCTTGCCTTCTACTACCTGGGCTTCGTGGTGGCCGGCTGCCCGCGCATGGCCTACAAGGAACGTTTCCGACCCCAAGAGCGCTACGCGTGGGAACGCAAGGCTTGGGAAAAGACGGGACGTTCGCCCGGACCATGAGCTGTGCTGCAAAAAACAGCACTGCCTGTGGACAAGCGCCCTGACAATGCGCAAAGGAGATGCATGTCCCTGATGGGAACACTGCCTATTAAGGAGTCATTATGCCGCAACCCATCTATTTGGATCACAACGCCACCACCCCCCTCCACCCGGAAGTCAAACGGGTGATGGTGGAGATGCTGGATGTCTTTGGAAACCCATCGAGTCTCCACGCCTTCGGCCGCGAGGCCCGCGCCCGCGTGGAGGCCGCTCGCGCCCAGGTGGCGGCCCTGGTGAACGCCGACCCTGTGGAAGTGATATTCACCGGCAGCGGCTCGGAAGGCAACAACACCGTACTCTCGCTGGTGCGCTGCACCAAGACCGCCTGCCGCTGCGACCTCGGCACGCGCAAAGGGTTGGTGACCACGGCCATCGAGCACCCCTGCGTCCTGGAGACGGCCAAATATCTGCGCCGTCTGGGGCACCCGGTCACCATCCTCGGGGTGGATCGCTCCGGCCGCATCGACTTGGACGAGCTGCGCGCCGCCGTCACCCCGGAAGTGGGACTCGTGTCCATCATGACCGCCAACAACGAGACCGGCACCATCCAGGACATCCCGGAAGCCGCACGCATCGCCCATGAGGCCGGGGCCCTGTTCCACACCGACGCCGTACAGGCCGTCGGCAAGATCCCGGTGGATGTGCGGGCCTGGGACGTGGATTTCCTCACACTCTCAGCCCACAAGATCTACGGCCCCAAAGGCGTGGGCGCCTTGGTGGCGCGCCGCGGCACGCCCCTGTGTCCGCTCATCCTGGGCGGCCATCAAGAGGCCGGCCGGCGCGCGGGCACGGAAAACACCATCGGCATCGCGGCCATGGGCGAGGCGGCGCGTATGCGCTTGGTGGAAATGGACACCGAGGCCCCCCGCCTTGCGGCCCTGCGGGACCGCCTGCGTCAGGGCATCGAAGCCGCCATCCCAGATGTCACCTTCAATGGCCATCCTGAGCACACCCTGCCGAGCACCCTCAACGTCTCCTTCATGGGGGTGGAAGGCGAGGCCATTCTCCTCCATCTGGACGCCGTGGGCATCGCGGTCTCCACAGGTTCGGCCTGTGCGTCCGGATCCCTGGATCCTTCCCATGTGATCATGGCCCTGGGCGTGCCCGTGGAGTACGCCCACGGTTCCATCCGCATTTCCCTCGGCCGGGAGACCACGGAAGAACATATCGACACCATGCTGCGGGAACTGCCCCCCATCATCGCCAACCTGCGCTCCATCTCCAGCGCTTACCGGAGGTAAGTCATGACCCAATGGGTATATTCCGACACCGTCCGCGACCATTTTCTCAATCCCCGCAACGTACTGCGCGACGAAAACCCCGAGGATTTCGACGCGGTGGGCCGCACCGGCAACGTCAAGTGCGGCGATGAAATGGTCGTGTACCTCAAGGTGGATCCCGAGGCCCTTACCATCACGGACTGCAAGTGGCAGACCTACGGCTGCGCCAGCGCCATCGCCAGCACGTCCATGCTCTCGGAGATGGTGCGCGGCATGACCCTGGACGCCGCCGCCCGCATCACCTCCAAGGACATCCTCGCCGCCCTGGGGGGGCTTCCGGACAACAAAGTCCACTGCTCGGTACTGGGCGACAAGGCCCTGCGCGCGGCCATTGACGACTACTACCGCCGTCATGGTATGGAAGACCGCATTCAGACCTTGGGACCGCGCGTGGTCTGCCACTGCCTGAACGTCACCGAAGAGGATATCGAGCACGCAGTCCTCGAAGGCGCGCGCAGCTTCGAAGAGTTGCAAGAACGCACCAAGATTGGCACAGGGTGCGGAGAATGTCAGGAGGAGGCGCAGCGGGTGCTCACCTCCTTCATCGAAAAGCACTTCGGACTCTAAGCGGATCTCTGCGGCGGGTGGAGACGGGTTCGCCAGCGCTCCACCCGACCCCTGCAGCAACAGGGAGGGACGTATGCGGATCTTTGCCGTAGGAGCAACGGGATTTGTGGGGCGGACCCTGGTGCCGATGCTCGCGGAGGCCGGCCATGAGGTCACGGTGCTGGTACGCAAAGCCACCCCCTTTGCCCCGCATCCGCGCATCCAGGCCATGCCTGGCGACCCCATGGTCCCAGGGCCCTGGCAAGCAGCCGCCGCAAGCCACGATGCGGTGGTCAACCTGGCCGGAGCCCCCATCGCCACCCGCTGGGACAGCGCCACCAAAGAGCGTATCCGCCTCTCCCGGGTGCGCACCACGGAAATGGTGGTGGAGGCCCTGCGCGCTGCGCCGCCCAAGGTCTTTGTCTGCGCCAACGCGGTGGGCTATTTCGGCGACCAGGGCGACACCCCACTGGGAGACGACGCCCCGGCCGGCACCGGGTTTCTCGCCGAAGTGGCCCAAGCCTGGCAGGAAGCCGCCCTGAGCGCCCAAGCCTGCGGCCACCGGGTGATCATCCCTCGCTTCGGGGTGGTGCTGGGCCCTGGCGGCGGGGCCCTGGGGGCCATGCTGCCGGTCTTCCGCCTGGGACTTGGAGGGCGGATCGGCTCCGGACGGCAGTGGTTTCCGTGGATCCACATCGAAGACGTCGCTCACGGCATCCGTTTCGTCCTGGAGCACGACGCTCTCTCCGGGCCCATCAACTTCGTAGCCCCCGAGACCGTCACCAACGCCGACTTCACCCGCGCCCTGGCCGCAGCCCTCCACCGGCCCGCAGTGTTTGCCGTTCCCCCATGGGTCCTGCACCTCGTCTTGGGGGAGGCGGCAAGCATGCTCCTCACCAGCCAACGCTGCGAGCCCCGGCGCCTCCAGGCGGCAGGGTTTTCCTTCACCTATCCGGATATCGCCACTGCCCTGCGCCACGCGGTCCGTATGTCCAAGAACGCCCATCCACCCCGAGCCTAAGGAGCCCCCATGCACATCGACACCACCATCCCCACTCTTGGCCCGTGCAAAGTGGACACCCCCCTGCCCTATTGCCATTTCGTGGACGACAGCGACCGGATCCGCCTCCACCTTTCCAAAGAGATCATCGACGAGGCCACGGAAGAGGTGCTCTGCGAGTTCGAGGCCGCCGGACCGCGGCAGAAGATCTATTTCGACCCGCCCAAGACCAAGTGCGCCATCGTTACCTGCGGCGGACTATGCCCGGGCATCAACGACGTCATCCGCGCCATCGTCATGAGCGCCCACCACAACTACAAGGTCTCCAGCGTGCTCGGCATCCGCTACGGACTCCAGGGGTTCATCCCCAAGTACCATCACGACCTGGTGGAGCTCACTCCAGATAGCGTGAGCGAAATCCACGAATTCGGCGGCACCGTCCTGGCCTCCTCCCGCGGGCACCAGCCCCCCGAAGACATCGTGGACGCCCTCGAGCGCATGAACGTCTCGGTGCTCTTCATGATCGGCGGTGACGGCACCATGAAGGCCGCCCGCGGGGTCACCGAAGAAGTGGCGCGACGCAACCTCAAGATCGCGGTGGTGGGCATCCCCAAGACCATCGACAATGACATCAACTTCGTCACCAAATCCTTTGGCTTCGACACCGCCGTGGACAAGGCCACCGAGGCCATTCGCTGCGCCCACGTGGAGGCCATGGGCGCGCCCAATGGCATCGGCATGGTGAAACTCATGGGCCGCGAGTCCGGCTTCATCGCCGCCCAGGCCAGCCTGGCCCTCAAGGAAGTCAACTTCGTGCTCGTTCCGGAGGCGCCTTTCGCCCTGCACGGCCCAAACGGCCTGCTTCCCCTGCTCCACGAGCGTTTGCAGCGCCGCGGCCATGCCGTCATCGTGGTGGCCGAAGGCGCCGGCCAAGATCTCTGCCAGACCGACGGCCGCAAGGATGCCTCGGGCAACCCCATCCTGGGCGACATCTGTGCCCTTTTGCGCCAAGAGATCAAAACCTACTTCGAGTCCCTGGGCTTCCCCTACACCCTGAAGTACATCGACCCGAGCTACATCATCCGCTCCGTGCCAGCCAACTCCAACGACCGCATCTACTGCGGATTTCTCGGGCAGCACGCCGTCCACGCCGCCATGGCCGGAAAGACCGGCATGGTGGTCTCCAAACTCCAGGAGCGCTACGTCTACCTGCCCCTACACCTGGTGACGGCCAAACGCCGCAAACTAGACACCACCTCCAACTACTGGCGCTCTGTTCTGGAGACCACAGGACAACCCCTCGACATGTTTACCTGTAACCCCTAAAGGATGCCCATGCGCACGCTGATTTTCCTCCTCTTGGTGGCCTGCGGTCTTGGGGCGGCATGGTGGTGGTGGACCCAACGGCCGCAAACCCCGCCGCCAGCGCCCATCACGGAAGTGGCACCGCAGCGCTGGCGCGTGGGCAACGCCTCCGAGGCCGTGGTCTCCGCCAACGCCACCACCGCTTCCAATGCAACGGCCGCCAACACCTCTTCGGAAAACGCCTCCGCCAACGCCACCAATGCCACCAACACCACGCTGGCCGTGGCGGACGACCCCATGCTGCCCCGCTCCCTGGTGCGCACTTTGGCGCAGGCCGTAGCGGACCGCTACCACCCGGGGCGCACCACCCAAAATCTCGCCGGGACCGGCCGCTTGGACCTGCGCATCCAATCCTTGGGCGTACGCCTGGCGGACCTGCCCGACGTGGCGGTGGAGAAAAGCGACATCCTCCAAGCGCGCCAGGCGGTCATCGCCTACGCCCTGCGGCCTGAGGTGCTGGGTGCCCTGGAACGAGCCTACCTGCCTGTGTTCGTAAACGCCCTCAAGGAGGCGTTGGCCGGCAGCACGCGGACTTTTCTCGTGGACGGAGCAGAACGCGTGGCCCCTCTTTCCGCGGCCCAACGCACCGAGGCCATGATCCTCGTGGCCAAAGAGCTCAGAAACCTCGCTCAGGCCATCGCCTCGTTGGCGCAGGACCAAAGTCATCTCCCCCTGGTCACCGCCTGGCACACCCAAAACCAGGCCGTGACCACGGCGCAAATGGAGGTCTGGAACGTCCAAGTCCAGGGGAATATGCCGGCCCTGGCCAGCGCCACCCAGGCCGTGGACAACGCCCTGCGCCAGGCGGCCCAAGCTCGGCAGCGCCTGGTGGAAAACCTCAAGCGTCTGCCGCTCAGTGAAGACAATGCCCTGTATCTTGCCGCCTGGAGCGCCCGCCGCGCCCAGCACGGCATGGAGCTCTCGGCCCTCCTGCCTTTGGCCGAAACCCTACGCCGCGCGGCAGATGCCGTGGAAAGCGCGGTCCAACCCCAATAACCTCTCAACGTTTCTGAGGACTTCATGACCTGGACCCTTCCTTCCATCGATCCCGTGGATCCCCAGCAGATCGCTCGCGCCCAGCAGCACCTCGACAACCTCACCAAACCCCAAGGCAGCCTCGGTCGGCTGGAGGTTCTCGCCGCCCGACTGGCGGCCATCCACGGCGGCAGGCCCAAGGTGGATCCGGCGCGCATCTATACCTGCGCCGGTGACCACGGCGTGGCGGCCCACGGAGTAAGCCTCTTTCCCCAGGCCGTGACCCGGCAGATGGTGCACAATTTCCTTACAGGCGGGGCGGCCATCAATGTGCTCACTCGCGAGGCGGGCGTGGATTTACGGGTTGTAGACGCAGGCTGCGCCGGCGGCCCCTTTCCCGAGCATCCGCACCTCATCCAGTGCAAGGTGGCGCCGGGGACCGCAGACTTCACCCAAGGTCCGGCCATGACCCGGGCCCAATGCGAAGAGGCCCTGGCAAACGGCCTGGAACTTGCCAGCCTCGCCGACACCGAGGGTTTTGTCACCGTGGGAACGGGCGAGATGGGCATTGGCAACACCACCCCGGCCACGGCCCTGTACTGCGCCTATCTCGGTCTTGCCCCCGAAGCCATCACCGGGCCGGGAACCGGACTTTCCCCCCAGCGCGTGCAGCACAAAGTGGCGGTGATCGCCGAAGGCCTCGCCCGCCACCGGGAAGTCGTCGCCGGCGGTGATCCTGTGGCCATTCTCGCCGCCTTGGGCGGTCTGGAAATCGCCACCCTCACCGGACTCATCCTCGGCGCCGCCAGCCGACGGATGAACGTGGTCGTCGACGGATTCATCGCCACCGCGGCCTTTGTGGCGGCCCGGGCCATGGCCCCGACGGTACAAGACTACGCCTTCTTCGCCCATGCCTCGGCAGAGCCGGGACACCGCGCCGTGCTCGCAGCCGTGGGAGACCAGGGGCTCATCCATCTCGGTCTGCGCCTCGGCGAAGGTACGGGCGCGGCCATGGCCGTCTTTATCCTGCGCTGCGCCGCAGCCATCTTCACGGACATGGCGACCTTTGCGAGCGCTGGCGTTGCCCGCGCCGCGGATGAGCACCAGGACGGCTGAGGCCGAACACTCTTGGCGATGCCTGCAGCCAACGCATGACCGGTATCCCCTGCGCTACGCAGGACAAGCACAGCGCTCGGACGGATATGCGGTGCGCGCCGACTAGGCAGCACTCGGCATCCACCCCAAGGAGCACGATCATGACCTACCGAATCCACCCCATTGTCATGGGCACCAAAGTCTTCGACAAAGGCATGATGACCTACCAACATGACTATGGGACGCCCTACACCATCCCCATCTACTGCTGGTATCTCGAAGGAGGTGACCGCACCATCCTCGTGGACACCGGAGAGATGCATCCCATCATTTCCGATGATCGCATGCAGGCCATCGGAGGCCCAATTCATACCTTCGAGTCTGGACTCGCCCTCTACGGTCTCAAACCGGAAGACATCGATATTGTCTTACACACGCATCTGCACAACGATCATTGTGAAAATGACAGTAAATGCATCAATGCGACGTTTTACGTGCATGCCCATGAGCTGGAACGCATCCACAATCCACATCCACTGGATTTCCGCTACCTGGAAGACTACATCGAAGAGGTGGAAGCCAACGACCAAATCGTTGCGCTGACCGAGGATACGGAAATTGTTCCTGGCATCACCATGATCCACACCCCGGCCCACACCCGAGGCGGTATGTCCATACGGGTGGAGACACCCAAAGGCAGTGCCCTCATTTGCGGATTCTGCACCATCCTCGAAAACCTGTACCCTCCGGCACCCATCCGCGCCATGGAGATGGAGGTCATTCCCCCAGGCACGCATGTGGATGTCGAAGAAGCCTATGCCACCCTCCTGCGGGCCAAGACCCTGGCGGAACACATGCTGCCGCTGCATGAGCCCCGCTTTGCGGCCATGAAAGAAGTGCCGGCGTAAGCTGCCCGAGCTGATGGCCAGGCCCAAGGCGTCCTTTCCAGGGCGCCTTTTTTGGTTCCTTGACACCAAAGTGAACAATCGTTAACAGCCGCGGCCATGCGACACCCCACGACCATCCGGCGAGACCAAATCGCAGAGGCCGCCCTGACACTGGTGGTCGAGCAGGGCATCGCGGCCCTCACCGCCCGCAACGTAGCGCGCGCCATCGGCGTCACGGCTCCAGCCCTGTACCGGCATTTCCCCAATGGCATGACGGACATTCTCGAGAGCATCCTCGACCTTTTGGACGCCATCAAGACCGAGGGCATCCAACGGGCCCAGGAGGCCACCGGTACCACCCTCCACCGGTTGCGTTGCTGCTTCGACGTCCACCTGACCGCGGTGCAACGCTACCGGGCACTGCCTGTCCTCATCCTCTCCGACTCCATGTGGGGCAGCAACTCCCGTTTTCGCCAGCGTCTCATGGCCAGTCATGCCCGGCAAGAAGAGGCTCTCTGCGCCATTATCCGCTGCGGCCAAGAGCGAGGAGAAATCCGAGACGACATCCCTGCCCAGCACATCTTCATCCAGTTTCTGGGCCAAATTCTCGCCATTGCCGTGCTCTCCAGCCGCATGCCTGCCCCTGACTTCGACCCCATAATCCAGGCTGAATCCAGCTGGCGTCTTTTCGTCCGTTCTCTAGCCCCATAAGCCCCCAATAAACAATCGTTTACTTAAAAGGAAAACCTTATGAACGCCACGCGCGCCGTTATCCTGACGATCGCCATCAGTGTTGCTTTCGGGCTGTATCTCGTCTGGAAGCCTGCAAGCCAACCGCACAACGCCAATGCTGCTGCCGCCCCTTTGCCCGAGGTGGCCGTAGTTGCCCTTCGCACCCAGGAAGTCCAGCTCACCGCAGAACTCCCAGGCCGCACCACTGCTTACGAAGTGGCGGAAATCCGCCCACAGGTCACTGGCATCATTCAGAAGCGTCTGTTTTCAGAGGGGTCTGAGGTCAAGGCCGGCCAGCCCCTCTACCAAATCGATCCCGCGAGTTACCGTGTGGCCGTTGCGAGCGCTGCCGCGGCCCTGGCCAGGGCAAAAGCGGAACTCGAACCCGTGCGGCTCAAGGCCATGCGGTATGCAGAAATGGTGCGCTCCAAAGCGGTCAGCCAGCAGGACAACGACGATGCTCAAGCCGCCTTTGCCTTGGCCACAGCCTCGGTCGCAGCGGCCGAGGCCAATTTGGAGGCCGCACGCATCGACCTGGCCCGGACTACCGTGACCGCCCCCATCTCCGGCCGCATCAGCCGCGCCCTCGCCACTCCGGGAGGGCTCGTGACCGCCAATCAAGCACAAGCCATGGCCGTCATCCATCGGCTGGATCCCATCTATGTCGATCTGACCCAGTCCAATACGGAACTGCTGCGCCTCCGCCAGGCCGTGGAATCCGGTGCCATTCAGTCTGCAGGCACCACCACCGTCCATCTGCTTCTGGAAGACGGCTCCCCGTACCCACTGCCAGGCACTTTGGAGCTCACGGAGGCTACGGTGGATACCTCTACCGGAACTGTGACGCTTCGGGCCGTATTCCCGAACCCCAAGCGCGTGCTTTTGCCCGGCATGTACGTACGGGCCATCGTGGAACAAGGCGGTATCCCTCAGGCGCTGCTCGTTCCTCAGGAGGCAATACTTCGCGATGCCCATGGCGCGGCAACGGTCCTGGTGGTGGATGCCGATGATCGGGTGGCAGCACGCCCTGTAGAGCTGGACCGCAGCGTGGGCACACATTGGATCGTGCGCAGCGGTCTTGAAGCCGGAGAACGGGTGATCGTGGAGGGGCTGCAAAAAGTCCGTCCGGGCATGGAAGTCCGAGTCATCGAAGCAAAAGACAACGTCACACACACTGCACACCAATGATCCGCTGCCATCCAATAATAACGATGGTATACTGATACTATTCCTGGAGTCGTCATGTCGCAATTTTTCATTCATCGCCCGATATTTGCATGGGTTCTGGCCATCGTGACCATGATGGCAGGAGTACTCGCCATCATCGGGCTTCCGATATCGCAGTACCCACCCATCGCTCCTCCTGCAGTGAGTATCAGCGCTACGTATCCCGGGGCTTCAGCCAAGACTGTCGAAGATGCCGTCACCCAAGTCATTGAGCAAAAAATGCAGGGCATCGACAACCTTGACTACATGGCCTCCACCAGCGAGGCGTCCGGCCGCTCGACCATCACCCTCACCTTCAAAACAGGGACCGACCCCGATATCGCCCAGGTACAGGTCCAAAACAAGCTCCAATTGGCCATGGCCCTCCTGCCACAGGAAGTTCAAGCCCAGGGCGTACGGGTCACCAAATCTGTACGCAACTTTGTTCAGGTGCTGGCCTTCGTTTCGGAGGACGGGTCCATGAATCAAGGGCAACTGGCGGACTATGTGGCGGCTAACGTCCTCGACGGACTCAGCCGTGTAGACGGAGTGGGCGAGGCCACCTTGTTCGGCGCCCAGCATGCCATGCGTATCTGGCTCGACCCCGATGCCCTGCACGCCTATGGTCTGACCCCGGCGGACGTCATCGCCGCCATCAAGGCGCAAAACGCCCAGATCTCTGCAGGACAATTGGGGGGGCTCCCCGCAACGCCCGGACAGCGCACCAACTTCACCGTGACCGTGCAAGAGCGCCTGCAAACCCCGGCGCAGTTCCGCGCCATCCTTCTCAAAGTCCAGGCAGATGGATCCAATGTCCGCCTCGGTGACGTTGCCCGAGTGGAGCTCGGCCCTGAAGATTACCAAAGCATTGCCCGCTTCAACGGCCAGCCAAGCGCAGCGGTAGCCATCAAACTGGCCTCCGGCGCCAACGCCCTCAGCACGGTGAAGGCAGTGGCCCGCTATATAGAAAGCCTCCGCCCCACTTTTCCTGCGGGGCTACGCGTCACCGAAGCTTTTGATACCACGCCGTTCGTGCGCATCTCCATCGAGGAAGTGGTCCGCACCCTTGGGGAGGCCATTCTCCTGGTATTCGCGGTCATGTTCCTCTTTTTGCAAAACTTCCGCGCGACACTCATCCCGACCATTGCTGTCCCTGTGGTGCTGCTGGGGACCTTCGGCGTCCTGGCCGCGTGCGGCTACTCCATCAATACCCTCACCATGTTTGCCCTGGTCCTGGCCATCGGCCTTCTTGTGGACGACGCCATCGTGGTGGTGGAAAACGTCGAACGCATCATGCATGAGGAAGGTCTTCCCCCCAAAGAAGCCACCCAGCGCTCCATGGGACAGATTTCCGGGGCCCTCGTGGGCATCGCCCTGGTCCTCTCGGCAGTCTTCGTGCCCATGGCCTTCTTCCCCGGCTCCACCGGAGTCATTTACCGCCAATTCTCCATCGCCTTGGTTTCCTCCATGGCCCTCTCGGTACTGGTGGCATTGATCCTTACCCCAGCGCTCTGTGCCACTCTGCTCAAACCCTACCCGGGCCATACCCACCGCCGCGGCCTTCTCCAATGGTTCAATCGTATCTTGGAGCGCATGACCCAAAGATACCACAGCGCTGTCCTGGCTTTGACCCAGCGCTGGGGACGCGCCCTCCTCGTTTATGGCGCAATCCTGGTAGGGGCGCTGCTCCTTTTCCGGCACCTGCCTACAGCATTCCTCCCTGAGGAAGACCAAGGGTTCCTCTTCGTGCAGGCCCAACTGCCCGTCGGCGCCACCCAGGAGCGGACACTCCAGGTCCTCCAACGCATCGAGAAGCATTTCCTCGAAACAGAAAAAGAATCCGTCGCCTCGCTCATTGGCGTAGCAGGGTTCAGTTTTGCCGGCAGCGGCCAAAATACGGCCATGTGTTTCGTGCGCCTCAAAGATTGGGAACTGCGCCAACACCCCGACATGCGCGCTGCCGCTATCGCCGGACGGGCCATGGCCGCCTTTTCCCGCTTCCGCGATGCCCAAGTCTTCGCCTTTACTCCGCCGGCAGTGATGGAGCTGGGGAACGCCGCCGGTTTCGACTTTCAGCTCCAAGACATGGCTGGACTCGGCCACGCAAAGCTCCTCGAGGCCCGCAACCAGCTCCTCGCCATGGCCCGCCAGCATCCGGACCTGGCCATGGTACGCCCCAATGGTCTCGAAGACACGCCGCAATACCACATCCGCATAGACTGGGAAAAAGCCACCACCCTCGGAGTGGCGATCGCTGACGTCACCAGCCTCATCGCCACCGCCTGGGGCAGCGCCTACGTCAACGACTTCCTCGACAGTGGCCGTGTGAAAAAGGTCATCGTCCAAGGCGACGCCCCGTACCGCATGGCCCCGGAAGACCTGCGCCGGTGGCATGTGCGCGGAGCAAGCGGCCAGATGCTCCCCCTCTCGAGCATCGCCCAAGGGGAGTGGGCCATGGGCTCACCGCGCCTCGAACGCTATAACGGCGTCCCTTCGGTGGAGATCCTCGGTGCCCCCGCCCCTGGAAAAAGCTCTGGCGAGGCCATGGCCGCCATGGAGGCCCTGGCGCGGCAACTGCCTGCGGGAATCGGATATTCCTGGACCGGAATCTCATTCCAGGAGCGCCAAGCCGGCGCCCAGACCGCCCTCCTCTATAGTCTCTCTCTCATCGCGGTGTTCTTGTGTCTGGCGGCCCTATACGAAAGCTGGAGCCTGCCGGCATCGGTCATTCTCGGTGTCCCGGTAGGCATATGCGGCGCGTTGGCCGCTGTCTGGATGCGTGGGCTCCACAACGACATCTATCTCCAAGTGGGGCTGCTCACCACCATGGGGCTCGCCGCGAAGAATGCCATCCTGATCGTGGAGTTTGCCAAAAACCTCGTAGAAACCGGCATGGATCCAATCCCAGCCGTGGCCCACGCCGCGCGGCAACGCCTCCGCCCCATTTTGATGACCTCGCTCGCTTTCGTGCTCGGAGTCCTCCCCCTTGCCCTTAACACCGGTGCCGGGTCTGGCGGCCAAAATTCCATCGGAACCGGGGTCATCGGTGGCACCCTCGCCTCCACCGTCCTGGGATCCCTCCTGGTGCCTGTCTTCTTTGTCCTGGTACGCCGCCTTACCACGCCCCCCACCCTGCACGGGTGCGTACGCCACCCTGCCCCCGGAGGTGACCCATGCGAGCACTAACTCTCGCCTCCATCCTGGTCCTGCTAACTGGCTGTATCTCCATGGCCCCCAAGCGGGAGCTACCACAACTCCCTGGACCGGACGCATGGCCGCAGATCGTCTCCCCTGCACCACTGCCAGGTTGGACCGAATTCTTTCCAGATCCAGCACTCCAGGAGCTTATCCGGACAGCACGCACCAACAACCGGAACTTGCGCCAGATTGTTGCCGCCATGGAACAAGCACAGGCCCAGTGGGGGATCACCCGGGCAAGCAGAGTCCCCCACATTTCCCTTTCCGCGGATTCCGAAACCACCCGCACCCCCGCAGATATCCGCGGAGGAGCACACGGAGTGGACCGAGCCTGGAGTATTGCCGCAGGCATCGTCTCTTTCGAGCTGGACTTCTTTGGCAGAGTGCGCAGCCTTCATGAAGCAGCCTTAGAAGAATATCTGGCCACGGAGGAGGCGTACCGTGCGGCCCACATCGCCCTCATTGCGAACATTGCCCGCACCTACCTCACCTTGGCTGGCGATCGGGAAGAACTGGCCATTGCCACCGATACCCTCGCCAGCCGCGAGGCCACATGGCAGCTCACCCAATCCCAAGTGGAGCACGGTCTCGCCACGGAGCAGGACCTGCTGCTCGCCGAAGAATCCGTGACCACGGCGCAGGCAGAAGTGGCACGCCTCAAAGCTCAAGTGGCACACGACCACAACGCCTTGGCGGTGCTCGTTGGCGTGCCGGTACGCGAACTCCATCTCCCTGCCCAGCGTATCGAGGAAGTCCGCATCGCCCCACAGCCCGCCCCAGGACTGCCATCGAACCTCCTCGCACGCCGCCCCGACATCCTTGAGGCCGAACATCGGCTCTGGGCCTCAGGGGCACGGATTGGTGCCGCCCGCGCCGCATTCTTTCCCAAAATCAGCCTCACCAGCACCCTTGGACTTGCCAGCACCGAACTCACCTCGCTGTGGAGTCTGCCCCAGCGGACATGGAGCGTGATCCCACAAATGAGTCTCCCCATCTTCGATGCCGGCACAACCGCGGCAGGCGTCGCCGCCGCTGAGGCAGAGCGGCGCCTGCGCCTGGCGCAGTACGAGGAAACCATCCAAAAGGCATTTCGGGAAGTGGCCGACGCCCTGGCCACTGTGCACAGCACCCATGCCCAGTCCCAAGCCCAAAGCCGTCGTGTTGCCGCCACCGCACGGCTGCGAGAACTTGTCGGCTTTCGGGCCGAGGCAGGCCTAGAAAGCGCCTTCGCCGTACACGACGCCGAACGCACGCTTCTGGCAGCCCGCCAAGACCTCCTGGCCGTCCGACTGGCCCATAAGCTCGCCATGATCGACCTCTATGCTGCCCTCGGCGGAGGCTGGGAGGAGGTCTCCGCTCCCCCCTGCACTGAGGGGCAGAAGCCGCAGCCAGGCTCCTGAGCGCATCCACGTGGAGTGAAAAAAATCGATGGCCCCCGGAAACGAGGGCCATCTGCATTACGACGACAGTCTGGGGGCGCTGTCTCAATCGTCCTGACGGTACACCGCCTCGAGGATGCTTCGGCCACCGGCGCCCAGCACTTCCTCGGCCACGGACCTCCCCAGCGCCGCGGCGTCCTTGGTCTTGGCAGCACCACGCCGGATAATCACCGTCTTGCCGGAAAGGTCCGCCACCAGGCCTGTAAGTTGCACCGTACGGCCAGCGTCGTCGAGCACCGCATGGCCGGCGATGGGCACCTGGCAGCCGCCGTCGAGGGCAAAGAGAAAGGCCCGCTCCGCCTCCACACACACCCGGGAAGCGGAATGATCGAGAAAGCCCAAAAGCTCGTCCAACTCCGGGCGGTCAGTGCGGTACTCGATGCCGAGAGCCCCTTGGGCCACCGCAGGATAGAAGCGCGGCGGGGCAAGTTCCTCGGCATGCGGGGCAGAAAGCCCAAGGCGGCGCAGCCCTGCCGTGGCCACCACAATGGCGTCGAAGGCGCCCTCATGGAGCTTGCGCACCCGGGTATCGAGGTTTCCCCGCAAAGAGACCACCTCCAAGTCCGAGCGCACGGCCCAAAGCTGGGTCTGCCGGCGCAAGCTGCTCGTGCCAACCCGCGCCCCCGGCGGCAGGGCCTCCAGCCCGGCATACTGCACGGAAAGCAAGGTGTCCGTAGGCTGCTCCCGCTCCGGGATAACGCCGATCTTCAAGCCTTGGGGCAGCTCGGCCGGCACGTCCTTCATCGAGTGCACGGCGATGTCCGCCGCGCCAGCCAGGAGTGCGTCTTCGATCTCTTTGACGAAAAGCCCCTTGCCACCGACCTTGGCCAGCGGCACGTCCAGGATCTTGTCCCCGCGGGTCTTGATCACCACAAGCTCCACCCGCAATCCGGGGTAGCGCTCTTCCAAGCGGCCTTGGATGTGCCGGGCCTGCCATAAGGCCAGTTGGCTGCCGCGGGTGGCAATACGCATGGTCTGCATGGGCGGATCCTAGTGGCAGGTGGAGCAGCTGCCGCCCGAGCAGGACGCACAGCCGCTCTTGCCGCGGGTGGTGATGGCATTGGCGCTCGGGCTTCCCGTAACGATGGGGCCTCCGGTGCGAAAATGACTGCGGGAGAGGAGCTTGTTCACCTTGGTGCTCCCGCAATGCGGGCACGCCACCGTCGCCTCGCCCAGAACGACTTCTTCGAATTCCTTGCCGCAATCCGTGCAGCAATATTCATAGATGGGCATACAGTCCTCCTTGGTTATGGAGCAGATTGCGAAAAAAGCGCCTGTTCCACCAGCTCGCACAGCATGTGGATCAGGGTGATATGGACTTCCTGCACCAAAGGGGTGCTTTCATGGGGCACGGCCAAAAGGTGCCGGCACAGCGGCCCCATGTGTTGGGTGTCCACCCCGCACAGGCCCAGACAGCTCATGCCGCGGGCGCGCGCCGCCCGCAGGGCGGCCAAGACATTGGGGCTCCGTCCTGAGGTGGAGATGGCCACCAGCATGTCCCCAGGCTGGCCCAAGGCCTCCACCTGGCGGGCAAACACCGCCTCGAAGGCGACGTCATTGGCCACGGCGGTGAGCACCGAGGTGTCTACCGTCAGGGCAAGGGCCGGCAAGGCAGGTCGATCCATGCGAAAACGATTGACCAGCTCTGCAGCCAAATGCTGGGCATCGGCAGCGCTGCCGCCATTGCCGCACACCAGCACCTTGCCGCCGCCGGCCAGAATCGCTGCCAGCGCCGCCGCGGCTTGAGCCACATCGCCGGCAGCCGCGCTAAAGTATCGCTCCCGCAGCACCGCCCCTTCATGGGCGTGGCGGGCAATGACAGCGTGCATCCAACGCAGATCCGATTTCATGCTCCTCCTCCTGGCGGCCTGCATCCTGTAGGGCGCAGGCGGGACTTTGGCAAGGAAGAGGGCCGTACTTCCGGTCCCGCCGATGCCCGGAATCCAGAGTTCTCTGGCCGCCCCTTGTGGTCAGCCAACCGCGACCGATTCTGCAATCCCCCCTCTTTTCTTTTGCCAAGGAGTCGATTATCGAGCACGACATCCTCGTAACCTTTCAACACTCGGGAGGTCTCTGTGAAAAAATCCTTCGTGCTCGGAGCCATGCTCAGTGCCATGCTGTTTGCTGGCAGCGCCCTGGCGGAAACCATCAAAATCGGCTTCAACATCCCGCTCACCGGCGACATCCCCAAGGTGGGCGAAGCGTCCAAGTTCGCCGCCGAAATGCTCAAGGAGGAGATCAACAGCAAGGGCGGCCTCGAGGTGGGCGGCAAAAAGTACCAGCTGGAATTCATCTACGAAGACAATGAATCCAAAGCAGAATCCGCGGTAGCCGCGGCCCTCAAGCTCATCGAGCAAAACGAGGTACTCGCCATCGTAGGCCCCAATTCCAGCAAGCAGGCCATCCCTGCCGGCCAGGTGGCCAATGACAACGAAACGCCCATGATCTCCCCCTGGTCCACCAATCCGGACACTACCAAGGACCGTCCCTGGGTGTTCCGCGCCGCCTTCCTGGACCCGTTCCAGGGCCCCATCGCCGTGGATTTCGTGAAGAAGCAGTTCGGCGCCAAGTCCGCAGCCGTGCTCTTCGCCCTGGACAACGACTACTCCAAGGGCCTGGCCGAAATCTTCCGCACCGAGTTCGAGAAGAAGAACGGTCAGGGCAGCATCACCGCCTTTGAATCCTACTCCAGCAAGGATCAGGACTTCAGCTCCCAGCTCACCAAGATCATCGCCTCCAATCCCGACGTGATCTTCCTGCCGGACAACTACAACGAAGTGGCCCTCATCGTGAAGCAGGCCCACGACCTGGGCTGGAAAGGGCCCTTCATGGGTTCGGACGCCTGGGGAAGCGCCGAGCTCATGCCCCTGTGCGGCAAGGACTGTGTCGGTCAGTATTTCTCCACCCACTACGCCGCTGCAGGCGCCAAGGGAGACACCAAAGTCTTCATCGACCGCTACACCGCCAAGTACGGCTACGCCCCGGACGACGTGGCGGCCCTCACCTGGGACGCCACCCGCATCGTGCTCACCGCCATTCAGGACGCCGGGAAGCTCACCGGCAATGTGCGCAAGGACCGCAAGGCCATCCGCGACGCCATGGCCGCCATCAAGGAATTCAAAGGGGTCACCGGCAACATGAAATTCGATGACCAGGGCGATCCCATCAAGTGTGCCGTGGTGGTGAAAATCGCCGAAGACGGCCAGTTCACCTTTGCCGAATCCGTGTGCCCGTAAAACGACTCATGTGGCCCGGAAGACCACTTCCGGGCCACATTGCCTTTTGCGGTGCTTCCCCGTAACGAAGGCCCCCGCGTCTCATCACGCCCCAAGGAGGCCCTGTGTTCGATTCCATTTTGCAAAATTTCTTCAATGCATTGCAGTGGGGGAGTTTCTACTCGCTCATCGCCTTGGGCTACACGCTGGTGTACGGCGTGCTGCGCCTCATCAACTTCGCCCATGGCGACATCTTCATGGTAGGCGCGTATATCGCCTTTTTCGTGGCCACGTTCTTTCTGGGGAGCGCCATGTCCCCCTCCACAGCGCTTGCGCTGACCGTGCCGCTCACCATGCTGCTCACCGCCGCCGTAGGCGTTTCCATCGAACGCATCGCGTATCGCCCCTTGCGGCGCAAAGGCGCCAACCGCCTCTACGTGGTCATCACCGCCCTCATGTGCGGGCTTATTCTGGAAAATGGAAACCTCGCGCTCCTTGGCGCCAGCCGCAAAAGCTTTCCCCAGCTCTTGGACAAGACGGTCTACGCCCTCGGCCCGGTGAGCCTCACGAACCAAAAGGTGGCCGTCATCGTCTGTACCATCCTCGTCTTCCTCTTTCTCCAATTCGTGGTCACCAAGACGAAGATCGGCATGGCCATGCGCGCCATTTCCTACGATAAATTCGCGGTGCCGCTCATGGGCATCCCGCTGGATACCATCATCGTCTTTACCTTTATCCTGGGTTCTTCCTTTGCCGGATTGGCGGGTCTGCTTTTCGCCCTCTCCTATCCGGTTTTGGATCCCTACATGGGCGCTATGGTGGGATGGAAGGCATTCATTTCCGCAGTGGTCGGCGGCATTGGCGATATTCGTGGCGCTTTCGTTGGAGGATTCCTCTTGGGATTCGTGGAAATTTTGGTGGTCGCATTCTTCCCGTCCACTTACCGGGAACTCATTGCATTCACCATCCTCCTCGTGATCTTGTACAAAAAACCTACCGGCATCTTCGGCGTTTCCGGTACAACCAAAATCTAACGCCAGGAGTCTTTCATGCAGCGTGCTTCCGCCCCACTCCTGACGATCCTGGGTCTTGCGGTCGTCCTTGGCCTCGCCCACCTGGGCGTCATCGATGGATATATCCAAACAGTCCTCATGTTCATCGGGGTCAACATCATCCTTTCCAGCAGCCTCAACATCGTCAACGGCTATATGGGAGAATTTGCCTGCGGCCACGCAGGATTCATGGCCGTCGGCGCATATGTCTCCTCCATCCTCAATATCGTCCTCTTCACCGACGCCAAAAACTTCGGCCTGGAGCTTTTGCCGCCGCAGATGACCATCGTCGCCTTTCCCGTCGTGCTGCTCATCGGTGGCGTCGCAGCGGCCATCACCGGCCTTTTGGTCGCAGTCCCGTCCTTCAAGACGCGCGATGACTACCTGGCCATCATCACCATTGCGGCCAACTACATCATCATCAGCACCATCATCAATATTGAGAGTATCGGCGGTCCAAGAGGGTTCATGGGCATGAAGAAGATCCTCTTCGCCATGGAAGATACTTTTGACGCTCCCTGGATGCTCTTCTGGGTGGGCCTTTTTACCGTGCTCTCCATCGCCGCCATCCGCAGGCTCATGTCCTCCACCTACGGCAAGGCCATCATCGCCATCAAACAGGACGAAGTGGCCGCCGAAATCATGAGTGTGGACACCAACCGCATGAAACTCGTGGCGTTCATGTTTTCCAGTGGGCTCGCGGGGATCGCCGGCGGACTCTTTGCCCATATCCTCGGCTACATCAACCCCAACTCCTTCGGCATCCTCAAATCCACCGAATGCCTGGTGATGGTCTATCTCGGCGGCATGGGTTCTTTGTCAGGATCGGTGATTTCTGCAGTGATCTTCACCATGCTCCTCGAGGCCCTGCGTTTCGTCATTCCCGCAGTGGACACGGCCTTGCATTGGGCCCATCTTTTGCCCGCGGACTACGAACTCTCCCAAGTGTGGAAGTGGGTCATCATCCCCATGCTCCTCATTGTGCTCATGCAATTCCGTCCAGAAGGCATCATGGGCGACCGGGAGCTTTCCGACGTCTTCCCACGGCTCAAACGCTACTTTTCCTTCAGCTAGACCCTGAGGCGATGCCATGCCACTTTTGCAGATTTCCGGACTCACCCAGCACTTCGGCGGCCTGCGCGCCCTGTCGGATTTCTCCATCACCCTTGAAGGGCGCGAGCTCATCGCCCTCATCGGCCCCAACGGCGCCGGCAAGACCACGGTGTTCAACCTCATCTCCGGCTTCTATACGCCATCGGCAGGAGACATCGTCTTCAAAGGCGAGCGCATCAACGGATTGCGGCCTCACGCCATTACCTTGCGCGGCATTGCCCGCACCTTCCAAAACATCCGTCTGTGGCACGACATGACCGTGCTCGAAAACATCCAATTGGCGCAGCACGGCACCCTGCAGTACGGCCTCTGGGACGCCTTTGCCCGCACCAGCCGCTACCGGAGCCGAGAAGCAGCGGTAGCCGCATGGTCCATGGAAATCCTCGAGGCACTCAAACTGCGTGAATTGGCCGGGGAGCGGCCGCGCAACCTCCCCTACGGCGTCCAGCGCCGCGTGGAGATCGCCCGCGCCCTTGCCACCCGGCCGGCGCTGCTGCTCCTCGATGAGCCTGCCGCAGGCCTCAACTCCGCCGACGTGCGGGAACTCATCGAACTCATTGGCTGGATCCATCGCGAGTTCCCCATCGCCATCTGGATGATCGAGCACCAGATGGACGTGGTCATGACCCTGTGCTCATGGATCAAAGTCATCGATTTCGGCGTCACCATCGCCGAAGGGACGCCCCAGGAAATCCAAACCAACCCCGACGTCATCAAAGCCTACTTGGGAGACGAGAACATCTAATGCTCACAGTCACCAACCTCGTGGTCCGCTACGGCAATATCGAAGCCCTGCACGGCATCTCCTTCACGGTGAACCAAGGCGAAATCGTGACCTTGATCGGCGCCAACGGCGCGGGCAAGACCACGACCCTGCACACCATCGCCCGCGTGGCGCCCCCCGAGGGCCCTCAAGTCACGGCCGGCGATATCCAATACCACGGCCAAAGCATCCTCGGCATGGAAGCGCACCAGGTAGTGCGGGACCTCCACATCGCCCTGGCCCCAGAAGGACGGCATATCTTTGGTAATCTCACCGTGGAGGAAAATCTCGCCCTGGCCACCTACGCCCGCAAGGACACCACCCGCATGGCCCAGGACTTGGAGCTGGTATACCACCTCTTTCCGCGTCTCGCCGAACGCCGCCACCAGCGCAGCGAATCCCTTTCCGGCGGCGAACAGCAGATGCTGGCCGTGGGCCGGGCGCTCATGACCGGGGCCACCTTCCTCATGCTGGACGAACCGAGTATGGGGCTTGCGCCGCTGCTCATGTACGACATGTTCCGCGCCCTCAAGGAACTCAACGCCCAAGGCATGACCATCCTCCTCATCGAGCAAAACGCCCGGGTGGCCCTTTCCTTTGCCCACCGCGGCTACGTGCTCGACACCGGAGAGATCACCATCCACGGCACGGCCCAGGAGCTCAAGGACAATCCGGACGTGAAGAAGGCCTATCTCGGCGGCTAACCATGACCTCCATCGTGCTCATCGGCATGGCCGCTGCGGGCAAAACCACCGTGGCCCGCGCCTTGGCGGCCCTTTCGGGCTGGGCCATGGTGGATACCGACGCCCTCCTGGAAGCCTGGTGGGGGGTACCGCTGCAAGCCATCCGTGACCATTTGGGCCTGGAAGGCTTTCTCGACGCCGAGGCCGAAGGCATTTTGCGTCTATCCGTGCGCCGGGCCATCATCGCCACGGGCGGTAGTGTGGTGTACCGGGGAAACGCCATGGAGCATCTGGCCCAACAGGGCTGGATCGTCCACGTGGACGCAAGTCTCGCCGCCATCGCCGGTCGCCTGCACAATGTGGCCAGCCGAGGGCTCGCCATGCGCCCAGGACAAACATTGGCCGAGCTCTACGCCGAACGCGCCCCTCTCTACGCCCGCTGGGCCCAGTTCCGCGTATGCAGCGACACCCTCGATCCTCAGGCCGCCGCGGCCAGGATCTGGGAACACTTCTCCACCCTGACCGAGAACGCCTCATGACCCACGTCTTCGCCCGCCTTGCAGATCTCTACCAGCACATGGAAACCGCCTACGCCGACGCCGCCGCCTGCTTGGGGCTCACCTGCGAAGGCTGCACCGACAATTGCTGCACCAGCTACTTCCAGCACCACACCTACGTGGAATGGGCGTATTTCTGGCAGGGCCTCATGGAACTTCCCGAAGACGCACGTCAACGCTACTTGGGCCGGGCCCGCCGCGCCGTGGCCGAGGCCCAGACCGCCCGCATGCACGGCAAACGCCCGGAAGTCATGTGCCCGGTGAACGACGGCGGCCGCTGCAGCCTCTATGCCCACCGCCTCATGATCTGTCGCTTGCACGGCGTGCCCAATATGCTGCGCCGCCCTGACGGCCGAGTGCTCTCCTTTCCCGGGTGCTGGCGCAGCCAGGAGATCTGCACCGCCGCGAAGGGCGACGTGCCGCTTCTCGACCGCACGCCGTTCTACCTGCGCCTCATCGAAATAGAGCGCACCTTCCTGGGCGCACGGCGCTTCGGGAAACTCCCCAAGGTGGACTTGACCCTGGCGGAGATGATGGTTCAAGGACCTCCGGAGATGTAACCCACAACATTTGAGGTCCGTCATGCCCCGCGCCATCGCCGTCCTTTTCCTGGTCTTTTGCGCCGCAGCCTGCGCGCACCTCAGCGTCATCCATCTCAGCAAGACGGCCTGGGCCCCCGGAGAGGAAACCACCCTCTCCACCCGGCATTGGACCTTCGTCTTCCGCGGCGACTACCAGGGCGGCCGCATCGTGCTCCAGGGCACGGCGCTGCCCCGGGAAGAAGAGATCCCTTCCTGGGCCACTTGGGCACAGGACCTGTGGATCCAGGCCTACCTCAGCGATGCCAGCGGCCGCGTGCTGGCCAGTGACCTCCGCCTCTACCTGCCCCTGGATATCCGCAAGGGGGTGCCGCTGGAATTCCACCTCGCGCCCAAGAGCGTCGGGGCCGAAGGCCCCCTATCCATCTCCTTTGGCTACCGCATGGAGCTGACCACCGCCCCCGGCGCGCGTCCCGAGGGGACAAAACCTCAAGTCTTCTTTGCAAGCCAAGGGGCGCTCTTTCAGTAATCTGAAAGGACTCGGCGTACGGCCCGCAGCCGCGGCCACCAATAGGCATCCAGTTCCGACACCATCACGCCCCGGCTCCACGACGCATGGATGAAGCGGTTGGGATCCAAGAGTATCCCACTGTGCGGGCCGCCATCCCAGAAAAAGACCAAATCTCCCGCCCGACGCCGGGCAGGGGCAACCGCGACGCCCACCTCGGCCTGATCCACCGCACGGCGGGGCATGGCAAGAGCCCACGCATCTTCGTAGATGCGCACCACAAGCCCAGAGCAGTCCACCCCGCGACGGTCCATGCCTCCCACCCGATACGGGACCCCCACCCACGCCAAGGCAACTGCCTGCAAGCGCTCCACGGGAGAAGGAAGCGGGGCAGGGGGGGGCGGAGGCGCCGGAGGCGGCACATACCGCCCCCCGCACCCAGCAACGAGGACCACCACGGCGAGAAGGAGCCCGCGCCACCATCCACCGCCCCTGCGGCCCGAACTCCATGCCCGCGCCAACGGCATCCCTGCCAGCGCCCCGCACCACAGGCGCAACGTTTCCGCGCTGCCCAGGGGCGCTTGCCTCCTAGAAGGGCACGTCATCCATCTGTGAGGCCTTGCCTGGAAACACCGGACCGGTGTCTTCTTCCTCCGATCCCTGAACCCGTCCCAGGTCCGGCGCCGGCGCGTAGCTGCCGCCCTCCCCTGCAGGGCGGGAGTCCAGGCCCAGCACCCGGTCGGCGCGAATCTCTGTGGTCGTGCGGTCTTGGCCCTGGTTATCCTGCCATTTGCGGGTCTCCAGGCGGCCCTCCACATACACCAAGCGGCCCTTGGACAGATAATTGCCGCAAAACTCCGCCTGCTTGCCCCAGACCACGATGCGATGCCACTCCGTACGCTCCACCCTTTGTCCGTCTTTGGTGGTGTAGGATTCATCCGTGGCCAAAGAAAAATTGGCCACCGCCTGCCCACTGGGGGTGTAGCGCAGTTCCGGATCCCGCCCTAGGCGGCCGATGAGGATCACTTTGTTCAATGTTCCAGCCATGGTATTCTCCTTATGCCGTCCGCGGCATCTGCCGCTCTACAAGGTCCAGGGCGTCTTCCACCGCGTCCGTGGCCGCCAGAGCGGCGTGCACGTCCCACCGGCTCAAGGCGTCTTCCAATTGACGCCGGGCGGCCACTGCCGCCGGCATTCCCTTTTGCAATGCCGTCGCCACCTCACTTGCGCGCGCGTCCCAGCGGCCAAATTGGCGCAGGTCATCCAAGGCCTGGACCAGCTCAAGGACCCCGCGCATGGGACACGGAAATGTAGGCTGATGCTCCTCGAAGGCGAGGTTCCACAGCCGCGGCCAGCGGCGCCGCACCTCGTCTTCCGAGTACGTGCTCGCCTGCACCCGAATGGTCAGCGTGCGCCCCATCTAGACTTCCTCCCACTCGCTCTGCACGCGGGCCACCACGTCTTCGATGGTGGAAAGCTCGGATTCCGCACACACTCCGATGAGCGGGGCCCCGGCATCCACGGACTCTCCGCCTTCGAAATAGACCGCGTACACAATGCCGGACGGACCGCTGTAGCGCAAGGTGGTTTCCCGCTTCATGCGCGAGAGGATAAAGAGCTCCATCCCCTCTTCCACACGCACACTGCGGCTCCCCTTGGCCTTGACCTTGGTGTCCACTTCTGCGGTGAAATAGTATTTGCCCTTTTCCGGGGCACAGAACAGGTGCAAGGCCTCACGCAAGATGCGGTCCAGCACCTCTTCCTTGGTGAGAAAGTGGCGGATACGTGCCAGTTCCTCACCCGCCTGCACAAATACCCCGTCTTTGTCCGTGGCCAGGGCGATCACCTCGCCTTTCTGCGGGGCGCACACCGGCCGCACCGCCCCTTCGCGCTCCAGACGCACGATGGCCGTGCCCGGCTTTTCCCGCCACGTGCCCGAAGGCCCAGACACCTGCGCTCCAAGTTCCGTGAGAACAAAACGCGCTACCCCCGAATGCGGGGCACGCACGACGATCTCCTCGAAGGGAGACTCGTGGAGACGACGCAACATCTCTTTGACATCCATGGGGAGCTCCTAGCGGTAGTACAGATTGCGGCCGCCCATGGTCTTGAGCGACTGGATGAGGTTGGCGCGGATTTCCCGGCGATCCCAAATCCCCTGAATATGTCCGCGGGAGAGGGCCTGAAAGGCATTATGGTAGTCCGGGGGGATATCCATTCCCGTGGTCTCGCGGATGACCCCACGGCCGGCAAAGCCGATATTGGCCGAGCGCACGGCAAATTGGTACGGCGAGCACCCGAGGAAGCTGGCCACCGGCCCGGCGTAGGAATTGGTGTCATAAAGCACCAGATACAGGCCGCCGGCCTCGATGTAGCGGCGCACGGCCATGGTGCAGCGCGGCATCTGGATGACGCCGTTGACCCCTTCCTGGATGCGGATACCGGCCGTGCCGTGCACATACGCCAAAAAGGGGAGCTGTTTCCGCCGGGCGCGCTCGATGGCGCGGATAAACTTCTCGCCTTCGGCCGCCCCCACAGACCCGCCGCGGAAGGCCGCCATGAGCATGGCCACCATGACCGAAGTGCCGTCGATGCGCGCCTCGAAGGTCATGCACGCGCTCTTGTGCCCGGTCTTTTTCTTGGCCTCGGCCAGGCGCTCGTCAAAGCCAGGGAACTTCAAGGGATTGATGGATTCCACGTCGGCGAAGAACTCGTCGATGGAGCCGGGATCGAAGACATTGTGGAGATACCATTGGTATTCCATGGGAAAATGGTGGCCGCAAAAACTGCACACCCCGGCGAAGTCGCCAAACAGATCCGGAGCCCATTGGTCCAGACAGCCATGTTTACGCGCCCCAGGACACGGAACGGCGCGGTCCTGTTTGGCCTGGGGGCTCACGTACTGCCAGCCTTCCTGACCTCGACCCTCGTCCCAGGCCGAGAGCTGCACCAGCTCCGCCGCCGGCTCCGGCTTGGGAACCAAGGTTTCCTTGATGCGGTTCCACCAGCGCGCCGGCCGGCTCATGACCACCTGCATCTCCGCGTGCACGTCTTCGGCCAGTTCGGTCACCTTCTTCTGGTGCCGGCCCAAAAGCTCATAACGGAAATAGGCATAGATACTCCCCAAGGCCTCGGCCGTCTGGGTCACGGCCTTTTTCCACACATGCCGCTCTTCCTTGTAGGCATGCTGCGCCATGCGCCGGAATTTCTTATACCGGCGCCACAAAAGCCGCTCCTTGGCCGCAGCGTCCAGGTTCCACCGCACATACACATCGAGCACGTCGGAGCCCTGATGCCGCTTGAGGGCCCACGAGCGAAAGAGGCGCAGGTTGCTCACCTCGAGGACGATTTCGTCCGTGGAGGCAATCACTGCCTTGCGCAGCTTGCGGAAAAACTCGTAATGCTCGGGCCGGGCCCCCAGTTCCGGCTCATGAATCACCCAATCCACATAGCCCATGGCGCGGTTGTCGTCGGCCGTCATCTTGAGTGCCTCAGCGCAGCGGGCGATGAGCTCCGGGGTGGCGCGCTGGCCTTCTTTGAGCCGGCCTTCGATGGCGGCCGCGCCTTCGGGCGAGATGACCGAATAGTAGCCATGGGACATCATGATGCGGGTATCCGCCAGCCCAATGGCCTCGGCCCCACCGGAGCCGCCCTCGGAAATAACCGCCACGATGGGGACCTTGAGCCCCGCCATCTCGTAGAGGTTACGGGCGATCTGCTGCGCTGCCCCGGGGTAGTCCTCGATGGGATATGAGCCGGGGGTGAAGATGTAGGTGTGGATGGGGATGTTCTCGGTCTCGGCCACCTTCATGTAATGCAGGGCCTTGGCGTTGCCCCACGGTTTCACGGAGCCGCCGTTGCGGAACTCCTGACCATGGCCTTTTTCCTGGCCGATGACCATCACCGCCTGATTGTAGGTCTTTTTTCCCCGTTTGCGGGTGATGTACGCCCGGGCGATGAGCATACTGGGGTCGATGCTGTATTCATCCTGGCCGCCAATCTCCGTGTAGTTGTCGTAGACATTCTCCAAGATGTCCTTGAGGCAGATGCGCTGGGGATGCCGCACGATACGCACCTTGTGCATCGGAGTGAGCTGCCGCTCCAATTTGCGCTCCAAAAACCCAAAGAGGTCTTCCAGTGTCTTGAGTTGCCGAGCGGCTTCCTCGGCGGACAAGTGCATATGCCGGGCGCAATACTCCTCATACCGGGCAGTGAGCAGATCCACGTCCGGATTCTGCTCGGAAGCGAAGATATCTTGAATATACCGGAGCCGGGTACCCAGCTCCTGGATACGTTTGTCACGGTCCATGCAAAGCTCCTCAATCGGGGCTAAAAAGCAAGTAAATCAGGTGTATGGCGCTTCAAAAAGGCGATATTGGAACGCAGGGGCTCACCGGCGGCGTTTTCGCCCAAAAGCTCCAAGTGCTCCAAAAACTCCAATCCGCGTGCCTTGGCCTCGGCCAAATCCTTGCCCCAGACAATGGCCAAGGCCAAATTGGGGTCGAAATCCGTGGGGATCTCGTAGGGCCGGTCCTGAGGCACCTGCGTATGCACCGAAAGCCACGGCTGCGGCTGCCAAGCGAAGCGGGTGATGCGGCCCACCCACGGGGCGAAGCGATTGTCCGGATCTTCGGCGATGATGCGGTACTCGATGGCCACGCCCTCAAAGGAGATGTCCTTTTGCTTGTAGCCCAGGGGCGCGCCCAGGGCGGTGCGGATCTGCTCGGCGATGAGGTCCACCCCGCCTTTGTGGCGGATCCGGGCGATGCGTGCCGACACCCCGTTTTCCACCTGGATGCGGGTGTTCACCTCCATGAGAAACGGCTGACCGGTGGGGCTCACGATCCACTCCCAAGTGCCCACGCTGTCGTAGCGTACCTCGCGGGCGATGCGCAGGGAATATTCGGTGATGTCATCCAGGACTTTTTGCGCGTCGAAGGCATAGCGCAAGCTGGCTGGATCAAACCCCGGCGCCACTTCGATGCGCTTTTGCCGCCCTGTGGACTGCACCGTGCAATTGCGGGTCCCGAAATGCACCGGGTCTTTACCCGTGCGGTCTGCGAGGATCTGAACTTCCAAGTGGTTGAAATCAAAGATGCGCTGCTCGATGAGCACCCCTTCGTCCCGGAATTGCCGACGGGCGTAGTTTTTGATGCGCCGAAGCACGGTGCGGAATTTTCCGAGGTCGTCCACCTCCTCGATGCCCATGCCGCCGCCACCGGCCGAGGCCTTCACCAGCACCACCGGCTGCTTGACCCCCATCTCCGTCTGAAAGGCGAAAAGCGACTCCGCCATCTCCTCGGCTTCGAGGTCATCGGTGATGGGGCGATCGGATCCGGGCACCGTGGGCACGCCCAATCGCCGGGCCAGACGCTTGGTGTTGATCTTGTCTCCCAGCTCCCGGATCACCTGCCAGGACGGGCCGATGAACTGGAGCTTGCGCGTCCGCTGCACCGCCCGGCGGGCAAAACGAAAATCCTCGGCAAAGAACCCGTAGCCCGGATGCACGGCGGTGGCGCCGCTGGCATCGGCCACGGCAAAGATTTCGTTGGCATCCAGGTAGGAACTGATGCGGTACAGGGAGCCGCCCCATGTGCGGGCCAAGGTGCAGTGCTCGCTGTCCTGGTCGGCCTCAGTGAATAGGGCCACAAAGGCATGGCCCAATTTGCGGCACGCCTCCATGATGCGGATGGCGATCTCGCCGCGATTGGCAATGAGAATGGTATGTCGTTCCTGCATAGCTATCCATCTTCGGTTTGCGCCTTGCGGCGGGCGATGGCGGCCTTTTCCAGCTCCAGGACGAACCCGTCCAAAGCGGCTTCGGCACGCCAATGGGGATGAAGAAAACGAAAGGCCGTGGTCCGCTCCCCCACGCGCACCACTTGCGCGGCCAATTGATGGAAGCGGACCTCGCCGTCTTTGAGCAGGTCCACCTGCACACTCTGGCCCTCGTGCCAGGGGCCCACCTCTTCCACGGCGAAGCCACAGGCGCTTATATCCTTGAGGGCAACCAAGCAAGCACCGTTCAGGCGCGCCGTAACCCCCTGCGGGCGCTCGACACGAAAGGCCTGACGCGGGTAAGACGTCTGCGGTTGGTACTTGAGACACAGGCCGTCGAGTTCATCCACCATCACCGACCTCCAATCATTTTTTCCAGCACGAATTCCACGCGCCGGTTGCGTGCCCGGCTTGCCTCGTCGGTTTCGGGGAGGATCGGCTGGGAATCCGCCAGCCCCATGGCGGACAGGCGGTTGGCGGAAATCCCCATCTCCATGAGGGCCCGCACTACCGCCACGGCCCGCAAGGTGGACAGCTCCCAATTGTCCCGAAACCGCGACCCCGGCGCCACAGGGGCCGAGTCCGTATGTCCCACCACCAGCACCCGCTGGTCCGGCACCTGAATGAAAAAGTCCCGCAGACCCTCCACCGCCCGGCGCCCTTCGGGGGTGAGCTCGGCCTGGCCCTTGGGGAAGAGCACCGCCTCAGGGAGCACCAGCGTGATCTTGCCGGCCTCCAGCCGGGCCCCCACGATGCCGGCGAGGCCATGCTGGGTGGCGTACATGTTGAAATCCGAAAATACCTGCTGCTGGTGCTGCTCCAGCTCGCGCAGCATGCGCACCTCGTCCACGAACACCCCGCCCTCGCTCTCCAGTACCTTCACCCCGGAGCCTTTACCCCCCATCTCCTCCAGGGCCACGCGCACGGAGAAAAACGACTGTTCGAATTTGCGGGAATCCAGGGTACTCATGGAATAGAGGAGCACAAAAAAGGTGAGAAGCAGCATGGAGAGGTCCGCCAAAGTGGTTTCCCATGCGGCCTTTTCCTCCACCTCCTCTTCCTCGGGGAGGAGAGGGGCGTCATCGGACGGATCGACGTTCTTTGGGGGGGACGAAGGACGAGAGTTTTTCATACACCAGCCTTGGGTTGTTATTCTCCAGGATGCACTTTGCTCCTTCGAAGATGATTTCCAAATGCAACCGTTCTTCCATGGATATGGACCGCAGCTTCCCGGCAATAGGCAAGAAGATCATGGTGGACATGAAGGCGCCGTAAAAGGTGGTCAGGAGCGCCACAGCCATGGACGGGCCAATGGTGTTGGGGTCATTGAGGTTGGTGAGCATCTGTACCAGACCGATGAGCGTGCCGATCATGCCCAGAGACGGGGCATACATGGCGGCGCGCTTGAACACATCTTGCGTGTTGCTGTGACGACGGTTCATGGAGGCGATCTCGAAGCGCACGGCATCGCGGATGACTCGGTGGTCGGCATTGTCCGCAATGAGCTGACAGGCCTTCTGCAGGATCTTGTTGTCCGTCTCCACGCGCTCCAAGGCCAACAGTCCGTCGCGGCGGCTGATCTCCGCCACCTGCACCATGACGTTCACCACGTCGTTGGCCGTCACCCGGCGTCGGCCAAAGACCTTCACCACCGACAGTACCGCCTGCCACACCTCGTGCAGCGGAAAATTGACGCAGATGGCGGCCAACGTCCCGCCCACCACGATCATCAGGCTGGGAATATTGATGAAGATGGCCACCGCGCCACCCCACCAGATAGCTCCAAAGACCAGGGCCAGCCCAAAGAGGAGTCCTAAAAGCGTTGCAAAATCCATACGATTGTCCTTATAGTGACATGGATGCTTCGGCCCGTACCCAAGGAGCCACAACCCTGTCCAGCATCCGCCTCCAAGGAGACGCTATGCCCCCTTTTTCCCGTGTGCGGCGTGCCGCTGCATGGCTGCAGGCCCACCTCCATCACCCCTGTCCGGCCACGGTGGTGGTGGCCGGAAGCGGGCTCGGGGAAGTGCTCACCGCGGGCACCGAAGTCCTCGAGCGCATTCCATATCCCGAAATCCCCGAATTCCCTCGCTCCACGGCCCCAGGACACGCCGGGGAGCTGGTGCTGCTGCGCCTGCGCCGCACCCCAGTGGCCCTGCTCTCAGGCCGCTTTCACCTCTACGAAGGCTACTCTCCGCGGGAAATCGTGCGGCCACTGCGCACCCTGGGCCTTCTCGGGACGCGCCGCGTGGTGCTCACCAATGCCGCCGGCGGCCTCAACCCGCTCTTTGCCGCGGGCAGTCTCATGGCCATTACCGACCACATCAACCTGACCGGCCACAGCCCGCTCACGGGCCCCAATGACGACGCCGTGGGGCCGCGGTTTCCCGACATGAGCCAGGTTTACTGCCCGCGCCTTCGCGCCCGCGCCCTCACCGCGGCCATGGATGTCCGCATCCGCCTGGAGTGCGGGGTGTACGTGGGCATCACCGGCCCCCAGCTGGAGACCCCGGCGGAGACGCGCATGTTCCGCGCCTTGGGGGCGGACGCCATCGGCATGTCCACCGTACTCGAGGCCATTGCCGCCCACCACATGGGCATGCAAGTTCTCGGCATTTCCTGCATCACCAATCAAAACCTGCCGGACTGCATGGAAGCGGCGTCCATCGAGGCCATCCTCGATCAGGCCGCCCAAACCGGAAAGGCCCTCGGCCGCCTGCTTGACCACCTCATCCCCACCCTGGAGGAAGCCCCATGAGTGAAGCCGCCTGCGTACTCCAAGAAATCGCCGACAACGTGGCCAAAAACGACGCCATCAAGGCGCAATTGGTCCTCGACTACCTCCCCCATCTCGACGCGGCCACCCAGGCGCAGGCCCTGGGCATCCTCGCCAAGGCGCGCCCCACCATGGCCATCCCTCTGGCGGCCAAGCTCGCCGACACCCAGCCGGATTTGGTGGAGCGCCACGCTGTGGTGCGCGAGATCCTGGCCGTCAAGCTCCTCGCCGAGCCGCACGTGCTCGAAACCGTGCTGCCCGCCCTCGGCCCGCGGGCCTTGGACTTGGTGCTCGGCATCGTGGCGGAGCTCAAGTTGGAGGCGGCCACGGAGCCCTTGCTGGAATTCATGGCGACCCTCACCGAGCCCGACCGCATCGAGGTCGTCATCCGCACTCTCGGCGAAATCGGCGACCCCGTGGCCACCAACGCCCTGGGCGACTTCCTCTACTCCGGCAACCGCAAACTCATCATCGCCGCCATCCGAGCCCTGGGGAAAATCGCCACCCCCACCGCCATGCGCCGCCTGGCCGAGCGCATGGGCACGGACAACCAGCTGGACATCCTCATCCTCGACATCTTTGCCCGGGTACAGGACACCACCTCCCTGGAAAAACTCAATGAGGCCATCCGCTCCCATTTCGCCCACATCCGCACCTACGCCAAAAAGGCCCTGGTGGGGATCGGCGCCAAGGCCGTGCCGCTGCTCACCGACAATTTGCGCTACGACGATCCGGACCTCGTCATCCATACCCTCAACGTCCTGGGGGACATCGGCGACGCCGCGGCCATCGCCCCCATCCGCAAGCTCCTGCATACCCAGCCCAAAAACCCCAACGTGCGCTTCGCCGCCTACGAGGCCTTGGGGCTGCTCCCCTTGGACAAAGGGGCCTACATACTCACCCAAGGATTGCTGGCCCCCGTAGAGCACGTGGCCGTGGCCGCGGCCCGGGCCGTGGACCGCAATTTCACCCCCATCCTGGGCGCAGGCATCAAGAACATGGCTGCGGCCGACGACGACGCCACCCGAATCATCCGTACCGTGGTGCAGGCCCATGCCGGCCGAATTTTCCTTTCTTTGGTGGAAGACGATCGCCTGGCCGCCATGCTCCTCGAAGTCGTGCAGCGCGCGCACCAGGACACCAAGGACTACTTCTACGGCTTGCTCAAGGAAAACGGGTATTCGGAACTCGCCCTGCGCCTGGTGGCCCCCGAAGCCACAGCGCAACCCCCGCCCCACCGTCGTGGCGGTGGACGATTCGCGCATGATCCTTTCCATCTACAAAAACACCCTGCACGAACTCGGGTTCGAGCCGGTGCTCTTCGAGTTCCCGGCCAGCGCCCTGGAATGGCTCGAAGGCAACACCCCGGCCATGGTGCTCACCGACCTCAACATGCCGGATATCACCGGCATCGAGCTCACCCGCCGCATCCGCGAGCGCTTCCCCAAGGAGACCCTGCCCGTGCTCATGGTCACCACCCAAAACGAGATGAACGACCACAAGGCCGCCCCTGGAGGCCGGGGTCAACGCCATTGTGAACAAGCCGTTCACTCCACAAAGCCTCATGGAGGCCATGCGGCCATATCTCGAAAACGCCCAGTAGAGACAGGCCCCGAGCAACCTCGATGCCACGCCGTGGCTACGCAGCAGCGCCGCCGGATTCCAGGCGGCGCAGTTTTTCCCGCAAGGTCTTGCGGTCAATGCCCAAGATCTCGGCTGCCTGGGACTTGTTGCCGCCCACATGCGCCAGCACCGCGCGGATGTGTTCGGCCTCCACTTCCGCAAGGCTGCGGGGCACAAAGGCCGTCTCCCGCTGCGGCAAGGCCCGCATATACGCAGGCAAATCCCCGCATCCAATGGTGTCCCGATCCACCAAAAGCACCAGACGGTGCACGAGGTTTTCCAGCTCGCGCACGTTACCGGGCCACGCATAGCGCAGCAGGGCGTCCAAGGCCGCATCGTCGAAGCGCGGCTGCGGCCGCCCCAGCTCCTGGGCAAAACGCTGGCAGAAAAAATGCGCAAGGAGCAGCACGTCCTCGCCGCGCTCCCGCAGCGGCGGCACCCGGATTTCCAGCACCTGGATACGATAGAACAGGTCTTCCCGAAATACCCCCTGGCGCACCAAGGCGGCCAAGTCCTTGTGGGTGGCGGCCAGGACCCGGGCATCGGCCACGCGCGGCCGCGACGACCCCACCAGGCAAAACTCCTTGTTCTGCAGCACCCGCAGCAGCTTGGCCTGGAGGCTGGGGCTGGCGTCGCCGATTTCATCGAGGAAGATGGTCCCCCCTGCAGCGATCTCGAAAAAACCGGCCCGGGATTTGGTGGCCCCCGTAAAGGCCCCCTGCACATGGCCGAAAAGCTCGCTCTCCACCAGGCTTTCGGGGATGGCCGAGCAATTGACCGGCACAAAGGCCTGGGCGCGGCGCGCGCTCTGATAATGGATGGCCCGGGCCACCAATTCCTTGCCGGTGCCGGATTCCCCGGAGATGAGCACCGTGGCCGCAGATGCCGCAGCCTTATGGATGAGGGCAAACACCTGGCGCATGGCCGCGGAGGCCCCCAAAAGCCCATCCGGAGCCGGCACATCCGCTGCCATGAGCCGACGGCGGCGCACCCGCTGCGCCAAGCGTTCCACGGCATCCACGAGCTCCTCAGCGGTAAAGGGCTTGGCCAGATACTCCGCGGCCCCATCGCGCATGGCGTGCACCGCCCCCTCCACGGAAGGATAGCCGGTGAGCATCATGATCTCCGTGTCCGGGAACTGTTCCCGCACCGTGCGCACCACGGCCAGGCCGTCCTCCCCGGGCATGCGCAAGTCGGTGATGACCACGTCCGCCGGTTCGCGCGCCAGCAGGGCCATGGCCTCGGCAAGACCTGCCGCCGTGCGCACCGCGTAGCCGTGAGGCGCCAAGACCCGGGCGACGACCTCCAGGGTGGCGGGATTGTCATCAATGGCCACAACGCGCAGTTCCTCGCTCACACGCCCTCCGCGCCGACGCTCTCTTCCCACAGCGGAAAGACCATCTCGAAACGCGAGCCCACGCCCGGGGTGCTCTGCACGTCCACGACCCCGCCATGGGCCGACACGATACCATGCACCACCGCCAGCCCTAGGCCCGTGCCGCCGTCCGGCCCCTTGGTGGTGAAAAACGGATGAAAGATCTGGCGCAAAACTTCCGGGCTCATGCCCATGCCCGAGTCCTCCACCGCCACCACGGCGTTGCCTGCTTCCGCGTAGGCGGCCAGACGCAACACCCCGCCCGTGGGCATGGCATGGATGGCGTTCACCGCCAAATTCACCACCGCCTGCACCAATTGGCCGGCGTCTGCCTGCACCACCGGAGCACCATCCACCGTCACCTCGAGCAAGACGCCATGACGCTCGGCGCTGGCGGCCACCAAGTCCCGCGCCTGGCCTATGACGTCGGCAAGATCCACCCGCTGCCGCTGCAACGGCATCTGGCGGCCGAAGACGAGGAGTTTCTTGATGATCTCCCGGCACTGCATGGCCGCAGCCTCGATGCGCGCGAGATCCCGGCGCACCGACTCCGGCACCCCTGGGGTGGCGGCAGCCAGTTGCGCAAAGCCGAGGATGTTGGCCAGGGGTTCGTTGAGCTCATGGCCAAGGCCTGCGGCCAGTTGCCCCACCTTGGCCAGCCGGTCGGCCCGGCGCACCTGCGCCTCCAGCTTGCGGCGGGCCGTTTGCGCCTCCTTCTTGGCGATGAGGGAGGAGAGCTGCAGGGCCACCTGATCGAGAAGGCGCCGGTCTTCCTCCAGCACCCAGCGCTCCTCCCCGCCCAGGCGCAGGCTGCCGCGGCGCACACCCTGCACCACCAGCGGCGCGATGTGGAGCGCATCTTCGGACATGTCCCCCGCTGTCCATGTCTGGCCATCCAAGCGCACGGCCACGGCGAGGGCCTGCGGATGGGACAAGGCCTCCCGCACCATTGGCGGCACCTGGGCGACCACGGCACTCACCTCGGCCTCGGAATCGAGAAAGTGCAGCGTCAAGGCGTGCAGGCACGCCAAGGCGCGGTGGGCGGCCGCAAGTTCCTGGGCAGGGGTACACGCATACGATGGGGATGGCGGCATCAGGCATTGCTCTCCTGGTATTCCCAAGCTCCTACCACACAACCGCCCCCCTGAAAAGCACACGGCGCGAGGTCTCCCCCGCGCCGCGCACCGCACTTTCCTTGCGGCTAGTGGCTGATCTTGAGCCCCCAACCCTCGAAGAGAAAGAGGATCGAAAAACCATACCACATGGTGTAGATAACGTAGAATGCCAGGGAGAAGAAGACGATCCCCCACTTATCCCCGATCTTTTCCGCCTGCACTTTGTAGTAATTGTATGCCGGCTCCACAACCTTGGATTTCACGGAATAGGCAACCTTGGCATCGGCGAAGCGTTTCTGATCCTTGAGCGCCTTGTCGAGTCCCTCCAAGAACACGAACCAATCGTACAAGGCCTGACGTTCATCCTTCTGCGCATACGCAGGATATTTCTTCTGCAACGATGCACCATCATTGTGATACATGACATCGGCATCAGCAAGGCAGGAATCAATGATCGTCTTGTAACTTCCCTGGACATTGATTTTATTCCCTTGCGCTGCCGCTGTAACTCCGGATGCCTGAAGAATCGAGGCCATGGCCTGTGCCTGGGATTCACTCTTCATAGAAACGGCAGTATCGAGAGTCACCGATCCCAGAGAATCTGATTTTTCTTTCATTTCTGGGACATAATATGCAGATCCCTTGGAAATGGAGTTATAGAGGTTGTCCAGGTATGCCATGGCATTATGGCCGTCCCACAGCGGCATGAACATGGCAAAGAGCACCACGAAAAACAGGGCCAGCAGGACAAAGCCCAAGGTGAATTCCTTCTTGCTATGCATGGCTTAGGCCTCCCCCTTGAGGGTTTTGATGTTCATGAAAAAGGCGCCGAACACCCACACCCCAAACAAGCCGATGGTCACAAAGAAAAGCCACATGCCCACGGTGTCGATCATGGATGCCGTGGCCTTGTCGAGCGCGATCCACCCCATGGCCACGAGCTTCTTGGGCAGGGCAAAGGCCCGGTTGACGAAGCCGGCCATGACCGACAGGGCGAAGAAGCCGCGAATGGTAATGCCGGGCACCACCTTGGTCACCAAGGCGCCCACCTGAATGCCGATGAGCGAACCCAAAAGCATGCCCATGGCCAGGGTGTAGAAGATAAAGCCGTAGATGGCGTACTGGGTGATGGCGCCGTAGCCGGCGGTAAACACGATCTGGAAGATATCCGTGCCCACGGTGGTCAGCGACGAGACGCCCAGCACGTACACGAAGATGGGGAAGGTGAGAAAGCCGCCGCCCACGCCCATGATACCGGCAGCCATGCCCACGATGACTCCGGAGAGGATGAGGAACCAACACGAGATCTTGCGGCCGCCGGGCACGATACCCTGGTCGAAGGTCACCATGGGGGGCAGGGTCACGGTTTGGAGCCGCTGGGCCAACGGGGTGAGTCCAGCGCCTTCGCGGCCCTCATGCGGACCGGCGGCCTTGCCGCCCTTCTTGGCGCTGAAGTAGTCGTACATGCCGTAGAAGCCCAAGAACCCGAGCATGAAGGTATAGACAATGGTGATGAAGGCGTCACTCAAGACCGGGTTGATGTCGTAGAGCGCCCGGTTGATGCCTGCGCCCACGGTGGTGCCGATGACCGCGCCGATGATGAAGGTCACCGCCAGGGGCACCGAGACGTTGCCCATTTTGCGGTGGAGCACGGAGCCCATGATGGCCTTGGCAAAGATATGAAAGAGGTCGGTACCCACGGCCAGGATACCTTTCACCCCAGCGCTCATGAGCGCCGGGGCGATGATGAAGCCGCCGCCGGCGCCGATACAGCCGGAGATGAGCCCTGCGCCCATGCCCACGGCGATGGACACCAAAAAGATGAACAGGCTATAGTACGACGGCCCATACGCCTCTTTGCCGCCGATGAACCCTGGAAGGGCTTGGCTGACTTCCTCGGCAAAGGCCACGCTGCCCACGATCACCGGCACCAAGAGCAGCCCCAACAGGGCCAGACGCCGACGATCCCCCATGATGACGCGGGCATTGTCCAGCTCCCACCGGGCGAAACTTCGCGATCCCTCCACCATCAGTTTTCCAAAATCCCGAAAAAATCCCATGTCGTCCTCCTTTGCTGTTTGGGCGAAAACCGCCACGTGCCTCCCTTGGGCGTCTTCCTAGTCCTGACGGCAGCTCTGGGCCGCCAGCCGGGCGTCGAGGATCTTCTCCTCATGCTCGCGCTTGCGGCTGACCGCGGCCCGAATCTTGGCATCCAAGATTTCCACCGGACAGGGCTTGAGCAGATAGTCGAAGGCCCCCTGCATCATACCGTCCACGGCATCGTCCATGGTGGCGTGGGCCGAGAGCATGATGACCTCCACCAAGGGATGCTCGGCCTTGATGCGGCGCAGGGTTTCCAGGCCGTCCATGCCCGGCATGCGCACGTCGAGCACCACCACCTCGATCTCCGGGTCCGCCGCCAGGCACGCCAGGGTCTCCAGGCCGCTGTGGGCCGTGCGCACCCGCATGCCGCGCACCGACAAACGCTTGCGCATGATCTCGGTGAACTGGGCATCGTCATCCACTAGCAGGACATTGGCCGCAACAAGCATGACGCCTCCTTGATTTCACCCAAACAAAGGCTATGCCAAAAAAGAACAACACATTGAACTTTCAGGAAATTCTACAGAACGCCCAAGCGCGCCGGCACCACGCATCGCTGCCCATACCCCTCAAAATCCAAGAATATGAGATGGTTCGATGCACCGGGCGCATCCATAGCCCTGGAGAAAAACGCCCCATGCGGGGAAAAACACCCCACCTCACCCCAGCAGGGGTTCCACTGCAGCCACCATGGCCGGTACGTCCACCGGCTCGCCGCTTTCCGCCAGGGCGCGCCACAGATTGATTTCGCGCGTCAGCGAAATATTGTCGGGGTCCATGAACCCTTCCCATGCCGCCAGGGCCTTCTCCACTTGGCCGCGCTGGGCGTAGCTCAGCCCCAGGTAGGCTCGGGCCAGGGGATCTGCCGGACGATGACGGACGGCCATGGCCAGAGTGTCCTTGGCCTGGAGAAATTCCCCCAGCTTGTAGAAGCAAATCCCCAGGCGCACCCGGGCCTCGTGATGGTCGCGCTGGGTGCGCAGCACGGCGCGGTAGCGCTCCCGGGCCAGGGCAAAATCCCCACTGGCAAAGGCCGCGTCCGCGGCCCGCACCTCGGCGTCGAGGCCGGAGAGCGGCGATTTGGGGGTCACGCGGCGCACCAAGCCGAAAAGAAGCTCCCGCCGCGTCACCATGGCAGGACCTCCCAGGACTGCACACACGCCTGCGTCCGCACGTCCGAGCACTTTCGTTGCAGCGAACAATTGACATCCATCACCAAGCCCTCCAAGAAGAAAAACGTTTCGCGGCCCTCGGCCGCCTTTGTGCTATCCATGGAGGACTTCATGTTCAAGCGCCTGTTCCTGCTTCTCGTGGCGGTTTTGGCATGGGCCACGCCCCTGTGGGCGAAAACCTTCGCGGTGCTTCCCTTTGCCGTGCACGGCCCCAAAGAATACCAGTACCTTTCCCAGGGCATCCCCAGCATGCTCGCCTCGCGCCTCGCCCGGCCAGGGGCTTTGGACGCCGTGGATGCAAGCCGCGTGCGTGCCGCAGCCCCCACGGCGCCGACGGACGCCACGGCCGCGGCGGCCATCGCCAAAAAACTCGGCGTGGACTACCTGGTGTGGGGAGCGACCACCATCATGGGTGATTCCTGCAGCCTCGATGTGCAGCTCATGGACGCCCACGGCGCAGCCACACCCTTTGCGATGGAAACCCCGCTGTCGGGAGTCATCCCCGCCTTGGAAGGCATCGCCACCCGCATGGACGCCCACATTCACGGCCACGCCCTGCCGCCGGCAGCCACTACCGCCGTGGCAGCGCCCAATCCCTCCATCATCGTCAATGAATCCCAACCCGGGGTCTACGCCAACCCCTCCCTCAAGTACCAAAACGCCGACACCACCGAAGGCCGCTGGCGCAGCCAGGCCCTGCCCTTCGCCTCCCGCGGCATGGTGGTGGCGGATGCCGACGGCGACGGCGCTAGTGAAGTCTTCATCGTCACCGACGGTGCGCTCTTGGCCTACCGGGTAACGAGTGGCGAGCTGCGCAAGGTGGCAGAGACCCAGTACCCCGGACGCCTCGAGGTACTGCGTATCTCTGCATTCGACCTGGAGCGCGACGGCAAGACGGACATCATCCTCACCGGCATGGACGGCAAGGCGGCCTTCTCCACCATCTACACCCTCAAGGGGGGCGCCCTCCAGGTGAAAGAAGACCATATCCCCTTCTTCCTGGCCACGGTGAATCTGCCGCCCGACTTCACGCCCACCCTGGTGGGGCAAAAAATCGGCACCACCCGCTTCTTGGAAAGCCAGGTGAACACCGTGGTGCGCAGCGGCGGCAGCCTCACCCTGGGCCCGGCGGTGGCCCTGCCCCACGACGGCAACATCTTCAACGTGCAGTTCCTGCCGGACGAAGGCTCCCACAAGGTGATCCTCGTGGACGGCAGCGACAAACTGCGGGTGTACTCACCGGCAGGGTCCCTGCTCGCAGTCACGGACGAGACCTACGCCGGCTCCAACATCGCCATCGACAAGCAGGAAGCCGCGCCGGGACTGCGGCCCTACACGGAAAAGGACATGCCCCTGGCCGCGCTCTTCATCCCCATGCGCATGCTGCTTACCAACCTCGACCGCGACAAGCGTTTTGAACTCCTGGTGGGCCGGGGGCTTTCGGTGTCCGCCCAGATCTTCTCCAACTACCGCGACTACCCCCAGGGCGAAATGCACAGCCTCTACTGGGACGGCGTGGGTCTGGCCCTGCAGTGGAAGACGAGTGTCATCAAAGGCACCATCACCGACTACGCCCTGGCGGACCTGGACGGCGACGGCCGCTTGGACCTCACCGTGCTCGTGAACACCCACACCGGGCTCCTGGGCACCCAGTCCAAGCGCACGGTACTCCTGGCGTATCCCTTAGATACGCAAGGCATCAGCGCCGCCGCGCAGAGGCAGTAAAAAAAATTGGACCAAAGCCCAAAAAAACGCAAAAAAGGGCTTGCTTTTTGGACCGGCCTTCCCCTAAAGGTGAGGCCACGGCGTCAGCCGAAGCTTTTTCTCAACGCAACCCAATTGCAAAAGGAGGAACACCATGAAACGTTTTGCTTGTGCCGCTCTCTTGGCCAGCATGCTGTTCGGCGCGGCCTGGAGCGCCTCCGCCGCCGAACTCAAGACCCGCGGCAGCATCGACGTGTACGGCCAGTGGTCCCAGAACCTCTATGATTTCAACTCGGATGTCTCCGACGCCGACAACCACGCCATCAACCAGCGCGTGCGTATGTACTTCGACTACGTGGCCAGCCAGAACCTGAAGGGTGTGGTGGGCTTCGAGATCGACACCGAGTGGGGTTTTGACGCCGGCTTCGGCACCGATCAGTCCAACCGTGGTGACAGCACCAGCACCACCGGCGCTGTGGAAGTGAAGCACGCCTACATCGACTTCACCTACCCGGACACCACGGTGAACATCAAGGCCGGTATGCAGCCTGTGGCCCTGCCCGGCGTGTTCGGCTCCCCCATTTTTGACGACGACGCCCCGGCCATCGTGGTGAGCGCGCCCATCAACGACATGTTCGCCCTGACCGCTGGCTTCATGCGTGGCGAGGACACCAACACCGACAACATCGTGTCCACGGCCAAAGACAGCGAGCTGGACGCCTCCTTCCTGGCTGCGCCCATCAAGCTCGACGGCTTTGCCATCACCCCGTACTTTGCGTATGGCTGGGTGGGTGAAGACCGCGAAACCGCCGAGGCCTACAACATTTGGTGGCTGGGCGCCAACGCCGAGCTCACCATGTTCGATCCGCTGACCTTTGCCGCAGACCTCATGTACGGCTCCACTTCCGGTCTGGATGAAAACGACAAGGGCTGGTACGGTGCCTTGGCGGCCTCCTACAAGTTCGACATGGTGACCCCCACCCTGTTCTTCACCTATGCCTCGGGTGACGACGACGACGCCACCGACGGCTCCGAGATCATGCCCACGCTGTCCGAAGGCTGGGCCATTTCGCCCATGACCGGCGCCCGCGCCTTCAACACCGGCTGGGATACCTGGGGGCTGACTGGCCTGCCGCAGGAAGCTGGCCTGGCTATGTGGACCGTGGGCCTCAAGCTCGACAAGATCCAGTTCATCGACAACCTGACCCACACCCTGGTGGTGGCGTACCTCAAGGGCACCTCGGATGAAGACTCCGCCCAGCTCTTCGACGAAGAGTCCCATGCCTGGGAAGTGTACTTCGCCAACACCTACAAGATCTACGAGAACCTCTCGGCCATCGTGGAATTCGACTACTTTGCCCCCGATTTCAACGACGACAAGTTCGACGACGCCGACCCCTCTGCCTTCGTGGCTGCGGGCTTCAAGTACAAATTCTAAGCGTTGGGATTATTGCTGACACCCAAGGCCAGGGGCAACCCTGGCCTTTTTTTGTGCCCCAGCCACGCTCCGCAGGCCGCGGGAGCGCCGCAGGCAACGCCCGTGGCGTCAGGGCCGCTTGCCCGGCGTCATTTGACTTGCCCCGGCCGGACGGCATAGAAGGCGGGCTTTCCAACACGTCATCTTTTCCCCAAGGATACCCCATGTCCATTCGCGTGCTTTCCCATCCTTCCCTGTCCGAGCTGCGAGCCTGGCTTGCCGGCCGCGGGGCGCCGGGGGCGGACATGGCGGCGCTGGAGGCCCAGGTGCGCGAGGTCCTCGCCACGGTACAGGCCGAAGGCGACGCCGCGGTGGCCCGGTACACGGCCCGCTTCGACTGGCCTCATGCCGCGGCCCAGACCATCCGCGTGCCCGAGGCGGACATCGCCTCGGCATCAATTCCCGAGGCCGACGCCGCGGCCATCGCCGAAGCTGCAGCCCACATCCGCGCCTTTCACGAGCGCCAGCGGCAGAACTCCTGGTTCACCCACGCGCCCGGCGCCATCCTCGGCCAGTTGGTGCTGCCCGTGGGCCGCGCTGGGCTCTACGTCCCGGGCGGCACGGGCGGAAACACCCCGCTCATCTCCAGCCTGCTCATGACCGCCATCCCGGCCCAGGTGGCCGGAGTGACATCCATCGCCGTGGCCACGCCGCCGCGGCCGGACGGCACCGTGAATCCATATCTCCTTGCCACCGCACGGATGCTGGGCATCACGGAAATCTACCGTATGGGCTCGGCCTGGGCCATCGCGGCCCTGGCGTTGGGCACGGAGAGTATTTCCGCGGTGGACGTCATCGCCGGGCCAGGCAACATCTACGTCACGACGGCCAAACGCCTGGTAGCTGGGATCGTCGGAATCGATATGATCGCCGGGCCCAGCGAAATCGCCATCCTGGCGGACGCTTCGGCCACGGCGCACTACCTGGCCGCGGACATGCTCTCCCAAGCGGAGCACGACCCCATGGCCTCGGCCCTGCTTTTCACCCCGGATACGTCCCTGGCCCGAGCCACGGCCGCGGAACTGGAGCGCCAATTGGACGACCTGCCTCGGGCCGAGCTCGCCCGCAAGGCGCTCGCCGATTGGGGAGCCATCGTCCTGGTGCCGGATTTGGCCACGGGCATGGAGTACATCAATGCCCTGGCCCCGGAACACGTGGAACTGGCCGTGGCCGACCCATGGGCCTTGGTGCCGCTGGTGCGCCACGCCGGGGCGGTGTTCCTCGGCCACACCACCCCGGAGCCCGTGGGCGACTACTTTGCCGGCCCCAACCACGTGCTCCCCACCCTGGGCACCGCCCGCTTCGCCCAGGCCCTCTCGGTAGCGACCTTTTGCAAGACCACGAGCCTCGTGGCCACCGATCCTGCGTACGTAGCCCGGCATGGAGCCACCATCGCCCGGCTGGCGCGGCTGGAAGGCCTCGAGGCCCATGCCCGCAGCATCGAATCCCGCTTCAAGGAGTAACCATGCGCGTCGTCACCCAGACCCGGTTTCCGGGACTCGAGCTCCTCTCCCGCGGCAAAGTTCGGGACATCTACGCCCTGGATGCCGAGCACCTGCTCATCGTCACCACGGACCGCATGTCCGCCTTTGACGTGGTGCTTGGCGAGCCCGTGCCCTACAAAGGCGTAGTCCTCAACCAGATCACCGTCTTTTGGATGCGGATGTTCCACGACCTGGTGCCCAACCATTTGGTGGCCACGGAAGTGGCGGATTTTCCGCCGGCCCTGGCGGCCTTCGCCGATGACCTGGAGGGCCGGGCGGTGGTGGTGCGCCGCGCCAAGCCCCTGCCCATCGAGTGCATCGTGCGCGGCTACCTCACCGGCTCCGGCTACAAGGACTATCTGGCCACCGGCAGCGTGTGCGGGCACAAGCTCCCCGAAGGGCTGCCCGAGGCGGCCAAACTCACCCCGCCGCTGTTTACGCCCTCCACCAAGGCCGACCTGGGCGAGCATGACGAAAACATCACCGTGGCCTCGGCCAAGGCCCGGGTGGGCGAAGGCCTGGTGCGCCGGGTACAAGAGATCTCACTTGCCATGTACGAACGGGCCCGGGCCTATGCAGAGGAGCGCGGCATCCTCATTGCGGACACCAAATTCGAGTTCGGCCTCCATGACCGGGATCTCATGCTCATCGACGAGGTGCTCACCCCGGACAGCTCGCGCTTCTGGCCCAAGGAAGGGTATACACCGGGATTGGTGCCGCCGAGCTTCGACAAGCAATATCTGCGCGACTGGCTGTCGTCCTCCGGCTGGGACAAACGACCGCCAGCGCCGAAAGTGCCCGAGGAGATCATCCTCCAGACCCAACGCCGCTACCTGGACGCCTACCGCATCCTCACCGGTAGCCCCCTTGCCATCCCCAACCCATAGGAGACCGACATGCTCGTCGACGGAAAAAAAGCCCTGATCTTCGGCGTGGCCAACGACAAGAGCATCGCCTACGCCATCGCCAAGGCCCTCAAGGAGGGCGGCGCCACCATCGGCCTGAGTTACGCGGGCGAAGCCCTCAAGAAACGGGTGGAGCCCATCTGCGCGGAGCTGGGCGGGGAACTGCTCTTCCCGTGTGACGTCACGGACGACGCCGCCATCGGCGCGGCAGTGGAGGCAGTACGTGCCTCCTGGGGGAGCGTGGACATCCTGGTGCATTCCATCGCCTTTGCCAACCGCGACGACCTCAAAGGCCGCTACATCGACACCAGCCGCGACGGCTTCCACCTGGCCCTGGACGTCTCCGCCTACTCCCTGGTGGCCCTGGCCCAGGCCTTCGAGCCGCTGCTCTCCCCTGGGGCCTCCATCATGACCATGACCTACTACGGCGCGGAAAAGGTCATCACCAATTACAACGTCATGGGCGTGGCCAAGGCGGCCCTGGAGGCCAGCGTCCGCTACCTGGCCATGGACTTGGGGGAAAAGGGCATCCGGGTCAATGCCATCAGCGCCGGGCCCCTCAAGACCCTGGCGGCCTCGGGTATCTCGGGCTTTCGCAGCATCCTGCAGACCATCGAGGAGCGGGCGCCGCTGAGGCGCAACATCACCCAGGAGGAAGTAGGCAAGGTGGCGCTCTTCCTCGCCTCGGATCTGGCCAGCGCCGTCACCGGCGAGGTCATCTACGTGGATAGTGGCTACCACATCATGGGCATCTAGCCCCGCCATCCGAACCACTCAAACCAAAAACCCCGGGGATGCCCCGGGGTTTTTGCGTGTCCGCTATCCAAGCCTTAGCGCTTGAGCTGGATGAGGGTGTTCATGAGGTTTTCCGTGGTGGTGATGGTCTTGGAATTGGCCTGGAAGCCCTTTTCTGTGGTGATCATCTTCACGAATTCCGTGGCAAGATCCACGTTGGATTGCTCCAGGGCATTGGAGGCAATACTCCCCTTGCCGCCGGTATTGGCCAGGCCGGTGATGGCCGGGCCCGAAGCGCGGGTCTCGGAAAAGAGATTGCCGCCCTCCCGGTACAGGCCGTAGTTGTTGTTGAAGGTGGCCAGGGTCAGGGCGTAGAGCTGCTGCACCTGCCCATTGGAGTAGCGACCGGTGAGCACGCCGTCCCGGTCCACGGAGATGCTCTGGAGAAAGCCCGCGGCATAGCCGTTCTGGGACTGGTACACCGTGGTGGACGCCGAGCTGTAGCTCGTGGTGCGCAGGGCATTGGCCTCCACGGAGGCGAAATTGTTGATGGTGGCAAGGGCCGCCTGCATCTCGGCCGATGTCGTCACCGCGCCGCCGCTGTTGCCGGTCTGCATCAACCGCCTGAGCTCATCCAAATTAGCCAAGCCTCCGGACCAGTTGGTGGCCTTGTTGCGCAGCCCGAAGTTGATCTCGATGTTGGCTGGAGAGTTGTCCGTCAAAGTAAGATCCTTGGGCGGAATGTTGGACGTCCCCGGATCATCGTCCGTAGCCGTGATGCTGCCATTGGCCTTGCCCAAGAAGTTGGCGGTGCACACCGGAAAGCCGTTTTTGGAAAAATTGGCTGGCGTCCAGTTGGTGATGGCGCTGGCATCGGTAGCAAACACGCCAGCGGTAGGCGGGGGACCAGGGGTCGGCTCCGTACCGCCCGTTCCGTTGTAGGGGTTATTGATGGTAAAGGCGCTCATGCCTTCCAACTCACCGGTGGCGTTGAAGGTGAGCGTGCCGGCCATGAGGATGCCCCGCTTGGAAGTATCGGTCTGCACCGCCCAAAATTCCCGATTGTCTTCAGCGGGCGGCACGGCCACGATGTATTCCCAATAACGTTTGCCCCCGGCATTGTCTGTTACATCGGGATCATTGATGGGGTCCATATACACGGTGAGGTTATGCGCCCCGCCATTTTCATCGTAGACTTTGATCGTAGTCTGGTAGGCGTAGCGAGCGTCTCCCAAAGGGACGCCATCCACGGAGTTGGCATCATAGGCGTCGAACATGGCCGTAAACGGCGTGCCATCAAACGGGGTGGTGGCAGGCGGGTCCCCATCCTCCACGGAGCGGTCTACGGCCCGGGAATCGAGGTTCAAGATGAGGTCCACCCGACTGGTGGCCTGGGGGGGCGACTGGAAGTTCTCCAGCTTGATATCCGTGGGCACGCCCACGATCTTCACCGTGGCGCTGGGGGCGGACGTCTCGGTGGTGGACACCACCTCGCTCGTGTCGTCGGACTGGATGGCCCAGCCCTGCAACCGGTAGCCATGGGGGTCCACGAGATAGCCGTCTTTGTCGAAGCGGAAGGAGCCGGCCCGGGTGTAATAGTTGGTCTCTTCCCCAGGCGGGACCACCACGAAGAAGCCGTTCCCGCCAATGGCCAAATCCGTGGCTTCGTTGGTGGTTTCCAAAGAGCCCTGGGAGAAATCCCCCATGACCGCGCCCATGGCCACGCCACGGCCCACCTGCCCCACGCCGTTGGCCACGGAGATGGTCTGGCTCAAGGTGTCCTCGAAGTACGAGCGCGAGGCCTTGAACCCGATGGTGGAGATATTGGAGATATTGTTGCCGATGACCGACATGTCCTCACCGTGGACACGCAGTCCACTGGTTCCCGCATACATGGAAGCTGACAGGCCCATAGGTCCCTCCTCTTCTTCTTACTCCTGCGCTGTGGCAGCGGTGCTCGTTTCCGTCACGGTACGCACGTCCCCGAGGGCCACGGTACGGCCATCGGCCAGACGCAGCCGGGTGACGCCGTCATCGGTGCGCTCCACCGCCGTGACCCGGCCGGAGACGGCCGTGGACACGAGCACCGGTGTGCCCTCGGCATCGGTGGCGGCAAAGGTCACGGTGTAGCGGCCATCGGGCAGGCTGCCGCCTTGGTCGTCTTTGCCGTCCCAAGCATAGGAATAGGTACCGGCGGCACGGCCGGAAAGTTTTTCCGTGCGCACCAGGTTGTTGGTGCTGTCATACACAAAGACCCGTACCTCGGTGGCGGTGCCCTGCAGGGTGAAATCCACACTGGAGACCGCGCCGTCTTCCTTGGACAGGCCGCTTCCTGCGGCCACCACCTCTTTGCCCATGAAGGCCGCGGCGGAGAGCATGTCCTGGCTTGCCGCCTGCTCCGTGAGCTTGGTGATGCCCGCGGCAATGTTGTTCATCTGCTCGAGGCTGGAAAACTGCGCCAATTGGGCGATGAACTGCTTGTCATCCATGGGGTTCAAGGGGTCCTGATGCTGGAGCTGGGTGACCAGCAGGCGCAAGAAGGCGTCTTTGTCCAGGGCCTTGGAACTGTTGGCCTCGCTGCCGGCAAAGGCCCCTTGGGATTGAAGGATGGATTCGATCATACGGATGCCTCACGCAAAGAGATCCACAGCCCCGTCGGCACGAAGTGCCGTGTGCAGGCCGGGCGTCCTGCCTTCTTGCAGATTGCGCGCCAACGATTCCTCCGGAGCTGCGGAACGCCGCCACAAAAATCCAGTGCCCGCGCCGTCCCCCTGCGGGCGCTGGTGCTGGCTGGTCCCATCCCAGGCAGTCTGGGAGCCCAAGTCCGCAAGACCGGTCTGCACGTCCAGGCGCGCCACCTGAAACCCCTGCCGCTCCAGCTCCTGGCGCAGGGTGGGCAGATGGGCGTTCAGGACCTGGCTGGTTTCCGGGTGCGCCGGCCGCAGCACGGCGTGGACCTCGCCGCCACGCACCTGCAGGGCCACGTGGATGGGCCCCAGATCCTGGGGTTCGATCTGGATGGTGAGTTGCTTGATGCCCGGAGAGAGTTGCCGCACCATGGATTGCGCCGTCTGCTCCACGATGGAAGGCGCCAGGGCCTCGGCGCGGGACGCCACCGGCCCTGCGGGGGAGAAGACCGCGGCGCCAGCCCCTTCGGCGCCTGTGGTCTGCCCGCCCTGCGCAGCCAGCAGCCTTTGCCCCCGACGTTCGTCAGGCGACTGGTGCTCGGGCCTGCCCTCCTTTGCCCCGAAACCGCTGCCGCGCAAAGGCACCGCGCGGGGGCTCAGCTCCTGGGAGTCCTCCATCCAGACCGACTCCGCGTGGCGTCCCCCCTGCCCTGAGCGGATGCGATCTTCCCCCTCTGGTGTGCCCTGAGGCCGGGTGTCGGACGCCCCCGTGAGGCCATGGGCTTCGAGAGATTGCCCGACCTTCTTGGACGTCGCCCGCCACAGACTCTCCGCAGACGCAAGCGTAGGGCCAGAGGGGGACGCCTTATGGCCCACGTCCCCTGGCGGGCTTTGCCCTGGCCCGTCTTTTTGGGGGAGCGACGCCGCCGAAGCAGCGCCCTTGGAGGCGGCATCCACCGTCGCAACCGAGGGGCGCACAGCCCCCGGATGCCTGTCGCTGCGCTGTGATTCGGCGGCGGAAGCAAAGAGGCGGCCCCGCCCCAAGGCCTCGTGCTTTTCGGCCTTCCCAGAGCCCTGGATTTTTCCGGAAGACGTCGCGGCTTCCTTCAAGGAAGCGATGTGGGAAGACTCCTTCGCCAAGGCCTCCCCCGCATCCTCTCGAGCTGCCTTTCCCTTCTGCGCCAAGGGCCCGTGGATATCTTCGTGCGTCGCAGATGTTGCGCCCAGGGATTTTCTCCCCTTCCCATGGGCCGTCCACAGAGACTGCGCCCCTTGCTTCGCGGATACGACGGCGTCACCGGCGTCGTGCGTCGCGGCCTCGTCCGCATCTCCTTGAGGCGGTATCCAGCCCGCAGGTAAAAGCTCCGGGCACACCTGCGCCAGCCACGCGCCCAAACGGCCGTCCTCGCCGCTCTTTTTCCAGTCCGTCAGGCGCTGCCACAGGTCGTCGTTAATGCCGCCTTTCTCGCGCACCGCCAGAATGTGTTCCCACAGGCTCGCAGCAGACGCGCTCTTGCTGCGCCCCAAGAGCTGGGAAAACAAGGATCCGGCCTTGGCGGATGCACCTTTGCCCGCCAGCACGGAAAACACGCCGCCGTGCTGCAAAGAGATGGGAAAAAATTGCATGGGACCCTCCTTTGCTGAGGACACCAATCAAAAGCCGTTCCAAACGCCCCATGCGTGGGCTCAGACATCCAGGAAGGACCCCTCACCGCAGGTCACAGCAGTCCCCAACGCCCCATGCACGGGCTCAAGCTTCCGGAGCAAAGAATGCGAGGTGGCGCTCCACCAGTTCGGCCGCATGGCGCAGGCTTGTTGGCGAAAAATCTTCGTTTTCGAGGTTCACAGCAAGGAAACTTGCCAGAGGACGGAGGGCGGGAGCAAAGGAGCTCCACGGAAGCGGGGTGGGCGGCGAAGTGGTGGAGAGCCAGCGCACCAGGCGCAGGCTCTCGCGGGCAAGGGCCCGGGCAAGGGCAGGAAAGGCGCTCCACAACTGCTGGCGGATGGCGCGGCAGGAGGCCGCATCGCCCCCAGCGCCCCAGGCAAGCCACAGGGCGCGCCAATAGCGGGACACGAGCTCCCGGGCGCAGGGCTCGGCGCCGCATTGGGGCTCCAGGAGGTACAGCCCCTGCGCGTCCCGGCCCGTTTGGGCAAGCCGCAGCCCCCGCACGCATGGCCACGGCGCGTCCTGCACCGCAGCCGCAGCCACCATGGCCACCTGACGCGGGGTCATGGGGGCGCGGCAGGGCTCGGCCTTCCGCGTGCACGCCCAGCACCCGCGACACGAGCAGGCGGCCTGCAACACCAGATGCCCCGGCTGATACGGCCCGGTATCCCACGGCCATACCGGCCCCAAGCTCACATTGAGGACCCGCAGCCCGGTCCAGGCCGCCACGTGCATGGGGCCGGTATCCGGAGTGATGAGCAGCGCCAGCTCCTGCCCGAAGTAGGCCAGGCGCTCCAGGCTGAAGGCGCCGCAGAGATCGAGCACCGGCCGACGCACCAGCCCACGCACCGCCTCGGCCAGGGGTTTTTCCGCCGGGCCGCCCAATAGCACCGGAGTAAAGCCGAAACGACGCAAGTGGCCGCAGACCCCGGCCCAAAAGACGGCATCCGGTCGCTTGGCCGCAGTGCTCGCCCCGAGAAACAGGCCGATTTTGTCCGAAGGAGGGCGGCGCGGCGCATCCCAGCGGGTGGCCGCCATGCGCTCCATGGGCACGGCGTCCAGGGCGTAGAGATCGGCCCAGTGGAAGCGATTATGCCGGTTGGCGTGCACCAGGCTTGCCCGGTAGCGGTGCCAAAATCCGTGAATGCGCAGCACCCCGTCGCGGCGCACAAGCCCCAGCACCCGCCGGGCAACGATGGCGCCGGCCAAGGCCGCCCCGGATTCGGCATGCCCCAGGTGGAGCACGAGGTGCGCCGGGGTGGCGCGCAGTTCCGCATCGTCTGCAGGGCCCAGGAGCCGCACCCCGGAAGGCATGAGCCCCCGCGCCAAGGCGGCAAATTGCGGCTCCGCGCGCAGCCACAGCGGATGACCGGGGAAAGTGCGCATCAGCCACAAAAGCAGGGGGAAGGAGAGGACCACGTCCCCCAGACGCTGCATCTGAAGGACAACGATGGGATCAGCCATAAGGTTCGAGTGCGACCGACACCACAGGCCCGCAGGCAGCATACGCACTGCCGGGAAGACTCCTGCAGCACCTAGCCGCCATACCACTGCCGCATGGCGGCAACCAACGTGGCAAGCCGCGCGTCGTAGGTGTGTTCCAGAAGCACCCGCTTGCGGGCAGCCTGGATGACGGCCTGACGCGGGATGTCGTGGGAAAGATAGTAGCGCACCAAGTCATCAATCTCTTCTGGGTCGCTGTAGCAGACCACCTCCCGGCCCAAGGCAAAGAGATCTTCCATCTGGCGACGGTAGTCGGTGAGGAGAAAGGCTCCACAGGCCGGCACGTCGAAGACTCGCTGGTTCACTGCCCCTTTCATCTGCAAACTGGTGCAATTGAAGTTCACCCGCACCTGCGGATACAATCCAGGGAGCTCGCTGTAGTAGCTTACCTCGGGATGATAGTGCCAGCCGCGCGCCGGAAGGAGGCGCCGCCATCCCGAGTCCCCCACGATGTGGGGATGAAAGGGCAGGAGCTTGCGCACACATGCATGGCGCCAGTCGCGGGTGGCATGCCAGGTGATGGCGGTCTCCAGGGCGAGCTGACTCTCCGTGGAAAGCGCTTCCATTTGGGTCAGGATGTCTGGATGGTGGGCCGCCACATAGGCCCGCACCGTACGGATGGGGCTTTGGACAAAACCTTCCGCCACCTGAGAAATGCAGGATGTAAGCTCCCGAGGAAGGATCCCCTGACGAGTGCGTGTCTTGTGCGCCATGGAGTTGCCCACAAAGGCCACGTCCAGGCGGGGAGCCCCCTGGGGCACAAAACGGGTGGGATCTGTTCCCAGCGGCAGGTAGCGCACATGCGCAAAGCCCATGGCGCGCAGGCCCTCCACCGTGTCCGCATCCCAGGTAAAAAGGGCCACCCACGGAGAGATCGCACTGCGGTAAAGGCCAATGATGAGATGCGGATCGTCCACGAACCACGAAGCCAGAGGGAGCTCCAGCCGGGCCAAGAGATCCGTGAGCACCCCTTCCCGGTCCACGCCCAAGTGATTGACGGTGAGGGCGAAATGGGGCCGAAACTCCACCACGGCCTGCAAAATAGCCTCTACGAACTCCTGCCTTCCCACCTCTTGGCTGGGGAGATCCACCACCCGCACCGCGTACCCCAGGCGGGCGCAGGCGGCCACAAGCTCGCCGTGGAGAAAATAGGCGCTCGCCACCAAAAGGATGCGTGGCCTGCCCTCCTCAAGGCGCGGGGCCCGGGCGCGCTGCCAAAAGCGTGTGTTGCGGCTTGCGGCCAACTGCTCGGCCAAGGTGCGGTAAAAAACAGGATCGAGGCGAGCGTAGAGCGGATGCACGATGGGCACCAGGGGCAGGCCTCCCAAATCCATCTGCCAGCGCGTCAAGGCCGCAAGCACGGCCTCGAGGTCCGCATGCCGGCACCACAAGACCTCGTGCGGAAGGCGGATACCCAAGGCTTCGGCAAGCCCAGCTTCCTTATCCACCACCGCCACCGGCAGTCCCATGCGCAAGGCAGCGGCAACGCCCGCCCCCAGTCCCGCGCCCAAGAAGACCACGGCCTCGCCCTTCTGGGGCCGCGCCGCGGCCAACAGATCTTCCTCCAAGGCAGGCCCCCGGCGGCCATTCATGCGCCAGCGCTTGCCCGCCACCTCCACCACAGCGTCCACGAGCGCGCCGTCTTTTCCGCGCACGGGCCAGACCTGCATGGGCTACCAGGCCCCCTTTTCTGCAGCGCGGTGGAAATAGAATTCCACCCGCCGGTTGGTGGCGCGATTGGCCTCCGAGGTATTGGGCATTAAAGGCCGGGTATCGGCATACCCCACTGCCTTGAGGCGCGAAGGCGCGATATGGCCACGGGTGATGATGTAGTTGAGAGCCGCCGCAGCCCGGGCCGCGGACAGTTCCCAGTAGGAGCCAAAGCCCCCCAGGGGCTCGGAGTCGTCGGTATGCCCGCGCACCACCACATCGAAATTGAAGTTGACGAGGATGGTGATGACCTCTTCAAGCACGCGGGAAGCTTCCGGCTTGAGCTTCGCCGATCCTGGGGCGAACAGGGCGCCGCTTCCCACCCGCACCAAGACACCTTTGTCGTCAGGGGTCACCTGGGCCTGCTTGGCGAGCTCCTGATCCTCCTGAAACATGGCGGAGATCTGCAGCGAAAGCTGCATGATCTTGCGCGACTCGCTGTCGAGCTTCACCTCCTCGCGCTCGTATCTCGAGGGAGAATAGGCCACATACGTATCCATAGGACGATCCGTCTGCACACCAAAGGCATCCCGAATGGAGCCCATCATATCCTTGAACTTTTGGAGGTCCATGTTGGCAAAGGAAAGGAGCAGGATGAAAAACGTCAACAGCAAGGACATGAGGTCCCCAAAGGTGGCCAGCCATTCGGGCAAGCCGTCGGGGCACACGCACTCCGGACATTTCTTGGGGGCTTCCTCGGACATCACTTACTCCCTTCGCGCAAGGCCGGGGCCAGAAATGCCTCCAGTTTATCCTGAATGATTCTCGGGTTTTCCCCGCGCAGCACCGACAAGATGCCTTCTACGGCGATCTCCATGTAGAAAGCCTCGGCCGCGGAACGCTCGCCCAGCTTGGTGGCGATGGGGATGAAAAGGACGTTGGCGAGCACCGCGCCGTAGAGGGTAGTGAGCAAGGCCACGGCCATGGCCGGACCAATGGCCGAAGGGTCATCCAATGTCTGCAGCATGGCCACCAGACCGATAAGAGTGCCGATCATCCCAAAGGCCGGGGCCATGGAGCCCATGCTCTTGAGAATGGCCTGCCCCGAGCCGTGGCGCTGGCGCATGAAATTGATCTCCGTCTCCAGTACCGAACGCACGAGACTCTCCTGGGTACCGTCCGCCACGAGGAGCACTCCTTTCTTGAGAAAAGGATCATCCACGCTGGCCTTCTCCAGGGCCACCAGGCTTTCCCGCCGGGCAAGTTCCGCCAGTTCCACGATCTTCTTGATGAGATCTTTGGGATTCGGATCCTTGGCAAAAAAGGCCTTGAGCATGACCTTCACCATACCCAATACCGCGCCCATGGGGTACATGATGAAGGTCACGGCCACAGTGCCACCGAAGACGATGAGCACCGACGGGATGTCTACGTAGGCCCCAATGCTCCCCCCCATGAAGATGGAGCCCAAAATCAGACCAAAAGCTGCAACAATGCCTATAAGGGTTCCGATATCCATAGGTCACCTTATGGTGCTCTTGTTTACTCTTTCTTGCCGAGGGCAGGACTGCGCACGACAATCTCGTCGTCAGCCAACTCGAAGCGCACGTTGCGCAAAAAATCATTCACCTGCAGCCGGGCGGTGCCAATGGAGATGGTGATCCCAGGCCGCACCTCGCCGGGCGCCACCACCACAGCGCGGGCAAAAAAGCGCTCGTGGAGCCGCTCGCGCATGCCTACCACCTTGTTCTGCAACGCGCGCATCTTGCGCTCCACAGTGGCCAGGCGCGGGGCGTACTCCGCGGCATAGGTGGAATTTTTTGCCATTTCCCGCTGCAACTCTTTGCTCATCGGCCCCAAGCGGGCAAGTTCCCGCTCCAAGCGCTCCACCTCGCCCATGAGTTCGGCATCGAAGCCAAGTACCAACTCCGTGGGGGTGCCCAGCCCGCCGCCCAGTTGCCCGCCCACAAACACCACCGCCTGGCAGCAGATGCGGCCGCCCACCAACCGGTCGCGCACCGCCAGCTTGCGCTGACAAAACACCTGGGCATGCATGCAGACCTTGTCCACCAGGATGGAGTCCCCGGCCCAGAGGGTCGCGTTCTCACAAAATCCCACGCGAATGTTTTTGCCGGCCCGAAGCACCCCGGCGCCGCGCACCCCGCCATCCACCTGCAGGTTGCCGCCGGCCTGCACGGTGGCCGCCTCCACTCCCTCCTGCACCCGCACGTCCCGGCCCACGAGCTCAAAACCGGAACGCACCGATCCATGGACGATGACATCCCCCACAAAATGAACGTTGCCCGTGCGCACGCCCACGTCCTGGCGCACGTTGAGCACCCGCTTCACATGGATGAGGCCGCCGTCATAAAAGACGTAGCCATTGGCCGAGGCCAAAAGCTGCAGGGGATTTTGGGGGTGTACCGCACAGTTGCGACCCATGGGGAAACGGGGTTCGGCAAACACCGCCTGCGGCGGCAAGGCGCGCGCCGCTTCTTCGGAGATGGGCACCATCTCCGCCAGCACCTGGCCCTCGATGACGTTCTGCACGTACCCCATATTCTGATGATCCACCGAGCCGTCCTCACGCTGGCGGGGCTTCAAGTTCAGATAGTCGAAATCGGGATCGAAATGGTGTTTGAGAAAATAGGGCATGGGCTAGTCCACGAGGTTGGCATCCACATCGTCCTGGTCGTCGGCTATGCAAAAAAAGTGCAGCATGTTCACAAGCGCCAAGGTCTTGCGCAGCTGCGGCCGCAGACGAAAGAGGATGAGCTTCTGCCCGGATTGGGAGCAGCGGTTGTTGAGGATGACGAAAAAGCCGATGCCAGAACTATCGAGAAAGTCCACTCCCTCCAGATCGAAAATGAGCGTCTTCCAGTTGGGGGCGGCAAACACCGTCTCCATGCGGACCTTGAGGTCCTCCACCACGTCAAAAGTGATTTCTCCGTCATAGCGCACCCACACCTCGGTGCCTTTGGTCTCTACATGCAATTCTGGCATGCGCCCTCCCATCGTTTCTCCAGTGTCAGTACATTGGCACCCTCCATGCGACCGTAGTGTACACGGTCCATGAGAGTGTGGATCAGAAAAAGCCCACGCCCTGAAGAGGAAGTTTCTTCCGGCAGTCCCCATCGCTCCGGCGGGTCAAAGGGGCGGCCGTAGTCCACCACCTGAAAGCGCACCAAGCTCCCAGGGGCCACCGCCACCCGCAACTCGAGGACGCCACCTCCCTCGCCGTAGGCATAGCGGACCACGTTGGCGCACGCCTCCACCACGGCGAGCTCCACGGCGTCCCGCATCTCCGGCGGCATCTCCGCAGCCCATTCCACCGCCTGACGGACTACCTGACGCACCTGGGCCGGCGCCGCCTCGACGCGGAAGACCACACTGCGCCAGGTCGGGTCCGTCTCCACCCAAAGGGCGGTTACGTCATCGGTGAACACCGGCGGCATCTCGCCCGCTTCTTCCAGCCGGTGCATCAAGGCGTCCAGATACACGGTGGGCTCACAGATCGCCTCGGCGGCCAACGCCACAAACCGGTCCACCCCCAGCTGCTCGCCGGAGGCCATCTCCCACTCATACAGGCCGTCGGTGTAGAGCAAAAGGCCCGATCCCGGCGGAAATGCCCGCTCCTCAACGCGAAATTCCAAGGGGAAAAACCCCAGCATGGGAGTGGACGCCGCCAGGGGTTCCACCTGCGTGCCCACACGTAAAAGCCCCGGACAATGCCCGGCGCTGGCAAAACGCAGCCGCCCCAGTGCCGGGTCCACGTCCGCCAGAAAGATGGTCACAAAATCCGATTCATCCCCCACGGTTTCCAAAAGCTGGGTGTTGGTGGTGGCAAGGAGATACTCGATGCTCGCTCCACGGGCCGTGCCTGCGCGCACCACCGTACGCACCATGGCCATGATAAAGGCCGCCCGGGCCCCGTGACCGGACACGTCCGCCACCACCACCCGCACGCCGCCCGAAGGCAGAGACAAACAATCGTAATAGTCTCCACTGGCCAAACCAGAAGGCTGGTAGAGGTGCCGCACCCGAAACCCCGGCACTTCCTGCGCCAAGGACGGCACGAGCTTTTTCTGCAAATCCGCCACAGTGCGCATCTGCGCTTCGATGCGCATGTAGGCCTGCTCCAGTTGCTGCGTCATGCGGATGTGGCGCAAGCCCACCTCCATGCGGGCGCGAAAGACCTCGCGGTAAAAGGGAAGACGCAGACAATCATTGGCCCCGGCGTGGAGCAAGGCGAACTCCCCCGCCGGTGAGAGATCCCAGAACAACACCACGATGAACGTACGGCTGTCGTTGGCCTGCCCCCGGATGTATTCCACCACCTGCCGGGCATCACAAGAGCCCAGCCGCTCGCCGATCACCACGATATCGAAGCGCTCTTCCAGGTAGGCATCCAAGGCGTCAAACCCGTCCTGGGCCTCCGAGAGGACAAAACGCGCGTCCAAGGCGTGGCGCACCAAACGGCGCAGCACCGGATCCTGGTCCACCACCATGACCCGCACGGGTTCGTGCAACCCGGCCGACGCCTGTGCCATGACGTTTACTCCCGGTACTCGGCCTCAGAGCCGGTGTTTTCCGCCACACTCACCCGCACCAGGCGCACCCCGGAGTCTTTCAGGCGCACGGCGAGGCGGCGAAAGATATACTCCGCCAGACGCTCGGAGGAAGGACTCACGCCGGCAAACTCCGGCAGCGCGTTGACATGGGTATGATCCAACTGCCCTGTCACCGCGGCCAGATGCCCTTTGAGCTCCTTGAAGTCCATGAGCATACCTGTCTTGGAATCCAGCACACAGCCCTCCACCTCCACCTCCACGGCAAAGTTGTGACCATGCAGGGCCTCACACGGCCCGCCGTAATGCAGAATCTGGTGCGCCGCGGCAAACCCACCGCGCACCCGCAGCCGCCATACCCCCATCACTGCCCTCCTCGCCAGCACTCGATGTCGCGCCAAAATTGCGGCCCCGCAGCCACGGTGACCCCCGGCCCGCATTGCAGCTGGCAGACGAATTCCGGAGCCACCACCTCCAACACCACCGGCGCAGGGCCCGTGTGGCGGGAAAAGACCTGGGCGAGCCCATCCCAGTCCACGACGTCCGCCAAAGGGACCTCCACCCGCACCGGCTGCGCACTCTCGGCCACGGCCGCGCGCAAAGGCCGCATGTCCCGAGTTACGAGTTTGACACGCACCACCTGGCCATTGTCATCCGTCTCCATGCGCCCCACCTCGGCCTCCACCAGCACGGGCTCCTCTGCGGCAAGCACCTCCCGACACGCGGCAAAGACGTCGCTGAAAAGCACCATCTCGCCGGAGCCGGAAAGGTCTTCCACCTCGGCAAAAGCCATGCGATCCCCCCGCTTGGTGGTGATGGCCTTGAGTCCCGTGACCAGCACGGCTACGCGCACCGCCGTACCTTCCCCAAGTTCCGCGCACGCGGCAAGGGGTGTCAGGTCCATGCGCCGCAGTTCCTCCCGGTACGGCTCCAGGGGGTGCCCCATGAGGTAGAACCCCAAGGCCTCCTTTTCCATACGCAGCTTTTCCGTATCATCAAGGATGCGGACCTCGCCTTCTATGGGGACATCCGCGCCAATGCCGGTCAGGCGGCACGTGGAGGCATCCGCCATGGCCGCAAAGGAGAGCTGGCCGGAGCGCTTGCGCTTGGCCTGCCGCTGGGCCATGGCCATGACCGGCTCCACCGCTGCGAGCAGCAGCCCCCGATGGCAGCCAAAGGTGTCCATGGCCCCGGCCTTGATGAGGGCTTCGAGCACTTTTTTGTTGGCCTTCCGCAAATCCACCCGGCAGCAAAAATCCAGCAGGCTGGCAAATGGGCCGTGGGCGTCCCGTTCCGCCACCATACCCTGCACCGCGGCCTCGCCCACCCCTTTGATGCCCGAGAGCCCATAGCGCACGGCTCCGTCTTCCACCGTGAACTCATAGCGGCTCTGATTCACGTCCGGCGGCAGGATGGTGAGCCCCATGTCGCGGCAGGCGTTCACATGCGCCAAGACCTTATCAGAGTTGGAGACCTCGGAGGTAATGGTGGCGGCCATGAACTCGGCCGGAAAATGTGCTTTGAGATACGCCGTCTGGTAGGAAATGAGGGCGTAGGCGGCGCTATGGGCCTTGTTGAAGCCGTAACCGGCGAACTTTTCCATGAGGTCGAAGATCCAGCCTGCGGCCTCTTCGCTGATGCCGTTTTCTCGAGCGCCGGAGAGGAACCGCGAGCGCTGCTTGGCCATTTCTTCGGGGTTCTTCTTGCCCATGGCCCGGCGCAGGATGTCGCCCTCGCCCATGGAGTAGTTGGCCAGTTCCGAGGCGATCTTCATGACCTGTTCCTGGTAGAGGATCACCCCGTAGGTGTCTTCCAGGATGGGGTGCAGGCGGGGCGCAAGCTCAGGATAGGCGTATTCGATGGGCTTGCGGCCGTGCTTGCGGTCGATGAAGTCGTCCACCATGCCGCTTTCCAGCGGTCCCGGACGATAGAGGGCGAGCAAAGCGATGATGTCCTCGAAGCACGAAGGCTTGAGGCTGCGGAGCACCCGGCGCATGCCTTCGGATTCCAGCTGGAACACACCGTCGGTCTCCCCCCGACACAAAAGCTCGTACGTCGCCGCATCGTCCAGAGGCAAGGTCTCCAAATCCGGTGGAGTCCCGCCCCCGTGGGCGATGAGGCGCAGCGCATCGTGGATCACGGTCAGGGTCTTGAGGCCCAAGAAATCGAACTTGATGAGCCCCACCATCTCCACTTTCTTCATGTCGAACTGGGTGACCACTTCGCCGTTCTTGCCCACATGCAGGGGGAGATACTCCACCATGGGTTCGCGGGAGATGACGATGCCCGCCGCATGCTGGGACGGGTGTCGGGCAAGGCCCTCCAGGCGGCGGGAAATATGGAAGAGCTTGGCAAAGACCGGGTCGTTTTCCACCAAGGCCCGAAGCTCCGGCTCCTGCTCCAGGGCCTTGTCCAAGGTCATCTTGAGGTCATCGGGGATGAGTTTCGCCACCCGGTCGGCGTCCTTGAGCGGAATCCCGAGCACCCGGGCCACATCCCGCACCACGCCTTTGGCCTTCATGGTGCCAAAGGCCACGATCTGCGCCACCCGATCCGCGCCGTATTTTTCCGTCACATACCGAATGACCTCGTCGCGGCGATTGTAGCAGAAATCCACGTCGATATCCGGCAGGGACGCCCGCTCGGCATTGAGAAAACGCTCGAAATAGAGCCGGTACCGAATGGGATCGAGGTCGGTGATGCGCAGGGCGTAGGCCACCAGGGACCCGGCCGCGGAACCACGGCCCGGACCCACCGGAATACCCTGGCTTTTGGCCCAGTTGATGAAGTCCTGCACAATGAGGAAATACGGGGCGAAGCCTTTTTCCGTGATGACCGCCAGCTCATGCTCCAAGCGGTCTCGATATTCCTGGGGATCCACCGCATACGGGAGCTGACGCAGCCGTACTTCCAGACCTTCGCGGGCCAGGCGCTGGAACTCGTCCTCCATGGAACAGCCGTCCGGCACAGCGTAGGCCGGAAAGTGATGCCGACCGAGATCGAACTCCACCTGGCAGAGGTCCGCAATACGGGCGGCGTTTTCCAAGGCCTCGGGCACGTGGGCAAAGGCCGCTTCCATCTCCTCCGGTGGACGAAAGTAAAACGTGTTGGACGAAAAGCGCAGCCGGCCGGGGGTGTCCACGGTCTTGCCCGTGCCGATGCACAGCAAAGCGTCATGGGCCTCGAAATCTTCCCGCTCCAGGTAATGGCAGTCATTGGTGGCCACCAGCGGCAGCCCAAGGATCTGGGCAGCTTCCAAGAGCCGGGCATTGGCCTCCTCCTGCTCCGGAAGTCCGTTTTCTTGGAGCTCCAGATACAAGCGCCCCGGAAAAATGGCCGCGTACTGCCGCGCCACCTCGAGACCAGCGTCCATGCCCACCTGGGTGAGGGTCCACGGAATCTCGCCCTTGATGCAGGCGGACAAGGCAATGAGCCCCTCAGCATGGCGCTTGAGACACTCCTTGTCCACACGCGGCTTGTAGTAAAACCCCTCCAAGAACCCTGCGGAGACCAACCTGACCAGATTGTGGTACCCCACGAGATTTTGCGCCAACAGCACCAGGTGAAAACGGTTTTTATCACTGCGATCGTGCATGTTTCCGGTCACATACACTTCACAGCCGATAATCGGTCGGATACCGTGCTTCTTGGCTTCCAAGTAAAACGGCAATGCCGCAAAAAGATTGCCGTGATCCGTCACGGCGGCGGCCTCCATGCCATAATCCACCGCCCGGGCGCAGAGGTCGCGCAAGCGGATGGCGCCGTCCAGCAGGCTGTATTCCGTGTGGCAATGGAGATGGGCAAATGTATTCATACCAAAAAATACCACGGGCGGCCCCAGGCACACCGGGAGCCGCCCTGGATTTGTCGCGGATCAGAGCAACGCGGCCACCTTGGCGGTGAGCCGTACCAATTGGTGGGTGAAACCCGCTTCGTTGTCGTACCAGACGATGACCTTCACCATGGTGCCGTCCATGACTGCGGTGCATAGGCCGTCCACCACCCCGCCGTAAGGGCTGCCCACATAGTCCACCGAGACCAAAGGCAGTTCCGTATAGCCCATGGGACCGCCTTCCGGGCCGGCGGCCGCGGCCTTGAGGGCCGCATTGACCTCGGCTGCGGTGGTGGGCCGTTCCACTTCGGCCACCAGGTCCACCAACGAGACATTGGGCGTCGGGACGCGCACGGCCATGCCGTCGAGCTTGCCCGCAAGCTCCGGAATCACCAGGGTCACCGCCCGAGCCGCACCCGTGGTGGTGGGCAGGATGTTCATGGCCCCAGCCCGAGCCCGGCGCAAATCCTTGTGCGTGCCGTCCAGAATGCGCTGGCTCATGGTGTAGGAATGGATGGTGGTCATGAGGGCGTGCTTGATGCCAAAGGTGGCGTGCAGAACCTTGGCCACCGGCGCCAGACAATTGGTGGTGCACGAGGCGTTGGAGATGATGCGGTGCTCGGCGGCGAGCGATTCGTCATTGACGCCCACAACCACCGTGACGTCCGGATTTTTGGCCGGCGCCGACACGATCACCTTCTTGGCTCCGCAGGCCAGATGGCGCTCACAGCTCTCGCGATCGGTGAACTTGCCCGTACTCTCCACCACGATATCCGCCCCCACGGAGGCCCAGTCCCAGGCATCCGGGGCATTGCGGGTCACCCGCACCAGCCGGCCGTTGATGGCGAACCCATCCTCGGTGGCCGTCACTTCGCCCGGAAAGATCCCGTGCACGGAATCATACTTGAGCAGATGCGCCAAGGAGGCGTTGTCTCCCCGCGCATTGACGGCCACCAGTTCCAAATCTTCCCGGCCAGCAAGGACGCGGGCCATGTAGCGTCCGATACGACCAAATCCATTGAGAGCGACTCGCACGCCCATCTCTCTTCTCCTTATGCGTCGATTTTATTGCTCGAACCCAAGACGTTGCGGATTTTATGCCGCACCATATCCCGCACCGCGTCCCGTGCCACGCTCAAGTACTGCCGCGGATCGAAGTGGTCCGGATGCTCGGCGAGATACTTGCGGATGGTGGCGGTCATGGCCAAACGGATATCGGTATCGATATTGATCTTGCACACCGCCATGCCGGCGGCCTTGCGCAACAGCTCTTCCGGCACCCCGCGGGCGCCGCCGATCTGCGCGCCGTACGTATTGGCCATGGCCACGAACTCCTGAGGCACCGAGGATGCGCCGTGGAGCACGATGGGAAAGCCCGGCAAAAGTTTGCCCACCTTCTCCAGGCGATCGAAATCCAAACGGGCCTCACCGGCAAACTTGTAGGCCCCGTGACTGGTGCCGATAGCGATGGCCAAGGAATCGCACCCGGTGCGTTCCACGAATTCCGCCGCCTGGTCCGGGTCCGTATAGACGTTTTCCGCGGAATGGACCTCGTCTTCCACGCCTGCCAGGCGGCCCAGCTCCGCCTCCACCCATACCCCGCGGTCATGGGCGTACTCCACCACCTTCCGGGTCACGGCGATGTTTTCCTCGTACGGCAAATGCGAGCCGTCGATCATCACCGACGAAAATCCCCCGTCGATGACCTCTTTACAGATCTCGAAATTCTGTCCGTGGTCCAGGTGGAGGACCACCGGCAAATCCACGGTGGTCAAGGCTGCTTCCACCAATTTGATGATGTACGCCTGGCCGGCATACTTGCGAGCTCCTGCCGACACTTGCAGGATCAGGGGGGATTTTTCCGCGGCACCCGCCTCCATGATACCTTGGACGATTTCCATGTTGTTGACGTTGAACCCGCCGACGGCAAAACCTTCGGCGTAGGCCCGCTCAAACATCGCTTTCGGTGTGGTCAGGGGCATGGGATCCTCCTTGCTCGGGTTGATGAAGGGTATCTCGCAGGACGTTCAAAAACGCCCAATGGGTGAGGTCAAAAGTAAGCGGCGTCAACGTGATACAGCCCTGGGAGAGCAAAGCCCGGTCCGTACCTGGCTGTACCAATTCCTCGGGAATGACTCCTCCGAGCCAATAATACGGCCGACCGCGGGGATCGGCCCGCTCGATGTACCAGTCCCGGTAGGTGGCGCTGGTTTGCGGACACACCTCGATGCGGGGCGGATAGGGCAACGGCCCGGCGGGAAAGTTGAGGTTGAGCACCGTCAGCGGCGGCAGCGACGCCCAGGGAAAGTCCTCCACGAACGAGACGGTGCACATGGCTTGGGCGGAAAGGTCCCGGGGGCGGAAGTCGTCCACGGATACGGCCAAAGCGCGGATCCCGGCCAAGGCCCCTTCCGTGGCCGCAGAAACCGTGCCGGAATAGAGCACGTCCACGCCCACGTTGGCGCCGGCATTGATGCCCGAGATCACCAGGTCCGGCCGCCGCACAAGCACGTGGTGCACCGCCAATTTGACACAATCAGCCGGAGTGCCCACCACTCCCAAGCCCTCGAAGCCCACCTCCCGCACTTCCACCACGCGCAGGGGAGAAAACAAAGTAATGGCATGGCCCACGGCGCTCTGCTCGGTTACGGGCGCCACGACGCGCACGTTGTGGCCGGCATCGAGCAAGGCGCGGTACAGGGCGCGCAGCCCTACGGCATTGATGCCGTCGTCGTTGGTGAGAAGAATGTCCATTGTGTGGCAATATCCGGATAGCGTTTCCTCGCCCGTGTAGAGCCCAGCTCCACGGCCTTGAGATTGAGTTCCACGATCTTGGCGGGCAACACCGCTGGCAGCGTCGCCTTCACCGCCTTCAAGGAAAGCATGGGCAGCACGTGCACCAACGCTCCCAAGCATACGATGTTCATGGCCTGCGCGTTCCCCAGCTTTTCCCGGGCAAGGGCGGTGAAGGGGAGCGCGCAAAATCGGTTGGTGGGCGGCTGCGGCACCAGGTCGGCATCCACCAAGAGAAGCCCTTCGCCCTTGAGATCCCGATAATACAGGTTGCAGGCTTCCTGGCTCAAGGCCACCAGAAGGTCCAGATTCACCGGTTTGGGATAGCTGATGGGACGGGAACTCACCACCACGTCGGCGCGGCTCGCTCCGCCTCGCGCCTCCGGACCGTAACTTTGCGTCTGGGCCACATGGTAGCCATGCTCCAAGGCCAGGGCCTGGCCAAGGATGCGCCCCAGGGTCAAAATACCCTGGCCGCCCAGGCCGGAGAGCCGAATTTCAAAACGATCTATTGGGATTGCTGGCATGACGTCTTCTCCTGCACGCGGGAACACGCGGCATAGTAGCGTTCTTCAAGGCCCGGCTGGGGGGCGTCTCGAAACACGCCGATGGGAAACGACTGCGCCCGCTGGTCTTCAGGCAATGAGTCCCAACGCTCCCGCTTCACCGCCCGCTCCTTGTACCAGCGGTACATCTCTACCGCAGTCTTGAACCCGTTTTTGCGGCCGTACTGCGTGGGGCAGGGGGTGCGCACCTCCACCAAGCAGAAGCCCGGCCGGGTGAGTGCCTCTTCCAGGAGCTTTCCCAAAAGCAGGGCATGCATGGCCGTGGCCCGGGCCACATACCCCGCGCCGCAGGCAAGACCCAGGTCCACCACGTCGAAGGAGCGCTCCAATTGCCCCAACGGCGTGGTCGTGGACATGGAGCCCGTGGGCGACGCCGGCGACGCCTGGCCGCCCGTCATCCCATAGATGGAGTTATTGAGCACCAAAGCGGTGATACCGATGTTGCGGCGGGCGGCATGGATGAAATGGTTGCCGCCGATGGCCAAGGCATCGCCATCGCCCATGATGGCGATGACCTTGAGCTTCGGGTTGGCCATCTTGATGCCTGTGGCCACGGTGAGGGCCCGGCCATGGCAGGTGTGCACCGTGTTGAAATCCACGTACACCGCCACCCGGCCCGAGCAGCCGATGCCCGCCACCAGGACCACGTCGTCCTTGGAGAGTCCCAGGGAGTGGATGCTGCGGATCAAGGCGCCGAGCACGATACCATGCCCGCAGCCGGCGCAGAGCACGTGCGGAAACTTCTTGTTGTGGCGCAAGTAATCGTGAATGAGCTCGGTAATGGCCGCCATGTCAGCCTCGCAGCAGAGGTTTGAGGATTTCCTGGGGGGTGATGATCTGGCCATCGATGCGGTTCACGGTACGGACGGCGGCCAGACCGTTGTTCACCCGTTTTACTTCGCGTGAAATCTGCCCCATGTTCATCTCCGGGACCACCACCCGAGGACAGGTGCGCAGCACCGCCTCCACCGCAGGGCGCGGAAAAGGAAACAGGGTCTTCAGATGGAGGAGCCCCGCCCGCACGCCCTGTTCCCGGGCCAGATCCACGGCCAAACGCGCCGAGCGGGCCACACACCCGTAAGCCACCACCGCCACCTCGGCGTCGTCGCACAAGTAGGACTCCGTAAGCTGGATGTCGTAGAAGAACTGGTCGATCTTGCGGAACTGCCGGGAAATGAGGGCCTGGACTTCGTCGGGGCGCGAGGTGGGGAACCCGTTGCGGTCATGGGTAAGCCCCGTGACGTGGTACCGGTATCCGGAGCCCATGGCCGGCATGGGCGGCACCCCGCGCAGGCCGTCTTCGTAGGGGACATACCATTCCGGCGGCATGGACGGCGCCACCCGGGAAAGGATCTCCACCTCTCCTGCTTCCGGTATCACCAGCCGCTCGCGGGTATGGGCCGTCACCTCGTCGAGGAGCAGGATCACCGGAGTGCGGTACTTTTCGGCGAAGTTGAAGGCCGTTACAGTCATTTCCAAGCATTCCTGAACGTTACTTGCCGAGAGCACGATGATGGAGTGATCCCCGTGCGTCCCCCAGCGGGCCTGCTGCACGTCCCCTTGGGCCGGGCTCGTCGGGAGCCCCGTACTGGGCCCCCCGCGCATGACATTGACGATGACCAGCGGCGCCTCCACCATGCAGGCGTAGCCGATATGCTCCTGCATAAGGGAAAACCCCGGCCCCGAGGTGGCGGTCATGGCCTTGCGCCCGGCCAAAGACGCGCCAATGGCCGCGCCCAGGCTCGCGATCTCGTCTTCCATCTGGATGAAGACCCCATCCGGGACGTATGGCAACCGGGCGGCCATGCCCTCGGCGATCTCCGTGGACGGGGTGATGGGATAGCCGGCGTAGAACGTACACCCCGACAACAGCGCCCCTTCCACCACGGCGTCGTTGCCCTGGGCGAAGAGTTCCTTACGACTGCGTTTCTTGCTCGCCATGCTCGGGCTCCTTGTGCGCCTCGTGTCCTGCGTGCTCGGTTTCCTTGGACGCCTCAGCCCCCTTTAGGGCCCCCTCCGGGCGAGGCGTCACGGACACCGCGAAATCCGGACAATGGAGTTCACAAAATCCACAATCCATACACAATGCTTCCTTGGCCACCACGGCCTTGCCCTGAGGCCCCATGGCGAACACCCCGGCCGGACAAAAGGCCACGCAAATGCCGCAGCCCTTGCACCAGTCCGGATAGATGCGCACCCGGGTCCGCCCCCGTCCTCGCTTGCCAGCCATCCACGCCTCCCGCGGCCAGTTCGGCTCGCCATTGCGGCTTGCCAGTTGCAAAGTTTTGGGCAAAAAAACACACGATTCGTTGCGCTGTTACCAGCCCATGCGGATTCACTCTCACCTATGCCAGACACCGAGGATTGGCAACTTCCATGACTATCAAGCAAACCTATCTCAGCGACCTTGCCCCAGGCGACCTCGTGGCGGACCTCTTCGCCGTGACCGCGGCCCAGCGCCGGGAGGCCAAAAACGGCCGCTATTGGCAGATCACCCTCATGGACAAAACCGGCCAGATGGAGGCCCGCATCTGGGCGCCCACCAGCCTCAGCGTCGCGGACATACCCCGCGGAGCCATCGCCAAGGTAGAGGGCGCAGTCACGTCGTACAACGGCCAGGCGCAAATCAATATTACTACATTCCGCCTCGTGGACCCGGCCTCCGTGGACCTTGCGGACTTCATGGCCGTGAGCGCCACCCCGGCCGCAGAACTCCTTGCCCAGGTAGAAGCGCTCTTGGAATCCGGCCTCACCTACGCCCCGTGGCGCACACTCTGCGCCATGGTACTCACGGACCCGGAAATCCGCACGGCGCTGATCCAGGCCCCAGGAGCCAAAAAAGTACACCACGCCTACGTCGGGGGGCTCTTGGAGCACACCCTGGCGGTCATGCGTCTGACGCAATCCATCGCCGCCCTCTACCCTGAGGCGGACCAGGAGATCCTGCTGGTGGCCACCCTCTTCCATGACCTGGGCAAGGCCTTTGAGATCAGCGCGGGCCTGGACCGAGAGTACACCGATGCCGGCCGACTCATCGGCCATTTGGTGTTGGGCATGGAGATCCTCGACCGATTCCTCGCCCAGGTCCCCGAACTCCCCGAGGGACTTGCCCTGCATCTGCGGCACCTGGTGGTGAGCCACCACGGGCAGCCGGAATTCGGCACCCCCCGAGAGCCCATGACCGTGGAGGCCTTCATCCTCCACTTCGCCGACAACCTGGACGCCAAGATCGCCACCACCCGGGCGGCCCTGGCAGGCTGCCCCCCGTTGTCCTGGTCGGAGCGCATCCCGGCGCTGGGCCGGGCCGTGTTCGAACCCCTGCGCACCCCGCGCCCCGCATCCGCCGCTACCGCGCCTGCGAACGACACGGCGCAGGCGTGAGGCTTCTGCGATCACCCCGCCTCATCACCCCAGGAGATCCCCCATGTTTCTTACCCTCGAAGGCATGGAAGGCTGCGGAAAAACCACCCAACAGCGGCTGCTGGCCGAGTATTTCATCCGTCACGGCCACGACGTGCTCACCACCCGTGAGCCCGGAGGAAGCCGCCTGGGCACGGAACTGCGGCGGCTGTTGCTGGACCCTGCGGCCACGGACATCACCCGCGAGGCCGAACTCTTTCTCTACCTTGCCGACCGCGCCCAGCATGTGGCCACCGTCATCCGTCCGGCCCTGGATGCGGGCCGACTGGTGCTCTGCGACCGGTTCGCGGACTCCACCATCGTCTACCAGGGCTACGGCCGCGGCATGACTCCGGCCCGGCTGGCGGAACTCTGCGACCTGGCTGTGGGCGGCCTCTGGCCCGATGTGACCATCGTCCTCGACGTGGACCCCGAAACCGGGCTGCGCCGGGCGCTGGCCCGCAACCTCACCACCGGAGCTACGGACGAAGGCCGATTCGAGGCCGAGGCCCTCGCCTTCCACGCCCGCGTGCGGGAGGGGTACCTCACTTGGGCGGCCCTCAACCGTGCGCGCATCGCCGTGGTGGACGCCACAGGGACGCCGGAAACGGTATTCGACGCCATCCTGCGCGTGCTGGAAGAGCGCGGCCATGTCTAGCCGCCCTCCGGTCACGGGACTTGTGCTCACCAAAGACGGCGAGCGCCACCTGGAAGCCTGCCTGCGCTCCCTGGCGTTCTGCGACGAAATCCTGGTGGTGGACTCCGAGAGCACCGACCGCACCCGGGACATCGCCGCGACCTGCGGGGCGCGGGTGCTGGTGCGCCCCTGGACAGGCCCGGCGGACCAATTCCGCTTTGCCTTTGCCCAGATCCACACCCCGTGGGTGGTATCCCTAGATCAGGACGAGATCCTCTCGCCTGCGCTGCAAGCGTCCATCCAGGCGGCCCTCGCCGACCCGGGCGACGCCGTGGCCTTTCTCTGTCCGCGGGCGTCCTTCTATTTCGACCGATTCTTGCGCCATAGCGGCTGGTACCCGGACCTCCTGCCCCGGGTCTTTCTCCTGGAAAAGACCGAGGTCCACGTCTGCCCACCGCACTATGGATTCCGCCCCCACGGCCCCACCCGGCGTCTTGCAGGCGACATCCTCCACTACCCCTATGCCAACCTGGCCCAGCACGTGGAAAAAATGAACGCCTACACCCAAATCGCGGCCCAAGACCTGGTGCGCCAGGGAAAACGCCCCTCGGTGCTCACGGCACTGGCCCATGGACTTGCCCGCTTTGCCAAGATATATGTGCTGCGTGCGGGCTTTCTCGACGGCCGCGCGGGTTTCGTGCTGGCGGTCAACGGCTTTTTCTACGCCTTCCACAAATACCTCCGCGCCACGGAACTTGCCCTCCACACCCACAGCACCTCCTAAACCTGCGGAGCCGACCATGTTCCTCGTCGTCACCCTCCTTGGCCTTGCGCTCACCGCCCTGTCCGCCGAGGCCCACGACCTTTCCACCCAGGTCACGGTGTACGGCGCCGACCACGCCCTCATCCGCCACCTACGCCGCGTGGAACTCCCCCAAGGCGAAAGCACGGTCACCTTCCCCGGGGTGGCGGCCACCCTTGACCTTTCCTCCGTCACCGTGCGCTCGAGTACCGATCCGAGCACCGTAACCGCCACCGACACCCGTTTCCACCCCGGGATCACCACCCCGGCAAATCTTCTCAACGCCCTCAAAGGCCATACCCTACGCGTACTCCTGCCCGACCCCACCACTCCGGAGCGCACCGTCTCCCGGGAAGCGGTGCTGCTTGCCGCCACCATCCCGCCCATCTTCCAGATGGAAGACGGCATCTACATCGGCGAGCACCGCGGCATCCACATCCCGCAGGAAAACTCCCTCGTCCTCGCCCCCACCCTCACCTGGCAGGCCAAAAACCTCGGCCCCAACCACCACGACATAGAGGTTCTCTACCTGGCGAGCGGCATGCGCTGGGCCATGGACTACAGCCTCTATCTCCACCACGACGGCACTACCGGAGAGCTCACGGGGCAGGCCACCATCACCAACAATGCGGGACTGGACCTCACCGGGGCGCAGCTGCGCCTGGTGGCCGGCGATGTGGACTTCGACGAAGGCGCTCCTCGCAACTACCTCGCCGCCCCTATGATGGCCCGGGAAGATGCACCACGAATCCAACGGGAAGAGATTTCCAGCGGCCACATGTACACCCTGCCGCAGCCCGTGGACATCGCCGCCAACGAGACCGTGCAGGTCCCGCTCATCGCCGCGCGCACCATCCAGGTGGAGCCGTATCTCGCCGCGGCGAGCGACGCCATGCCCCAACGCTGGTCCGGCGCCACCACGACCACCCACCCCCGGACCATGCTCCGTCTGCACAACCGTGCCGCAAGCGGCCTCGGCATCCCCCTACCGCAAGGGACGGTGCGCGTATACGGAAAGACGGAAAGCGGTCCCGTACTCCTTGGCGAAAACACCATCGGCCACACTCCTGTGGACACCGAGGCCCGACTGCGCCTGGGAGAGTCTTTCGACGTCGTCATCGAGCGGCGTATGCTCGACTACCAAGAGCTCGGCCGCAACGCCGCCCGCTGCACCTGGGAACTTCGCATCCACAACGCCAAAAGCACCCCGCAGCGGCTGGAGCTTTCCGAACGCTTCCATGGAGACTGGACCATCCAAGGCCCGTCCCATCCCTTTGTCCAACAAGACAGCCGCACGGCCCTCCTTGACCTCACCCTTGCGCCCACCCCAACCGATGCCCCGGTGGTGGTGCGGTACACCGTCGAAGCCCGGTGGTAGGAGCACACGATGCAATCTCTGCGAGAACTCTACCGTATCGGCATGGGCCCATCCAGCAGCCACACCATGGGCCCACGCCGGGCAGCGGAAATTTTTCGGCAAAAACACCCCGACGCCGTCCGCGTACGCGTCACCCTGCATGGAAGCCTCGCCGCCACCGGCAAAGGCCACTTGACGGACCAGGCCATCCTCCAAGGCCTTACGCCGCTGCAGGCGGAAATCCTCTGGGATCCCGAGCCGCTGCCCTTTCATCCCAACGGCATGACCTTCGAAGCCCTCTCGGCGCAGAACGCCCCCACGGCAACCTGGACGGTGTTCAGCATCGGCGGCGGAGAACTCCGCGAGCCTGGCGGCAACGCGGCGTCTGCGCCGTCCATCTATCCCATGCGCCACATGGCCACGATCCTGGCCTGGGCGCAGGACTCCGGCCGACCATTGTGGGCCCTGGTGGATGAGGTGGAACCGGACGTCTGGGATCACCTTGCCGCAGTGTGGCGCACCATGCGCGCCGCCATCAGCGAAGGCAGCAAGGCCGAAGGCGTGCTCCCCGGAGGGCTCAAGCTGCAGCGCAAGGCCAGGTCCGTGCTCGCCCGCACCAAAAGCCTGCGGGGAAGCATGCGACGCACGGCCCTGCTCACCGCCTACGCCCTGGCGGTGGCGGAGCACAACGCCGCAGGCGGCATGGTGGCCACCGCCCCCACTTGCGGGTCCTGCGGGGTGATGCCCGCCGTGCTCACCTACCTCCACAAAGACATGGACTTGGACGAAACCGACATCCTCCGGGCCTTGGCCACGGCAGGACTGGTGGGCAATATCGTCAAGACCAACGCCTCCATCGCCGGGGCGGAGGTGGGCTGCCAGGGGGAAGTGGGCGTGGCCTGCGCCATGGCGGCCGCAGCAGCGGCGCAGATCCTCGGCGGCTCTCCCGCCCAGGTGGAATACGCTGCGGAAATGGGCCTGGAGCACCATTTGGGCCTCACCTGCGATCCTATTCTGGGTTTGGTGCAGGTCCCCTGCATCGAACGGAACGCCTTTGCCGCCATCCGCGCCCTGTCCGCCGCGGAGTATGCCCTGCTCACCGACGGCCGCCATCTCATCAGCTTTGATCAGGTGGTGGAGGCCATGCAGCAGACCGGCCACGACCTTCCTTCCCTGTACCGGGAGACTGCGCAAGGAGGATTGGCCCGAGTATTCCTGCGCCCTGAGAAAGCTGCAGGACTGCCGCGTTCCCACGGCGATTGACCCGGACAGACACTGCGCCTACAGTTGCCTTTCCTGCCCGGGTGGTGGAACGGTAGACACCAGGGACTTAAAATCCCTTGGCTTTCGGGCCGTGCGGGTTCAAATCCCGCCCCGGGCACCAATCACCGCCACGCGTATCTGCCATGGTGCCGTGCCTCGTCTTCGCATGATGGACTTTTCTCGTCTGGTGGCGTAATACCCGCACATGCTGTTTGGCGTGCGCATTCCTCTGTGCTGGAGGATCTGGTGGCACCATCCGGGATGGGTGTGGACGCGGGTGCTCCTCACCCTGGTCGGCCTCGCGTGGATTCTGGTGCGCGGGGCGGAACACGTAGGCTACACTTGGCAATGGAGTCGGCTCTGGCCGTACGTGCTTCGTACCCAAGACGGCCTCGCCCCGGGCCCCCTCCTCCTCGGCCTTGCCCAAACCATCCAGGTAAGCCTGTGGGGACTTGGCGGCATGGCCCTGGTGGCCCCGAGCCTCGCGATCATGCGGCTTTCGGCCTCGCCCGTTGCCCGTGCCGTCTCCCGGGTGGTGTTGGAAGCGGTGCGCAACACCCCGCTCATCGTCCAAATCTTCTTTCTCTACTTCGTCGCCGCCCCGATCCTTGGTATCGACCGCCTGGCCACTGCGGTCACGGCCCTGGCCCTGTTCGAGGGAGCGTACGCCTCGGAAATCCTACGCGCCGGCATCCTGGCCGTGCCTCAAGGGCAATGGGAAGCCGGGCGCAGCCTGGGCCTGTCCTCGTGGCACCTGTGGGCCCGGATCATCCTGCCCCAAGCCGTGCGCACGGTGCTTCCGGCCTTGGTGAACCAAGGGGTCTCCCTCATCAAGGACTCCGCCCTGGTGTCCACCATCGCGGTCTACGACCTCACCATGCGCGCCGGGGCCGTGGTGGCGGAGACGTTTCTCGTCTTCGAAACCTGGTTTTTCGTCGCCGGCATGTACCTGGTGCTCACGGGAACCCTCTCGTGGGTCGCCTCCCGCATGCACGGCTCCTCATCCCTCAACCCGCTTCCTGGAGGTTGTCATGCGCCACCGTGTGCTCCCCTTGCTGCTTCTTGCCATGGTCCTTTTGGGTTTCGCCGCGCCAGGCCTGGCGCAAAACACCCTGGATGAGGTCGTCCGCCGCGGGGTGCTTCGGGTCGGATTCGATACCTTCGTGCCCTGGGCCATGAAGGACAAAAACGGCGAGTACATGGGCTTTGAGATCGACGTGGCCCGCAAGCTGGCCGAAGACATGGGGGTGCAGGTGGAATTCGTACCCACCAAGTGGTCGGGCATCATCCCGGCGCTGCTGGCCGGCAAGTTCGACATCATCATCGGCGGCATGGGCATCACCCCGGCACGCAACCTCAAAGTCAACTTCAGTGCCCCTTACGAGTTCTCCGGCATGTCCATCGTGGCCAATGCCCAAACCGCACCGCGCAAAACGAGCATCGACGCTTTCAACACCCCGGAAACCGTCATTGCAGTGAAAACCGGCGCCACCTCCGTGGCCGCGGTGCAGAAGTTCATGCCCAAAGCCACCATGCGCATGTTCGACGACGAAGCTCAGGCCCTCCAAGAGGTGCTCACCGGCCGCGCCCACGCCATGGTGGCTTCAGCGCCCTTCCCCGAGCATCAGGCAGTACGCCACAAGGACCGCCTCTACCTGCCCCTTGCGGGCCAGACCTTCACCCGCGAACCCATCGGCTTCGCCGTGCCCAAAGGCGACCACGACTTCCTCAATTTCCTCAACAACTGGATCACCATCCAGCAAACCCAAGGCTGGTTGGAAGAACGCTACACCTACTGGTTCCGCACCCTGGATTGGCAGTCGCGCCTCCAATGAAAAAGACGCCCAGGCCACGGCGACGGCTGTGGCCTGACTTTCTCCTCCTCCTCGTCCTTGCCGCCGCCGGGGCAGGGATCGCGCTGCGCGCCCGACACCAGGTGCCCTACGATTGGGATTGGAAGGCCCTTGCGCCCTATCTCGTACGCACCGAGCCCGCGCTTGCCCCGGGGCTGCTTCTTCAAGGGGTCGCCCAAACCCTGCGCCTTTCCTTCTGGGGCGGACTGATCGCCATAGTCCTTGGCGCCGTGGGCGGGCTGTGCCGGGTGAGCCACTGGCCGTATCTGCGCGCCCTCTCGGCGTGCCTCATCCACGGCATCCGCAATATCCCGCCGCTGGTGCTCGTCTTTCTCGGCTATTTCTTCCTCGCAGACCAGATCCCGTTTCTCAGCCACCTGCACAGCGCCGCCCGCACCACCACCGGCAATGTTCGGAGCCTGTTGGAATTTGCCTTCGGCCCCGTGAGTCAGATGCACGCCCTGTGGTCCGCAGCGTGCATCCTGGGCCTCATGGAAGGGGCCTACGTGGCCGAAATCGTGCGCGCCGGCATCCAATCCATTGGCCGCGGGCAATGGGACGCCGGCTCTGCCCTCGGGCTCTCCCAAGGCCAAATCCTGCGCCACGTGATCCTGCCTCAGGCGCTGCGGGTCATGGTGCCCCCGCTGGCAGGCCAAGGCATCTCCACAGTCAAGGACTCCGCCATCATGGCCGTCATTTCCATCCAGGAGCTCACCTTTCAAGGCATGCAGCTCATGGCCACCACCTACCGCACCTTCGAGGTCTGGATCACCGTGGCAGTCATCTACTTCCTCCTCACCGCCATTTTGTCCGCCTTGGCCCAAATCGTGGAAACCCGCATCGCCCAGCGGCAGGAACCGTCTGGAACCAGGCAATAAAAATATCCCCTGTGTGGGCGAGTTGGGACGGCGCCAGCGGCAGCCTGCGTGAGCCAGACGCCGCACCGCCCCAACGCCTCAAGGTTGTGTCATGGGCCGCCCGCGCAGCGGGCCCTGGACGGAAATACCCGCGCGAGGAAATAGCGGCGGCGGGCGTGATGGTCCCGTGTCTTGCGGAATCCTGGATCAACATGGGCGGGCCTTCCGCCCCTTCCCCGTGTTCGGCGATGTCGGCGCCTGTCTCGGCGTGTGCGAAGTCACCCAGGAGGTTGGGGAGATACACAAGCTCGCCGGAGAGCAACGGCTGCCCCACCGGGGGCCATCACTTCTGCCGGTGCACGAGCCTCTTGCGCAGGGAGTGGACAAAATCGGTGATGATGCCGAAACACCCGGCGTCGATCAGCGCCATGGCCCGGTCCATGTCATTGACCGTCCAGGGCGCCACGCGGATGCCCGCAGCGGTCAGCTCTCGCACGAGACCAGCGTCGACCAGCGCATGATCGGGATGATAGGTTTCTGCGCCGAGATCATGGAGGTACTGCACCAGGTTGGCGGGGTGGGCGCCCTCAACCAGGACGGCTATCGGGATTTCCGGGGCCAGCCTGCGCATCTCGGCCAGGTAGTCGTGATTGAACGATGAGACCAGCACGAGGTCCTCGACACCGGTGGAGCGCACCATTTCCAGCACGTCGCCGACGATGGACAGATCACCGGGAGACTGGGTCTGGTCCTTGATCTCGATATTCAAGGGGAAGTCGTGCCTACGGGTGAACTCCAGCACCGCGCGCAGGGAGGGAATCCGCTGGCCGCGCATCCGGTCGACATCGACCGGAGACACCTCGCCCGAGGCTATGGTGCCGAAGGGGTCCTGCTCGGCGAACCATGCGCCTGCGTCGAGCCGGCGCAGCTCCTCGAAGGAGAAGCCGGACGTAATCCAGGGCGCGCGGGCCGCGAACTCGTCGTGGTCGCGCACGTCCGTCGTACGGCTCAACACGTCATCGTGAAAAATCACCAGCGAGCCGTCGGCGATCTTGTGGACATCCGTTTCCCAATAGTCCGCACCGAGGGCAAGGCCGAGTTCGGCCGCCATCATGGTGTTTTCGGGAGCCAAAGCGCGCGCGCCTCGATGGGCGCAAACATACCCCGAGCCGGGGAGGCGATCGAAAAACATTTAATCAGCCTTTTTGGTGAAATAGACGTTGACCAAAGCCAACAGTGACGTCCCCACGATGAGCATCAGGGACACCGCGTTGATGACCGGCGTGGAACCATCACGCACCTGCAGATAGAGGTTGATGGGCAGTGTCGGTTCGGAACCGACGAGAAACAGGGTCGTATTGAAGTTCTCGAAGCTCATGAGGAAGGCGACGGCCCCGGCGCCCACGATGGCAGGGCGCAGAAATTTCAGGGTGATGTGCCAGATGACGCCGAGCGGGGTGGCCCCAAGATTCAGGGCGGCCTCTTCCAGCGAGTGGTCGAATTTGCGCAGCCGGGCCGACACCACCAGCGTCACGAAGGTGGTGATGAACGAGAACTGGCCCAGCACCACGAGCCAGAAACTGGGACGAAACACTTCGATATCTATCCCGAACGTCTCATCAAAAAAGGCGCCCGCCGTATTGGCGGCCAGCAACTGGGAGATACCCAGGATGACGCCGGGAATGACCAGGGGCGCGAGCATCAGGAAGTAGAGTACGCCCTTGAAGCGGAACTCCTCCTTCTCGAACAGGAAACTGGCGCAGGTGCCCACCACCGTACTGAGGATGGAGACACACAAGGCCGTCTTGAAGCTGGTCACGATGGCGCGCAGGTTCTGGTCGTCGTGAAACAGACCAATGCGGTCCGGTCCGCTGGCCAAAAACCAGTCCAGGGTGAATCCCTGCCAAGGCAGGGACGGAAAGTTCGAATCGTTGAAGGCCAGCACGCAGGTGACGAGCAGCGGCGCGAACAGGAAGGCGAAGTAGAGAAGGATGAAGCAGCGGAAGGACCAGTCATAGGCCTTGCTGCGCGGCAGAGAGCGGATCACGACGCCACCTCCCCGAGCTTCTGGCCCGTGAGCTTGAGCCCGACCCAGACGATGCACGAGCTGAGCGCCAGCAGCAGGAAGCCGAAGGCCGCCCCCTGGTTCCAGTTGAAGCTGGCGATGAACTGGTTGTAGATCTGCTCCGTGAACCACAGGGAGTTCTTGCCGCCCATGAGGTTGGGGGTGAGGTAGTTGCCGAGCACCAGCATGAATACCACGATGGCGCCGGAGGTGATGCCCGGCTTGCAGTGCGGGATGATGATCGTACGCCAGATGCAGATCTTGCTCGCGCCGAGGTCGTAGGCGGCCTCCACCAGACTGTCGTCGAGGCTCTCCATGACCGAGACCAGGGGCACCACCATGAAGAGCATGGACGTGTAGACCAGGCCCATGATCATGGTCGCGTCGTTGTAGAGCATCTCCACGGGACGCTCCAGAAGCCCGAGCTGCAGGAAAAGGTAGTTCAACACGCCGGACTCGCGCAGCAGGATCATCCACCCGTAGACCCGGACCAACTCGCTGACCCAAAACGGCAGAAGCAGGAGGATCATCAGGAAACCGCGCACCCTCGGCCGGGAGAGCTTGGTGATGTAGAAGGCCACGGGCAGGGACACGACCAGCGTGAGCAACGTGGTGATGATGGAATAGACTGCCGTGCGCACGAAAGTCAGCCAGTAGATGGGTTCGGTGAAGAAGTTCGCGTAGTTCTCAAGGCTCCAGCCCTCGTCGGTCCGGAAGCTCAGGATGAACAGATCCACGTGCGGAAGCACGATGAGCAGGAAGAGCCACAGCAGGACCGGTGTCAGAAAGAGCCAAAATAGGCCGGATCGGTTCATGGACATTCCTCCCTGCGAGCAAAAACGATGCCCGAGTGGGGGTGCCAGCCCAGGGTGATCTCTGCGCCGGGACGGATGTGGTCGAAAGCGCGATTCTGGGGAAGGGCCGCGAGGAGCTCGTGCCCCGACGGGGTCACCGTCAACAGGCGGCTGTTGGCGCCGTCGAACAGGATCGCCTTGACCACAGCCGGAAACGTATTGAGCCCGTCCGTTCCGACCGGATCGATGACCATGGCTTCGGGCCGCAAAAACAGGGTCGCCGGGCCCTTGTGTGCATCGGCCTTGCGGCGCGCACGAAAAACCAGGGCCTCGTCGGTGCGGATCAGGACGGTCTCACCCTCCACTTCCTCCACCGTCCCTTCCCAACGATTGTTGTCCCCGACGAACCCCGCCACGAAGGGCGTCTGCGGATCCATGTAGAGTTCCTGCGGGGAGCCGACCTGCTCGAAGCGCCCGCGGTTCATGACCGCCACAGTGTCGGACATGACCAGGGCCTCGGACTGATCGTGGGTGATGTAGATGAAGGTCGTGCCGACCTTGGCCTGGAGTTTCTTGAGCTCGACCTTCATCTGCTCCCTCAGTTTCAGGTCCAGGGCGCCCAAGGGTTCATCCAAAAGCAACAGCTTGGGATCGAGCACCAAGCAGCGGGCAATGGCCACACGCTGCTTCTGGCCGCCAGAGAGCTGGTGGATGCGCTTGGCGCCGTAACCGGGCAGGCCGACCCGTTCCAGCATCTCCTCCGTGCGCCTGCGGATTTCGGCCGCGGGCACCTTGCGGCGCCGCAGGCCAAAGGCAATGTTCTCGGCCACGTTCATCATGGGGAAAAGCGCAAGGTGCTGGAAGACAAGGTTCACGGGCCGCCTGTTGGGCGTAACCCCACGCATATCCTGGCCGCTGATCTCGATACGCCCGCTCGTCTGTTCCTCGAAGCCCGCGATCATGCGCAGCAACGTCGTCTTGCCGCAGCCCGAGGGACCGAGAATGGAAAAGAAGGAGCCCTTGGGCACCTCGAAGGACACGTCGTCCACGGCCCGGAACGTTCCGAACTCCTTGACCAGACGGGAAATGACCAGATCGTATTGCATGCGCTTGCCTTATCAAAAAAAATGAAGGTCCGGGGCGCAAACGCTCCGGACCGTGCAACGGTTAGTTGGCGGCCTTGATCCTGTCCAGCACCTTGCCTTCCATGGCTTCGAGCTTGGCGGGAACGGGCGGGTACCACTTGATATTGTCGATGACCGCCTGGGGAAAGGAACGGTCAAAGTTGGCCTGGAAGGCCGGGTCGATGAAGGGGCCGGCACCCTTGGAGGCCGTGGGGATCTTTTCGGCGGAGGTGAAGGCGCCACTGTTTTCGGGCCGGAGCATGAAGTTGATCCACTTGTAGGCGGCGTCGACGTTCTTGGCCTTGGCCGGGATGGCGAAGGTGTCGATCCAGCCCAAGGCGCCTTCGCTCGGGGCCACGAAGTCGATATCCTTGTTTTCCTCATGCAGCTTCCAGCCGCCGTTGTCCCATCCCTCGGCCACGGTCACCTCGCCCGAACGAACGGATTCCAACAATTGGTCGCCGTTGGCCCAGTAGTTCTTGACCAGAGGCTTGGCCTTGATCAGCTCGGCTTCAATCTTGTCCAGCATCTCGCCGTAGGCCTTCTCATCGCCGTACAGGGCAAAGGGGTCATAGCCCAGGGCGAATCCCAACCCGATGAGCACGGGCCTCTTGAGACGATAACTAATGCGGCCCTTGTACTGCGGATTGATGAGCGCCTTCCAGGACGTGGCGCCCCCCGCCTGGGCGGTGTTGACCACCAGCCCCGAGGTTCCCCAGCAGAACGGCACGGCATAGGACTTGCCGCCCACCTGGGTGTTCTTCTTCACGGCTTCGAGCATGGAAGGGATGAACAGGTCGGACTGAATCTTGGTATAGTCGATGGGCTGATAGATGCCGAACTGCTCCTGCACCGAGGCGATGCGGTCCTGGCTGGGCTGGGCCAGATCGAAGCCCGCCCCGCGGGTGGCGCGCAGCTTGGCGATCATCTCTTCGTTGTTGGAGTAGGTGACTTCCACCTTGATACCGGTCTCCTTCTCGAACTTGTCGACCAGGTTCTGGGGGGCGTAGCCTTTCCAGGTCAGCAGTTTCAGGGTTTCCTGCGCCTGGGCGACGCCCGCCAGGCAGAACAGTGCCAGCAGTGCGAAAACCAACTTCTTTTTCATGATCAAACTCCATCGTTAAAAAATCAAACCGACAATCCAGCCAAATCAATACCACTCGAACGAAAAATTGGAAACGGATTTCACGGCGGGTCGCGCGCTCGTGTCCTGTATCAGGACCTTGCCTCACGCGTGCTCATGCAACCGCCCCATTGGAGGGATACCCCAACCGCCCCAATACACGCAAGCTCTACGGTGCTTTCTTGACGATCTTGTTGCAATGCGACGTCGGCAACGCGACTCTCCAGCCCGGGTAGAGGCAACCACTAAAAATACCGCCCTTTGTGGACGAGTGGGGACGGCGCCACCGGCGCCCTGCGTGAGACCGTCTCCACCAAGGACAACTCCTCTCCCAACACCTCAAGGTTGTCTCCGGGCCGCTACGCGCCGCCCGCGCAGCGGGCTCTGGGCGGAAATACCCCGCGCGAGGAAATAGCGGCGGCGGGCGTGATGGTCCCTTGTCTCGTGGTCGCTGTCCCCAGCGATTTCCCTTTGAGGGCTCATATTCCCGAAGAGGGCCGCTACGCCCGACATCGCGCTCGCCCTGGCGCTTCTCCACCACAAAAATCGCCCTGTGGCCCAGGAACCTCACGCGCCCAGACGCTCGCCCGCCTCTCGGGCCGGAAGCGCTTCAGAGGGCCTCCGCTCGATCTCCACAAACCGCCGCGCTTCCTTCGCCGGCAAGGATAGGTCACCCCGTGTCTTCCCGGGATGCCATTTTTATTGGCCAATTCAGGGGTGACAATATCATTGTCCGGCAACAGCGGCAGGAAACATCTTGACGGCTGCGGACTCTTTGAGGCAAAGAAGCTTCCGCTTCCGAGCGGGTGTAGCTCAATTGGTAGAGTACAAGCTTCCCAAGCTTGGTGTCGCGAGTTCGATTCTCGTCACCCGCTCCACACCTCATGTATCCGTCCGCGACTGCGCGGAGAACCGATGAGGGTGGGCCCGGTTTCGGTCCACCTTCTTTTTTTCTCGACCACCCCATGACCATGGACACCACCGCCCTACGCGCCCATATCACCTCTTTGGCCGAAACCGCCTGCCTCGCCCACGGGGTCTCCCTGTGGGGGATCGAATTCGGCGGCGGCTCACGACGCCTTCTCGTTCGCGTGTACGTGGACGCCCCAGGCGGGGCGACCATCGAACATTGCGAAGCCGTAAGCAGACACCTGGGCCTCGCCCTGGACGTGGAAGACCCCATTCCCGGGGCCTATACCTTGGAAGTGTCTTCTCCGGGCCTTGATCGGCTCTTTTTTCACCCCGAGCAGCTCGCTTCCTATGTGGGGGCCACCATCCGGGTGCGTCTGCGCGAAGCCATGGACGGTCGCAAAAATTTCCAGGGAGTTCTCCAAGCGCTGGAGGATGATACCCTTGTCCTGGCGGAAAACGGCCATGTCTTCCGCCTGCCCTGGCCGGCCTGCGCCAAGGTCCAGCTGGTGTACGATCTCTCGCCCTCCTTTTCCACGGAGACTACCGCATGAATCTCGAACTGAAGAAAGTCATCGACCAAATCAGCAAAGACAAAGGGATCGACCGGGATCTCCTCATCGATACCTTGGAAGAAGCCATCCGGGCATCGGTCATCAAAAAATATGGGGATGGCCTCGATATCGAAGTCACCTTCAACGACGAAACCGGGGACATCGAAGTCTTCCAATTCAAGATCGTGGTGGACAAAGTCCACGACCCGGACAACGAAATCTCCTTGGAAGAGGCGCGCCAGCACGACCCCAACGTGGAGTTGGACGACGAAATGGGTTTTCGTCTCCACGTGGAGGATCTCGGCCGCATTGCCGCGCAAAGCGCCAAGCAGGTGCTCATCCAGCGCATGCGCGACGCCGAACAGGAAATCATCTACGAGGAATACAAAAACCGGAAAAACGAGATCGTCAGCGGCATCATCCAGCGCCGCGACCGCGCCGGCTGGATCGTCAACCTGGGGCGCACCGAGGCCCTGCTGCCCAAGGAGCAGCAAATCCCCCGCGAGCACTTCCGCCAGGGGGACCGGGTGGAAGGCCTCATCATCGACGTGCGCAAGGAAGGCCGCGGCCCGCAGATCATTATTTCCCGCTCCCATCCGGACTACATGGTGGCCTTGTTCCGCCGCGAAGTGCCCGAGGTGGCCGACGGCACGGTGAACATCATGAGTGTCGCCCGGGATCCGGGACTGCGGGCCAAGGTGGCGGTATTGTCCCAGGATTCCAACGTGGATCCCGTGGGAGCCTGCGTGGGCGTACGGGGCTCGCGCATCCACAACATCGTGCAGGAACTGCGCGGCGAGCGCATCGACATCGTCCTCTGGAGCCCGGACATCGCCACCTACGCGGCCAATGCCCTGTCTCCGGCGCGCATCGCCAAAATCATCGTGGACGATGAGGAAAAAACCCTCGAGGTGGTCGTCCCCGATGACCAGCTGACGCCCGCCATTGGCAAAAAAGGCCAAAACGTAAAGCTGGCGGCCAAGCTCCTCGGCTGGAAGATCGACATCCATTCGCTCACCCGCTTCAACCAGATGTACAAAAACCGCCAGCAATTGGAGCAGGTGGCAAACGCGGCACAAGTGTCCCTGGCCGACATCCTGGACGCGGGATTCGACTCCTTGGAAGCCCTGGCTGCGGCCGACAATGAAGATTTGATGCGCATCCGCGGGGTGGATGAAGACACGGTGGGGATTTTGCGCACCGCCATCAACCTCCTTTCGCCCAAGGTCCAGCCCCGCGACGATGAGGCCGAGAGTGGAAGCACCCTCCAGGAATGATTTTCCCCAGAAACACCGCCCGGTTCGTACCTGTGTCATCTGCCGGCAGCGGTTTGAGAAAGATTGTATGCAGAGATATCTCTGCCCGCCGCCAGGGGGCGCCGCATTGGTGCCGGACCCAAGCGGCCGGCAGCCAGGCCGCGGTTTTTACGTCTGCGGCAACGCGAAATGTCAGGAGCGTGTGGCCTCGTACCGCGGCTGGCGCATGAAATGTAAGGGAGAGAGGGCATGAGCACGAAAATGCGGATTCGGGATTTGGTGGCCGAGCTCGGCGCACAAGGTCGGGAGATCATGCGCATTGTCCATGAGCTGGGCATTGAGGCCAAAACCCAAATGAGCGGCCTCACGGAAGAACAGGTGGAGGCCGTACGCAAACGCTACGAAGCATCCCAAAACGCCCCGGTGGAGACCCGCGTGGCAGGGGAAGTGGTCGTACGCCGCCGCCGGCGTACGACGCGCAGCAGCGCACCAAAAGACGACCGCGAAGGGGAAGCGAGCGCTCCGGCCGCCAAAGAGGCCCCGCAAGCGTCCGAAGACTCGGAGACCACGCCGCAAAAATCCGTCCGTAAGGCCCGCCGTCCCGAGGCGCCCCGAGCTCGAATCATCGAAACACCCCAGCCAGAGGTACAGCCGGAGCCGCAGCCTGCGTCGGAAACGGCACCTGCCGCGCCGGAAGCCACTCTTCCCCAGGAAGAAGCCACGCCCGAGGCATCTGTCCCGGTCCAAGACACGCCGGAAGACGCCATGGTTGCCGCGCCCGAAGCATCGGCCGACGGCCGCCCTGCGGAAGCACCGCAGCCCGAGGAGCGGGAAGACGCTTCTCCCAAAGACAGTCGCAAGCGCTCCAAAGACCGCAGCCGCAAGCCCGCAGCCCCCACGGTGGCCGTCAAAGTCATCTCCCGGCCCAAGGTGGTGGAATTTCCCCAGGCCTCACCCCGGCCCGAGCCTCGTCCAGCCCCTGCGCCAGTGGCCCCGCCCAGCGACGCCCCCAGCCGTGATAGCCGCGGGAAGAAGAAAAAAGGCCGCCGCACCGTGGAGGCACGCGATATTTACGACAAGCAGGAAGCCGCCATCCTCTCCAAGAGCAAAAAGGCGCAGCGGGCGGAAGCCAGACGGCAATCGGAACGCCGTCCGGTCTCCCAGCCCATCAAGGCAGCCAAACGCAAGATCCGCATCGAGGAAAGCATCCGTTTGAGCGACCTCGCCCATCAAATGGGTATCAAGGCCCAAGAGCTCATCAAGACCCTCTTTGGCATGGGCGTGCTGGCCACCATCAACCAATCCCTGGATTTCGAGACCGCAGCACTGGTGGCGGCGGAATTCCACTACGACGTGGAAAAGGTGGGCTTCTCCGAGGAATCCTTTCTTATCCCTCAAGAAGCCGACGCCCCAGAATCCCTCAAGCCGCGGCCGCCTGTGGTGACCATCATGGGGCACGTGGACCATGGCAAGACGTCGCTTCTGGACGCCATCCGTCAGACCAACGTGGCCTCGGGAGAGGCCGGCGGCATCACCCAGCACATCGGCGCCTACCATGTGCGTACCCCCCGTGGCGAAGTGGTATTCCTGGACACCCCGGGTCATGAGGCGTTCACCACCATGCGCGCCCGCGGCGCGCAGGTCACGGACATCGTGGTGCTCGTGGTGGCCGCGGACGACGGCGTCATGGAGCAGACCCGTGAGGCCATCAACCATGCCCGGGCCGCCGGCGTGCCCATCGTGGTAGCGGTCAACAAGATCGACAAACCCGGTGCGGATCCTGACCGGGTCAAACGCGAGCTCGCCGACCTGGGACTTTTGGCGGAAGACTGGGGCGGAGATACCATTTTCGCCCCGGTATCGGCCAAAAAGCGTATCGGCCTGGACGAGCTCCTGGAGCTCATCCTGCTGCAGGCCGAAGTCCTGGAGCTCAAGGCCAACCCGGACAAGCCCGGGCGCGGTCACGTGATCGAGGCGCGCCTGGACAAAGGCCGTGGCCCGGTGGCCACCATCCTGGTCAAGGAAGGCCAAATCCGCCAAGGCGACGCCTTTGTATGCGGACTTTTCAGCGGCAAGGTGCGGGCCATGTTCAACGACCAAGGCCGCGCCATCAAGGTGGCCGGGCCATCCATGCCGGCGGAACTCCAAGGCCTGGAAGGCGTGCCCGAGGCGGGTGACGAGTTCGTGGTGGTGCAGGACGAGAAAGTCGCCCGCCGCATCGCCGAAGAACGGCGCATGAAGCAGCGCGAGCGTGAGCTGGCCAAAGAATCCAAGGTCACCCTGGAGAGCTTTTTGGCGGCCAAGGCTGGCGGTGAGACTCAAAGCCTCAACATCGTGCTCAAGGCCGACGTCCAGGGTTCCCAAGAAGCCATTGCCGAAGCCCTGCGCAAGCTCTCCACCGACGAAATCAAGATCGGCATCGTCCACGCCGGCACCGGCGCCATTTCCGAGTCCGACATCCTCTTGGCCTCGGCGTCCAATGCCATCGTCATCGGCTTCAATGTGCGTCCCACGGCCAAAATCAAGGAGATCGCCGAGCAGGAACAGGTGGACATCCGCTTCTACGACATCATCTACAAGCTGGTGGACGACATCAAAGCAGCCATGTCCGGCATGCTCTCGCCGGAGATCAAAGAGGTCTACCTGGGTCAGGCCGACGTGCAGCAGACCTTCTCCGTCCCCAAGGTGGGCATGGTTGCCGGTTGCATGGTGAGCGACGGCAAGATGAAACGCAACGCCGGCGCCCGCTTGCTGCGCGACGGCGTGGTGGTGTACACGGGCCGTATCGCCTCCCTCAAACGGTTCAAGGAAGACGCCCGGGAGGTGACCAAAGGCTACGAATGCGGCATCGGCCTGGAGAACTTCAACGACATCAAAGTGGGCGATGTCATCGAGGCTTTCGAGCACGTGGAAGAGGCCCGCGCCATCGAATAGGCCATGTACATTGGGGCGCTGCGTTTGGAATTCCGGCTGCACGGCGTCTTCTCCCTCAAGGAGAAGCGCCGCATTGCCGCCAGCCTCAAACAGAAGCTGCGCAACAAGTTCAATGTCGCTGTGGCGGAGACAGAGTCCCAGGACAACCATGGTGCCTTGGTGCTCGGAGTCGTCACCGTCAGCGGTGACGCCGGCCACGCCCAAGGGCTGCTCCACAAGGCCGTGGCCATGGTCGAAGCGGCCACCAGCGAAGAGCTCATCGCCGCAGACATCGAAATTTTTGGAGACTGATATGCACCGCGCCACAAGCCGTCGGGCCATGCAGATGGCCGATCAAATCATGCAGGTTCTTGCCCGCATCCTCGTGGAAGAGGTGGAAGATCCTGCCGTGCGCTTGGTGACGGTCACCGGCGTGCGCCTCAACCGGGACTTCAGCATCGCGGAAGTGCTCTTCACCCACGTGGAAGGCCGCGAGGTGGAGACCCGCACGACCCAAGGGCTCTACCGGGCCAAAGGCTTCTTGCGCCTGCGCCTCGGCCAGGAGTTGCGGCTGCGCGCGGTCCCTGACCTGCGCTTCACCTGGGATGCCTTCCTGGAGGAAATGGTGTATGATCCCCCCGCTGCACCCCATCGCTGACGCCATCCGGCAGTACCACCGTTTCCTCGTCACTTCCCACGTGAACCCCGACGGGGACGCCATCGGCTCCATGCTCGCCATGGCCGGCATCTTGCGGGCATTGCACAAAGAGGTCGTCATCTACAACGAATCCGGGTTGCCACGGCGCTTCGACTGGGTGCGTGGTGGCGAGGCCATTGTCTCCGCCTTGCCGGACCGCAAGCCGGAGGTCATCATCATCCTCGACTGCGGCGACGTCCGCCGTCCGGGAGAGGCCATCCAACCCTGGATCACCACTCTGCCCATCATCAACCTGGACCACCATCTGGGCAATTCCCACTTCGGCACCTATAATTGGGTGGACCAGCGCATGGCCGCCACCGGCGAGATGGTGGGCATGCTCGCCCGGGTCTTTGGCATCCCCTTTGCCGGCCCCTTGGGCGAGGCCCTGTATTTGGCGCTGACCGCCGACACCGGGGATTTTTGCTACAACAATACCCGCCCCCAAACGCTGGAAATGGCTGCGGAAATCCTGCGTCAAGGCCTCAAACCCGGTCCGTTCTACGAGCGCAAACACTCCACCGGCTCCTTGGCGCAAGTCCAGATGCGCGGGGAAGTGATGCAAAAGGCCCAGCTCTTCGCCGACGGCCGTATCTGCCTCTTCCAGTTCACCCAAGAGCTTTTTTCCCGCACCGGCACCGGGCCGGAAGACACCGAAGGACTCGTCAACGAAGGGCTCGCCATCCGCGGCGTCCTGGTGTCCGTGAGTCTGCGGGAAGAACGGGACCGGATCAAATTTTCCCTGCGCTCCAAGGGCGAGATCAACGTGCAAACCGTGGCCACACGCTTTGGCGGCGGCGGCCATCGCAACGCTGCCGGCGGCAATCTCATCACCACGGACATGGAGGAGGCCATCGGCACCCTCATCCCCGCAATCACCGCGGAATTGGAGGAGGCATGCAGCAGCACGGTATCCTGATCGTAGCCAAACCCCCAGGGCTCACGTCGGCCCAGGTCACCAACCGCATCAAGCGCCTGGGACAACGCAAAATCGGCCATGCGGGCACTCTCGATCCCATGGCCACCGGCGTCCTGGTGGTGCTCCTCGGCCATGGGACGAAGCTCGCCGAACACCTCAACACCGGCACCAAGGTCTACCGCGGGGTCTTGCGCCTTGGTCTGACCACCGATACCTACGACCGCGAGGGCTCGGTGACGTCCGAGGCGCCGTGGCAACACATCGAACCCGATAGCGTGCGCCGCCTCATCCTCTCCTGGACCGAACTCACCGAGCAGGAGGTGCCGCCCGTATCCGCGGCCAAACACGGCGGCAAGCCAGGATACCTCTTGGTACGCCAAGGCATTACCCCGCCAGCCAAGACGAAACCCATTACCGTTTTTTCCGCCCAGGTCCTGCGCGTGGACCTGCCGCGGGTGGAATTTCGAGTCACGTGCTCTACCGGCACCTATGTTCGGTCCCTGGCCCACAGCCTGGGGATGCGGCTTGGGTGCGGCGCCGTGCTCGAGGAACTGGAACGCGAGGCATGCCATCCCTTCACCCTGGATCAGGCCTTGAGCTTGGAGGAAATCCTCGCTGCAGGGGATGACCTCGGCCGCCTGGTCATCCCGTTGGCCGAGGCATTGCCCCATTGGCCGCGCCTCATCGCCACCGAGGCGCAAGCATCCATGGTGCGCCAAGGGCAAATGCTGCCTGCCGGAATGTTTCCCGGCGTCACCGCGGCCCCGGGGGACAAGGCCCTCATGCTGGACTCCAGCGGCGCGGCCCTGGCCCTCATGCAAGCCAAGATCCACGGGAAGACAGTGGTATGGCGCGTGCTTCGCGGCCTATGGTAGGCCCGGTTCCATGGTCCATCACCCTAACCCAATATAAGGAGATCGCTGTGGTCCTGACACCGGAACGAAAAGCGGAAATTGTCAAGGAATTCGGAAAGTCGGAAACCGATACCGGCAGCCCTGAGGTCCAGATCGCCCTGCTTTCGGCGCGCATCGAGTACCTCACCGAACATTTCAAGAGCCACCCCAAAGACCATCACTCCCGGGTGGGCCTCTTGAAGCTGGTCGGCCAGCGCAAGCAACTGCTCTCCTACCTGCGCTCCAAGGATGTGCAGCGCTACCGCGACATCATCGCCAAGCTCGGCCTGCGTAAGTAAACCACCACGGGCGGGGGCTTCCCCCGCCCTTTGCCCTCCCGCCCCAGGGTTTCGTGTTGCTGTCCAGGAAGCGAAGTTCGTTTTCTGCACGCATCACCAAACCCGCAAGGGGAGGGCCAACCCCTTGAGGAGTATACCCATGTCTGGATTTTCCACGACCACCCGCACCATTTCGTGGGCAGATGGAGCCATCACCATCGAACACGGCCGCCTGGCCCTGCAGGCCAGCGGCGCAGTCACCGTGCGCTGGGGCGACACCATCGTGCTCGTCACCGCCACCCACCAGGCCATGGACCGCACCGTGGACTTCCTGCCGCTCACCTGCAACTACCAGGAAATGCTCTACGCTGCAGGCCGCATCCCGGGCAGCTATTTCCGCCGGGAGATCGGCCGTCCCAGCGATCACGAGACCCTCATCTCCCGCCTGGTGGACCGCCCCATCCGGCCGCTTTTCCCCAAAACCATCAATCACGAGATTCAGGTCATCGCCACGGTCATCTCGTCGGATCGCGAACACCCGGCGGACATCCTTGCCATGCTGGGGGCCTCGGCGGCGCTGCACATCTCGGACATTCCCTTTGCCGGCCCCATGGCTGCGGTGCGCATCGGCCAAAAAGACGGCGCCTTCATCCTCAACCCCACCACCAAGGAGATGGAATCGAGTCCTCTCAACCTGGTGCTGGCCGGCACGCGGGACGCCGTGGTCATGGTGGAGGGCGGGGCGCAGTTCATCCCCGAAGACGTGCTCGCCGAGGCTATCGCCTGGGGACACAGCCAGCTTGCCCCCTTTCTCGATGCCCAGGAGTCCCTGCGCGAGGAGCGCGGCCGGGCCAAGTTTGTGGTTCCGGAACCGGTCCACGACGCCGAGCTGGAGGCCGCAGTACGGGAAGTGGCCGTCGCCCCCCTGGACGAGGCCCTGCGCGTGCCGACCAAGCTCGCCCGCAAGGAGGCCAAGGCCGCGGTCAAAGAAGCGGTCCTCGCCGCCCTGCGGGAACGCTTTGCCGAAGCGCCGGAGCGACTGGCGCGGGTTGGCGAAGTTTTGGAAGCCCTGGAGAAGGAATTGGTGCGCCGCCGCATCCTCGAAGAAGGCCGCCGCATCGACGGCCGGGACCTGACCACCGTACGGCCCCTGACCATGGAGGTGGGCGTCCTGCCCCGCACCCACGGCTCCGCCATCTTCGCCCGCGGCGAGACCAAGGCGCTGTGCACCTGCACCCTGGGAAGCTCCCGGGATGAGCAACGGCTGGAAACCCTGGGCGGCGACGTGGCCAAGCGTTTCCTCATGCACTACAATTTCCCGCCTTACTGCGTGGGCGAGGCCCGGCCGCTGCGCGCCCCCTCCCGCCGCGAAGTGGGGCACGGCGCCCTCTCGGAGCGCGCACTCACGCCCATCCTGCCGGATCCGCAGTCCTTTCCCTTCACTATCCGCCTGGTGTCGGACATCATGGAGTCCAACGGCTCCTCGTCCATGGCCTCGGTGTGCGGCGGCTGTCTCGCCCTCATGGATGCAGGCGTGCCCATTACCACCCCGGTGGCGGGCATCGCCATGGGACTCATCAAGGAAGGCGACCGCTATCTGGTGCTCACCGATATCCTCGGGGACGAAGACCACCTCGGCGACATGGACTTCAAGGTGGCCGGCAGCCGCGACGGCGTCACCGCCATCCAGATGGACATCAAGATCGCCGGCATCCCGGCGGAGGTCATGCGTAAGGCCTTGGCCCAGGCGCGCGAGGCGCGGATCTTCATCCTCGACGCCATGGCCAACGTCCTGCCCGCCCCCCGGGGAGAGCTCTCCCGCTTTGCGCCCCAGACGGATACGGTCCACATCTCTCCGGACAAGATCCGCGAGCTCATCGGCCCGGGCGGCAAGAACATCAAGGCCATCTGCGAGGCCACCCAGGCGGACATCGACATCGACGACTGCGGCAAGGTGAGCATCTTCGCCCCGGACCAAGCAACCTTGGCCAAGGCCCGAGAAATGGTGCTCTTCTACGATCAGAAGGCGGAACTGGGCCGCGACTACGACGGCATCGTCAAAAAGGTCATGGACTTCGGCGCCTTTGTAGAGATTTTGCCCGGCCTGGAGGGCCTGTGCCATATCTCTCAGTTGGACCGCGCCCGGGTCCAAACGGTCACGGACGTGGTGCGCGAAGGCGACGCCATCCGCGTGCGGGTCATCGACATCGAACCTTCGGGCCGCATCAAACTCAGCCGCAAGGCCATCCTGCAAGAAGCCGCCGGAGAGACTCCGGACCCGGTGGAACGCCACGCCCCCCGCGGCGGCCGGCCTCGCGGCGGCGGGCGGCGCTAGCCGCGCCTTTTGCGCGACCCCCATCCATCCCCTCAACAGCGGGGCGAGATCTCTCGCCCCGTTTTTCCGTCCACGAGAGTTCGCATGCGTCGTCAGGAAACCACCGCCAATCTTCTGCTCGGTCTCACCGCCCTCATCTGGGGCCTTGCCTTCACTGCCCAACGGATGGGCATGGACTTCATGGGCCCGCTCACTTTCAACGGCATCCGCTTCCTTTTAGGCGGACTCACCCTCATCCCCTTGGCCTGGGGTCTCGGAGAGCGGACACTGCCCGCTCTGTGGATGCTTCGCCGCGGCATGGTCCTCGGCGTGGTGCTCTTTCTCGGCGCCTGGCTCCAGCAACTGGGCATCTGCTGGACCACCGCCGGCAACGCAGGGTTCATCACCGGCCTCTACGTCCTGTTGGTGCCGGTTCTGGGCTATCCTTTTGGCCAGCGCGCCGGGCTCGGCACCTGGACCGGGGCATGCTTGGCCCTCACCGGCATGTATCTGCTTTCCGTTACCGAAGGTTTCTCCATGAACCGCGGTGATGTCTTCGTCCTTTTCTCCGCCGTGTTCTGGGCCGTACACGTACTGGCCATCGGCAGGTTCAGCACGGGGCTTCGCGCTGGAGAAGCCGTCGCCCTTTCCATCATCCAATTTCTCACCTGCGGCCTCATCAGCTTGGCGGGGGCCCTCGCCACCGAAACCGTCGCCCTGGGCGGGATCCGCCAGGGCATCGTCCCTATCCTCTACGGCGGCCTCGGATCCGTGGGGGTCGCCTACACCCTGCAGGTCATCGCCCAGCGCCACGCGAGACCGGCACCGGCAGCCATCATCCTGAGCCTGGAGGCAGTGTTCGCCGCCCTGGGCGGCTGGGCTATTTTGGGAGAAACCATGTCCCTTCGGGCTATGCTCGGCTGCAGTCTCATGCTTCTTGGCACCATCACCGCGCAACTACGGCCATGATCTTCCTGACAGGCAAACCGCCGTCCGCCGAAAACTGCTGGCCTTGCACCCCGCCTTGTGGCATAGGGATACAAACCAAGGAGGCCGTATGCGTCAGGCAGGATTTACGCTGGTGGAACTTCTTGTGGCGGTCGCCATCGTGGGCATCCTCGCAGCCATTGCCATCCCGCAACTGGTCAAATACCGCATTCAAGGGGCGCTCGCCCGGGCGCAAAGCGACCTGCGCTCCTGCATGATGCTGGCGGCCAGCCAAGAGGCCATCGATGGCATCCAAAACTACACCTGCTCCAACATGAGCGGAAACCTCCTGAACTGCACCGTCTCCATCTATGTCGCCAACGGCACCACCACCCTCTCGGTGCCATGCCTGCACGACTACGACGGTGTGACCATCAACTGCTCCATCGCCGCCAATGTGGCGGTCTGTGCCCCTCAATAGTCATGCGTTTCATCACCCTCCTCGTCCTTCTGGGCCTGCTTGCCCCTGCTCTGTGCTGGGGGCAAAAGCTTTCCTTGACCGCCGAAGAGCAGGCCTATCTACTGCAGCACCCCACCCTCACCGTGATCTTCGACCGCGATTATCCGCCCTTCGAATATCTGGAAAACGGAGAATTGCAGGGGTTCACCCGTGGTCTCATGGAGCTTGTGGAGCAGCGCATCGGGGTGCACCTGCGCTTCGTGGCCCCGGCCACCTGGACCCAGGCCCTGGAATGGATGCGTCAGGGTGAGGCAGACATCGTCACCAGCGTCGCCTACACCCCGGAGCGCACGCAATTTCTCCTCTTCACCAAGCCCTATCTCTTCCTGCCCCTAGGAATCGTCGTGCGCAAGGAAAGCCCCTGGTCCGACATGGAATCCTTACGGGGCCGCACCATCGTCTTGATCCGCAACTATGCCGCGTCGGAAAAAATCCGCCACGACTACCCCGACCATGCCCGCTTCACCGAAGTGGACACCATCGCCGAGGCGCTCATGCAAGTGGCCTTTGGAGAGGCCGACGCCGCCATCCACAACACCGTGGTGGCGGCCTCCATTCTCCACCGCCTCGGCATGACCACCCTGCGGGTGACGCAGCTTTTGAAAGACACGGAAAACCTCGGCCTCGCCACCCGCCGAGACGCACCGCTGCTGGCAAGCATCCTCGACAAGACGCTGGCATCCATTTCCCCGGAGGAATGGGAGACGCTGCGGCAGCGCTGGCTTCCTGCCGAACAGCCCATGGACCCTGCCGTACGCCGCGCCCTCGTCCTCGCTGCGGCGGTGGGCGCGGCACTGCTGGGCACCCTCGCGGCCGCCGCCTTCTTGCTGACCCGGCGGCTGCGCGCCCGCATGCGGGAGCTGGAATCCGCCCACACCCAGAAGCAGTCCGCGCTGCGACGCCTGGAAATCGCCCTGGAGGCCACCGGGGCCGGAATCTGGGAGCACGACACCCGCTCCGGGGCCGAATTCCATTCCGAAAACTGGTACCGCATGCTCGGCTACACGCCTCCGGAAGATGCGGCCGGAGGCTATGGCCTGTGGAGAAAGCTCGTCCACCCCGATGATCTCCCCCAAGCAGAGGCCAACTTCGTCCGCTTTCTCGAAGATCCCCAGCAGTCCCGCTTTACCGCCCGCTTCCGCATGCGCACGGCCGACGGTTCCTGGCGCTGGATCTTGAGCTTCGCCCAAGCCCTCACGCGTGACGCCGCCGGCACGCCCACCCGCGTGGTGGGCGTCCACCTGGATATCCACGACCAGGAAGAAACCCGACAGCAGCTCATGCGCAGCAAATTGCGTCTCCAGGCCGTCCTGGAACACGTGCCCTTGGCCTTCGGCCTCTTCCGCCGCACAAAGGGCGGAGATTTCCTCATCGAAGACGCCAATCCCGCTACCATCGAAACCATGGGAGCGGACATCCACACCATGGTCGGCCGTTCCCTTCTCGACGTCTTTCCGCGCCTGGGGAGCACCCGACTTCCCCAAATCCTCCACATGGTCCTCGACCAGAACATCCCACACATCGAAGAGGATTTTCCCTACATCAACCGCCTGAACCACGAGCGTTTCTACACCCTGATCGTCTTTCCCGTGGGCACGGATCTGGCGGGCATCTTTTTTCGCGACGTCACGGCACAGCGCCTCACCCACCAAGAGCGCGAAGACGCGCTGCGCCTCTTTACCGCCGTCTTCCACCTTTCCCCCGAAGCACTCGCCTTGGTGGATGGACAAAAGAACATTCTCCACGCCAACGCGGCCTTCGCCCAGATGGTGGCCCATGAGGCCCCCCTGCCTCCATCGCTGGAGGCCGTCCCCCTGCTTGCCCCGGAGCTGCGCGCATCCCTCTACGCTGCAGTCTTTGAAAAAGGCGAAACCGTCCGCCGCGACGCCCAAGGCATGCGCGCCGACGCCACCCCCATGCCGCTTGCCATCACCGCCCGCCCTCTTGTGCTCCACGGCGAAACGCATATGCTGCTTGCCCTGCGCGACATGACCGAACACCACCGCATTCAGGAACTTCTGGTGCAAACGGAAAAAATGCTCTCTTTGGGCGGCATTGCCGCGGGCATTGCCCATGAGATCAACAATCCTCTGGGGATCATTCTGCAGAACGCCCAAAACGCCGAGCTGCGGCTGCGCCCGGATTTTCCCAAGAACCGGCAGGTGGCCGAAGAGCTCGGCGTGACGCTGGAGGACGTGCACCGCTATGTCACGGCCCGAGGAATCCCGAATTTTCTGGCCGACATCCGCGACGCTGGCGGCCGAGCGGCAGGCATCGTCCGCACCATGCTCGATTTCGGGCGCAAAAGTGAGTCCCGTCGGACCATATGCGCTGTGCACGACATGCTGGAGACCGCCATTTCCCTGGCCAGCAAGGACTACGATCTCAAAAAGCACTACGACTTCCGGCGGATCACCATCGAGCGCGACTATGCCCCGACACTGCCCCCGGTGTTCGTCGCGCAAACGGAGATCGAGCAGATCTTTCTCAACCTGCTGCGCAACGCAGCCCACGCCCTGCACGAGGCCCCGCCAGCCGAAGGCCCACGCATCCGCATCACCACCCGCCACCACCAAGGGATGGTGCGCATCCGCATCGCCGACAACGGCCCCGGCATCCCTGCGGAAGTCCTGCCGCACATCTTCGAGCCGTTTTTCACCACCAAACCCCCGGGCCACGGCACGGGACTCGGTTTGGCCGTATCCTATTTCATTGCCCAAAACCACAGCGGCCGGCTCTGGGCCGAATCCGAACCCGGCCACGGTGCGGTATTCTTCCTCGAACTCCCCACCCCCGAGCCCACACCGTCAAAGGAGGTTGCATGCGCGTCCTCGTCGTAGACGACGAACCCGCCTTGCGCCGTTCCGTGCGCGCCTACTTGGAAGATTTGGACCACCAGGTGCTGGAAGCGGAAAACGGCCAACTGGCCTTGGAGATCCTCGCCGCCACACCGGTGGACGTGGCGTTGGTGGACCTCAATATGCCCGTGGTGGATGGATATGCCGTGATCGAGGCCGCACGCCAAAACCACCCCGAAATGCCTACTGTGGTCATCTCCGGAGTCGGGGTGGTGGAAGAAGCCCTGCGGGCGGTACGGCTTGGCGCTTGGGACTACATCACCAAGCCCATCCGGAACTTCGACCTGCTGCTCTACACCTTGGACAAGGTCATGGAGCGGGCCGCGCTCCTGCGGGAGAACCGCCGCCATCAAGAGCACCTGGAAGAACTCGTGGCCCAGCGCACCCACGAGCTGGAACGCACCCGGCGCCAAATCATGCAGCGACTCAGCCGCGCTGCGGAATACAAGGACAACGAAACCGGCAACCACGTCATGCGCGTGGGCGAAATCAGCGCGGTCCTCGGTCGGGCCATGGGGCTTTCCGAGGAGCGCTGCCTGATGCTGCGCGACTGCGCCCCACTGCACGATATCGGCAAGATCGGCATCCCGGACGCCGTCCTCCTCAAACCCGGCAAACTCGACCCCGAAGAATGGGCCATCATGCAGCGCCACTGCCTCTACGGCTGTGAGATCCTCTCCAGCTTGAAAAGCCGCGACGAAGCTCGGAAGCGTTGCCTGCACTTCGACGAGACCGACCCCGACGACAACGAGCTCTTGCACCTGGCGCGCATTCTCGCTCTGCTGCACCACGAACGCTGGGACGGCACCGGCTACCCCTTGGGCCTCAAGGGCGAACAAATCCCCATGGAGGCCCGTATCGTGGCCTTGGTGGACGTCTACGACGCCCTCTCCAGCGAGCGGCCCTACAAGCCCGCTTTTCCCGAAGACCGCTGTCTGGCCATCATCGCCGAAGGTCGAGGCACCCACTTCGATCCGGCCGTCGTCGACGCCTTTTTCCAGCACATCGAGGAAATCCGCGCCATCCGCGCCCGCTGGCAAGACTGATGCTCCGCACTCGCCATACCCCTTCCGCAGATTGGCGCGACTTGCCCCACGACATCCCTTCCGGCATCCTGCTCTGGTGGGCCGAGATGTCGGACGCCGCCGTCCAAGATGCCGCAGCCGCCCTGCGGCGGCGCTACCCTGGCGTCCCGATCCAAGGATGCTCCACCGCAGGCATCGTCGAGGCAGGCCGCCTGCACAGCCAAGGGATCCTGGCGGCCTTCTGGTTTTTACCTGAAAAAGCCCGCGCGCTCCGCATCCGAGCTCGAGGGCTGGCTTCGGAATGGACCCTGGCCCGAGATCTGGCCGACACCCTGGGCCCGGCCCCCACCGGCCCGATCATCATCATGGCCGAAGGACTCCACCTCGACGGCGAACGCCTCACCCGCGCCCTCTCCGAGGCGCTCCCCCACGCCATCATCACCGGCGGCATGGCTGCAGATGGCGAGCGCTTTCAGCGCACCGTCCTGCTCCATGACACGGAAATCCTCACCGACGGCCTGGTGGCCATGGCCCTGCCGCCACAACTAGAGGCAGTCTCCGCCACCGGGTGCGGCTGGCATGCCATGGGGCCGCCACGCACGGTCACCGCAGCCGAAGGAAGACTCATCCTTGAGTTGGACGACGAGCCGGCGCTCACCCTCTACGCCCGCTACCTCGGCCCCCATGCGGCAGACCTGCCTGCCAGCGGACACCATTTTCCCCTGCTGGTATCCGCACCGGGCGAAGCCCCTGTCCTGCGCAGTCTTATCGCCGTAGATCATCAACGCCATGGCCTCCTCTTCACCACCGCCATCCCCGAAGGCAGCACAGTACAACTTATGCATGCCTCCATGGTGGACGTCCTGAACGCAGCGCGCACCGCGGCAGCGCAAATTCCGCAAGGCTCCGCTGCGGCCCTCATGGTGAGCTGTGTGGCGCGGCGCCACGTCCTCGGTCCCCTGGCCGAGGACGAGCCCGCCGAAGTAGCCGCCACGCTGGGCATCCCCATGGCAGGCTGGTATTCCTACGGAGAGATCGCCGCCGCGCCCTGCTCCTTCCGCAATCAAACCATCTGCCTCACGGCCCTACGCCCACGCTGATGCACCGCCTCCTCATCCGCCAATTCCGCGACCTCGGCCTCTCACCAGACGCCCTGGACCCCAAACTTGCCCCCCTCACCGAGGCTGTCAGCACCGCCTACTCCCACTTGGAAGAAGAGATCGCCCTCCAGGCCCAGGCATTGCGTCTGGCCACTCAGGAGCTGGCCGAACAGAGCAGCCGCCTCGGCGAAGCGCAAAAGCGACTCACCCGTATCATCGAATTTCTCCCCGACCCCACCATGGTCATCGATCACGAAGGCCGGGTGCAGGCCTGGAACCGGGCCATGGAGGCCATCACCCGGGTGCCGGCGGTGGAGATCCTCGGCAAGGCAGGACGGTGCTACGCTGTCCCCTTCTATGGCTATGCACGTCCCATGCTCGTGGACGTGCTCCTGGACCCCAGCCTGCCCGAACGCCGCCAGTACCCGGAACTCCACGAAGACGAGGACGCGCTCACCACCGAAGCCTTCGCCCCTGCCCTGCGCCAAGGATCCGGCGCCTTCGTGTGGGCGCACGCCATCGTCTTGCGGGACTCCTCAGGCCAGGTGGCCGGGGCCATCGAAACCGTCCGCGATATCACGAGCCATAAGCGCGACGTCGTGCGCGCCCGGATCCTCTATGAGCTCGCACGGAACACCACGAACCTCTCCAGCATGGACGCCCTGCCGCAAGCTGCGGCCGCAGTGCTCTCCCGGCTTCTTCCGGTCACCGACGTGGCGCTGCGTCTGCGCCCCCAAAACGAAGGCGAACGCTTCTTCTGCCAGGGCGCCCACAGCGGATTCGCCCAGCGGGCAAAGGCTGCCATGGACCAGGCGGAGTTTCTCGGCCGCAGCACGGACGCAGCGCTGCTTGCCGACGGCTGGGTCATGGCCGCCCCCCTGCCGGCGACGGCACAATTCTCCGGCGCAGTGGCCCTGTGCCTGTCCCAAGCAGGCCGGCTGCTGGCTGCTGGCGGGCTCCTGGACCAAGTGGCGGACCAATTGGCCCTGGCCGCAGCGCACGCACAGCTCCAGGAACAATTGGCCGCCACCCAGGACAAGTTTCAGCAGCTCTTCGACAATGCGCCGCTCGGCATCCTCGTGGTGGATCCCAAAGGCCGACCGCAGTCCGCCAACGCCGCGTTTTCCCATCTCTTCGGTCTCAAGGCCCAGGACATCCCCAACGCCTTTGACGTGCTTGTGGACGAGGCCAGTCAAGCGCAGCACGCCTCCCTCGTGCAGCGGGTTTTGGCAGGGGCCAATGTGCACGTGGAAACCTCCCGTCGTCACCGTATGGGGCACAGCATCGACGTGGCCATTTTGGGCTACCCCTATCTCGTGGCCGGCCGGGTGGCCGGGGCCTTCTTCCTCTACCAAGACATCTCCCAGCGCAAACGCTACGAAGAAGAACTGGCCTACCAGGCCCTGCATGACCAGCTCACGGGCCTGCCCAATCGCACCTTATTCCTCGACCGCCTCAGCCAAGCCCTCGCCCGCCGCAAACGACGCTTCGCGGCCATGATGCTCGATCTCGACGACTTCAAGCGCGTCAATGACACGCTCGGCCACGCCGCGGGAGATACCTTGTTGGAACACATCGCCCGGGTTCTCGCCCAAGCGGTGCGCACCGGCGATACCGTGGCACGCCTGGGCGGCGACGAATTCGCCATCCTGCTTGCGGACATCTCGTCTCCCCGGGATGCCGTGCCGGTCATCCGACGCATCCTCCGCTCCATGAACCAGTCTGTGGATCTGGAAGGGCATGCCTACCAGCCCGCCACCTCCATCGGTGTCGTCCTCAATACCGACGGCTACACCTCGGCCGACGAAGTCCTGCGCGATGCGGATATCGCCATGTACCATGCGAAAAACGCGGGCAAAAACCGATTCAAGGTCTTTACCCGGCGCATGTACGCCCAAGTGATGCAGAATATTCACATGGAAGGCGACCTGCGCCACGCCATTGAAAGCGATGGGCTCTCCATCCACTTCCAGCCCATTGTCCAGGTCGCTGACGGACGGGTGGTCGGCCTCGAAGGACTGGTGCGCTGGCAGCATCCCCGGTTGGGGCCAGTCTCACCCGCCACCTTCGTCCCCCTGGCGGAAAAGGCCAACCTCATCACCCAACTGACCCAATGGATGCTCAAAAACAGCTGCCGCATCTTTGCTTCCTGGCGCAAGCAGCATCCGCAACTGGCGACCCTCTTCCTGTCTCTCAACCTCTCGGCCCAGGATCTCGCCCACCCCAATCTCGTGACCACGGTGCTCACCAGCCTGCGCGAGGCCCACATGCCGCCGTCCTGCCTCAAGCTCGAAATCACCGAGACGGCCATCATGCGACACATCGAGCAGGCAAGCCACAAGCTCCACCGCCTGCGCCAGGAAGGTGTCGGCGTATGCATGGACGACTTCGGCACCGGATATTCTTCCTTGTCCTACCTGCGCCGCCTGCCGGTGGACACCCTGAAGATCGACCGCTCCTTCGTGAACTCCATGCTGGAAAATCCTTCCAATCTGGAAATCGTGCGGGTCATCTTGGGGCTGGGCCAAGTGCTGCGCCTCACCACCGTGGCCGAAGGCGTGGAAACGCGAGCGCAACTGGACGCCCTCCACCAATTGGGGTGTCCCCTGGCGCAAGGCTACTACTTCGGTCGGCCCATGGATGCCCAAACCACCCTACGCTTTCTTCTGGAACGCATTCCCCAAGCTCTTGCATGAAATCAAATTTCTGGATCCGCAATTACCGCGCCCGTACCCCCGACCTCACCACCTTCCAAGTGGTCATCGAAGAGTCGGACCTCTGGATCGCCGCCCACCAGGACCTCTCGGCCATGGCGGCCACCGAAGTCCGCCGCCTACGCGGCCAGATCCAAGCTTGGGCGGAGCTCCACCCGGAGTTCTATTCCGCCCTCACCCCGCTGCCCTGCCCCCAACGCGCCCCAGCCATCGTCAGGCGCATGTACCACGCCGCCGAAGCCACGGGCGTGGGGCCCATGGCCGCCGTGGCCGGAGCCATCGCCCAGGCCGTGGCCGAGGCCCTGCACCGGGAAAGCCCTGAAGTGCTCGTGGAAAACGGCGGCGACAACTACCTCATCTCCCGCACCGAGCGGGTGGTGGGCATCCTCGACGATCCTGCCGCCGGGATGCGTCTCGGCTTGCGGCTCGCGCCCCACGACTTCCCCTGCGCTCTGTGTGCTTCATCAGCGCGTATCGGCCATTCCCTGAGCTTTGGAGACGCGGACTTGGTGGTGGTGCGCGCCGCCGACGCCGCCCTGGCCGATGCCGCGGCCACGGCCCTGGCCAACCGGGTGCACAGCCCCCGCCACGTGGAACGAGCCCTCGCCCTGGCGCAAGCGTGGGAGCAGATCGGTATTGACGGGGTCCTGGTGCGCTGCGGAGAGATGCTCGGCGCGTGGGGGAATCTAGAGCTCGTCGCCGTGGACACCCCACAGCACTAGGCCGTCAGCCAGGCATAGATGCCGCCGCAGAGCACGAGGCTAAGCACCCGAAAGGCCTGACTGGCGGTAATGAGCTCCAGCGCCAGGCGCGGCGCAAAAATCCCCGCATAGTACGGGAACTGATGCCGAAAGGCGCGCATGGGCGAAGAGACGATGTTGCCCACCACCAGGGCGAGCACCACTTGACGCTCGGGCAGGGCCGCGGCGTCGAGGAGGGCGCCGGCAGCGGCCATGCCCGCGGAAAACTCCGCGGCCAGCTGGAACAGCACGACGCTCATGGCTTGGGGAGGGATCAAGGCGCTGCCGAGGTATTCCACAATCCGGGACTCCAGCCAATGAAAGGCGCCCGAGGCATGCAGCCCCTGAAAGGCCAGGTACACCGGGACAGTGATGGCCACGATCTTGCCGATGCGCCGCCGAAAGCGCTTCCATGCCGCGCGCAGCACGCCGGCGAGATCCTGCGGCGCAGGCGGCAACGCCGTCTCCTCCAGACAGCACCGGCCAAGACCACCCAAAAGCAGCCGCGCCACGCCCAAAACGCCGCATGTGCGCAGCAGCGCCGCCCCCACGGTGATGGACAGATACACTACCGCGGCACGACCAATGAGCGGCACGGTCATAAAGACCATGCTTGGCAGATGGAGAAAATACGTAGGCAAACTATTGAACAGATTGGACAAGATGAGCTCACGCCGACTGATGCGGCCTTCCTCGTAGGCCGAGGCGAGCATGGTATTGGCCGTGTAGCCGGAGACGAAGGCCACGGCAAAGCTGGCCGCAGAGACATCGCAAAACCGCCCCATCCGGGCCACAGGCCGGGCCATGCGGGCAAGCCAGCGCGACCACGGCGAGGCCTCGATGAGATTGCCCACCAAGACCCCAACCGCCACCGCCGCCACCAGTTTGACACTCGGCCAAGCCACGGTGCGCAGGGCCGCATCCCACGAGGAAACATCCATCACCTGAGAGCGACCTCCATGCGGCGGCCGTCAAACGCCGCCATGCGCTGCCTCCGCCAGGATCCCGCGCACCGCCGCGATGACGTCGTCCACGTCTGCATCCGTAAGCTTTGCCGAAAGCGGGAGGCTCACCGTACGCCGTCCCATGTCACGGGCGTTGGGGACCATGTCTGGACTCCAACCAAAGCGCTGCTGATAGTAGGGATGCTCGGGGATACAGAGGTAATGCACGCCCACCCCGATATTCTGCCGCCGCATGGCGCCCAAAAACTCGTCCCGAGCAATGCCGCAGCGTGCCTCATCCACGCCGATGGTAAAGAGATGCAGGCCATGCCGCTGATCCGGCTCCAACGGCGCCGGGAGATCGATGGGTAAGTCCGCAAAGGCCTCCATGTAGCGCTGCCAGATCTCCCCGCGTCGCTGCCAATAACGCTCCACCTTGGAGAGCTGAATGCGACCCATGGCGGCCTGAATGTCCATCATATTGTATTTGAAACCCGCCTCGGTGACGTAGTAATGCTTGTAGCCGTCGTCACCAAAACGTTTCCAGGCATCGGCGCTCATGCCGTGCAGGGCGAGCACCTTGATGCGGGCCGCGGCCTTTGGGTCCGCGGTAATGACCATGCCCCCCTCGCCGGTCACCACGTTTTTGGTGACGTAAAAACTGAAGCAGCCAAACTGCCCCATGGTGCCGGCCTTACGGCCATGGTACTCGGTCTCGATGGCGTGGGCGCAGTCCTCAATAACGGTGAGATCGTGCCGCTGGGCAAGCTGCAGGAGGGGTTCCATGGGGCAGGCGCGGCCTGCAAAGTGCACCGGGAGGAGCGCACGGGTGCGCGGGGTGATGGCCGCAGCCACCGCCTCCGGGTCCATGTTGCCGGTGGCAGGATCCACGTCCACGACCACTGGGGTGGCGCCGGCATGGATGATGGCGTTCACCGTGGCGCAAAAGGTCATGGCCGTGGTGATGACCTCGTCCCCAGGGGCGAGATCCGCGGCAAGGAGCGCCAGGTGCAACGCCGCGGTGCAGGAATTGACCGCCACCGCATGGGGGGCCTCCTTGTAGGCCGCAAACTCAGCCTCAAAGGCCGCCACCTGCGGACCGGTGCCAATCCAGCCGGACTTGAGGCATGCAAGGACCGCCTCCATCTCATCGGCTTCAATGCGCGGCGATCCAAAAACCAAAAAATCCTGGCGCATAGTGTTCTCCTTACCGGGCATGGACGCCCACACACAAATAGACTACCCAAACACCGGCTCGGGGGCTATACCAGCCCCATCCCAGACGCAAGGAGGAAACCATGTCGCAACCAGCCCCCATAACCCTCTACGCCCTCAGCACCTGCATCCATTGCAAGCACACCAAAGAATTCCTGGATCGCTGCGGCGTCACCTATGACTGCATCTTTGTCGACAAATTGACCGGTGATGAACGTAAAGCCATGGTAGAGCACATCAAAACGATCAACCCCAAGCTCTCTTTCCCGACAATCTTGATCAACGGAGAAGCCATCATTGGCTTCAAAGAGAAAGAAATCGAGGAGGCATTGCGTAACTTATGACCACCAAAGAACTGTACGAAAAGCTCAAATCGATCCAAGAGCCCAAAGGATATTTCTTCAATAAAGATATGCAAATGACCATGGACCTCTTGGAGAGCCTTTTGGTCAATAAAGAACGCTATGGGTACATGGCTTGCCCATGCCGGCTTGCTTCGGGAAAGCTCGATCTTGATCGGGATATTTTGTGTCCATGCGTGTACCGTGAACCTGATGTAGCGGAATACGGGGCATGTTATTGCGGACTCTATGTTTCCCAAGACTGGAACGAAGGACGTATTCCCCATGTCACGGTGCCCGAACGCCGCGACCCGGAAAAACTCCTGGCAGCACTTGCGAATGGCGAAGATTGACACACTCCTCGGCCCTGCCTAACCAGGGCCGATTTTTTTCGCCCCGGAGGAACCATGTCCATCGTCACCCGTTTTCCCCCCAGCCCCACGGGCTACCTGCACATCGGCGGCGCCCGCACCGCCCTGTTCAACTTCCTGCTTGCCCGCAAGCACGGCGGACGCTTCATCCTGCGCATTGAGGACACGGATCAGGCCCGTTCCACCCCGGAGATGACCCAGGCCATCCTCGACGGCATGCGCTGGCTCGGCCTTGCCTGGGACGAAGGTCCCTACCTGCAAAGCGAGCGCACCGCCATTTACAACGACCACGTGGAGAAGCTCTTGGCATCCGGCCATGCCTACTACTGCGACTGTTCCCCGGAGGAGGTGGACGCCATGCGCGAACGCGCCCGGGCGGCGGGGCTCAAGCCCAAGTATGACGGTCGTTGCCGGGAGCGCAATTTGGGCCCGGGCCCAGGCCGGGTGGTGCGCTTCAAGACCCCGCAAACCGGCAAGATCGTGTTCGACGACATGGTCAAGGGCACCATTGCCTGGGACGTCCAGGAGCTCGACGACTTCATCATCCGCCGCGCCGACGGCTCCCCCATCTACCAGTTGGCCGTCGTGGTGGACGATGCGCTCATGGGGGTCACCCACGTGCTGCGCGGCGATGACCATCAGAGCAACACCCCCAAGCAGATCCTCCTCTACGAAGCCCTCGGCTATCCTTTGCCTCGCTTCGGCCACGTGCCCATGATCTTAGGGCCGGACAAGAAAAAACTCAGTAAACGCCACGGGGCCATGTCCGTCATGGCCTACAAGGAGATGGGATTTCTCCCCGAGGCCATGGTCAATTATCTGGCACGCCTCGGTTGGGCGCACGGAGACGACGAAATCTTCTCTCTGGAAGAACTCCTGGAAAAGTTTTCCGTGGAAGGACTCGGCCGTTCCCCTTCGGTCTTCGACATGCACAAGCTCACCTGGGTCAACAGCCACTACATCAAGACCAGCTCGCCGGAACGCCTGGCGCCGCTGGTGGCGGAGCTCCTCACCCCTATGCTGGGATGCGCCCCGGACGAGGACTTGGTGCGCCAGGTGGTGCCGCTCTACCAATCCCGGGCCAAGACCTTGCGGGAGATGGCAGAGGCCGCGACCTTCTTTTTCGTGCCCACCGTAGACCTCACCTATGACGCCAAGGCCGTGGAAACCCACCTCGGCGCCGAAGCGCGCCAGCATTTGACGGCGCTGCGGGAGGTCTTGGCCGGGATCACGGACTTCTCCGTTCCCGCCCTGGAAGCAGCCGTAGGGGCCTACCTCAATGCCGTGAGCAAACCCTTCAAGGCCATTGCCCAGCCCCTACGCGTGGCGCTTACCGGCGGCACCGTCAGCCCCGGGCTCTTCGAAACCATGGCGGTGTTGGGCAAAGACCGCGTGCTGGAGCGCCTGCAGCACGCCGCAACCCTCATTCCTTCCTAAGCACGCTCCTCAAAACACGTACGCGCCCCGGAGCACTCTGCAACGGGGCGTTTTTTGTCTTCCACTCTCTTGACAGATCCCGACGATTGTCCACAATAGAATCGTTTTCCATAACTCATCTTCCTTAGGAGGCTCCCATGCTCTTCGTCTTGCCTGACCTGCCTTACGGCAAAGAAGCCTTGATTCCCACCATCAGCGCCAAGACGCTGGACTTCCATCACGGCAAACACCACCAAGCATACGTGGACAACACCAACAAGCTCATCGCGGGCACCGAGCTCGAGAACAAGACCTTGGAAGAGATCATTCGAGCCACGGCAGGGGACGCCAGCCGTGCGGGCATCTTCAACAATGCAGCGCAGGTATGGAATCACTCCTTCTACTGGCAGTGCATGAGACCCGGCGGCGGGGGCAAGCCCACCGGCCCCATTGCCGAACGCATCGAACGCGACCTGGGGGGCTATGAGGCCTTCGCCGCGGCCTTCAAGGAGGCCGGACTCACCCAATTCGGCAGCGGTTGGGCATGGCTGGTGGAAAAAGACGGCAAGCTGGCCATCATGAAGACCGCCAATGCCGACACCCCCATTGCCCACGGCATCAAGCCGCTGCTCACCGTGGACGTGTGGGAGCACGCCTACTACCTCGACTACCAAAACCGTCGCGGCGACTATCTGGCGGATTTCATCGCCAAACTCATCGACTGGGACTTCGTCAACCAACAACTCGCCCAGTAACCCATCCAGCATCCCAAAAATACGGGCCGCTCCGAAAAATCGAAGCGGCCCGCGTTCGTTGCCTCCACCAAAGATCTTCCCTCACGTATAGAGAAGAATTTTGCACTCCTTAGCATAGCGGAGGAACTCTTCCGCGGTCATAATCGTCACACCGTCAATAAAATCCTCTTCAGAAAGCCCCATCATATCCACCGTCATACGGCAAGCGACAAAACGTACCCCTTCCATCTGCGCCATCTCTTGAAGATCCTCAACCGACGGAATATTGGCCGCGTCCATTTTTTGCTTCATCATCCACGTCGCAACACTTGCCATCCCTGGGATCGCCCCCATAAACCCTGGGGGATGGAATTTGATCTTGTCGATCCAGCCTTTCCGGATGACATTGATCCCCATGAAGGTATAAAAGACCGACGCCTCCATGCCCAAACGACAGGCATTGATGCCCAGGATGAGCCCTGGGTACACCCCTTCGAGCGTATCTTTCGAGGTGATAAATGCCGCCGACTCCCGAGATACGTTTGCCGCCATAAGGCCCTTCTTTTTCCGTTACGCGCCTGCAGAACCTCCCAAAACAAACCCCTTGGTCGCCGGCCCCGTGGACGCCGAAGTCCCGGCAATCTTGGAAAGATAGGTATCGCCGAGAGTGGCGATGTGGTTGCCGACGTTGTCGAAGTAGTTCATGTGCGCCTGCTCCTCCTCGATAATGGTCTCAAAGAGTTTGAGGCTCACACTGTCGCCGCATTCCCGGCACACCAGGACAAACTGGTTGTACTGATCGATGGTGTCGTCCTCCAAGGTGGCGTCAAAGGGAAAGATCTCCCGCACGCCTTGTCCTTTCTTGAGACTTCCCAGCGGATCGGTGGTGGGCTCTCCCCCCAACTCCTTGATGCGCTCGGCGAACATCTCCGCATGCCGCATCTCGTCGATGGCGATGAGCTTCACCTTGGCGGCCAGTTCCCCATAATCCATGGCGTCTAGACCATAATGCTGGTTCATGTACTGGGTAATGGCGTAGAGTTCCATACCCCGGGCCTGATTGAGGGCATCGATGACTTTAGCACGGCGTTCTTCTTTGGAAAGCATAAAGGACTCCTTATCGTGAAGTGGTTGTTGTGTGTTTTTGCCTGAAGACAGTCTCCCCTATGCCCCAGGCCCCATCGCAAAACAAGCCCCCTTGTCAGGACAAAGGCAAACCCGTAGGCACAAATCATGTGGAGCAAACGCCGCACCCGCGCCCTCCAATCCGCCTCGCAAATCATCGCCACGGCCCTGAGCGAAGAGGCGGCGCTCGAGCTTGCCATTGCCGGGCTCTGGAAACGTTGGGAAGAAATCGCCGGACCGGAGCTGGGAAAACTCTTGGTCCCCCTGGGGCATCAAGGCCGAGAGCTCCGCGTCGGCGCACAGCACCCAGCCATTCTGCAAGAAGCATCCTTTCTCGGTCCCGCCCTTCTCGACCGGGCCAACGCCCTCTTGGAGCAGCCCTATTTTCAAGAGGTACGCTTCGAACTCCCAGGCTCCCGCACAGCCCTCAATCAAAACTTTCTCTCCCCGCCGCCCCCGAAGACTCCAACTCCTTGCCCTACGCCCATCGGCGGGCTGCAGCTCCCTGAAGATTCTCCTGTGGGGCGGGCCTACCGCACCTACGTGGCTCGGCTGCGCGCCATGGCATCCCGTAAAAAAGAATCGTGACTCAGGCTGTTTTTTTGCTTGACAGACATCCACCTTCTCCCTAAATGGCTTTCTCCGTTGTGGGCGATCGTTCAACGGCAGGACAGCGGACTCTGACTCCGTCAATCTAGGTTCGAATCCTAGTCGCCCAGCCAAACGTCCCCATCGTCTAGCTCGGTCCAGGACACCGGCCTTTCACGCCGATAACAGGGGTTCAAATCCCCTTGGGGACGCCACAACAATCCATCCCACGAGACAACCTCTCGTGGGATTTTTTCATAGTGTGGCGAGCGCCACGGCTCGCGCCATAAAAAAACCGGGGTATCCCCCGGTTCGGCAGCCCGCGAGATCCATCACAACTCTGGCTGGATACTGCCCAGATAGACCCTCTTACCCTCCTGAATCACCGCGATGCCTACGGGCTTTTCCGCATCGTGGGTTTCGTTGATGGTAGTGATCCCGGTTACGCCCAAAAATCCCCGGGTTTCGGCCAACGCGGCGCTGATCTTACCAGGCTCCACGGAGCCAGCGCGCTGGATGGCATCGAGAAGCAGCATATACGCATCGAACCCCAACGCAGCATTGACGTTGGGCTCCTGATCCGGATGCTTCTTCCTCCAGTCTTCCGTAAATTTCCGCGCCACGGGATTCATATCCGCCATGGACGGATCGTAAGGAAACGTGGTGTGCATGAAGCCTTCTGCAGCCGGGCCAGCGATGGAAATAACCTCAGGATTGTCCATGGCGTCCCCTCCCATGATCTTGAAGGTTGCCCCCAAGGCCTTGGCCTGTTTCAGGATGACGGCCCCTTCGGTAAAATACGCCGGGATAAAGAGTACATCTGGATTCTTGGAGATGGCGTACATCAAATGGGCCGTGAAATCCTGGTCACTGGACTGATACGTGAGATCCGCAACGATCTCTCCGCCTTGATTGACAAAGGAACGTTTGAAGAAGTTCCCCAACCCCATAGAATAATCGTTGGCCACGTTCACCAGCACCGCGGCCTTCTTCATGCCCAATTTTTTGATGGCATACGTCGCCGCGCCAGCGCCCTGGAACGGATCGATAAAACACACGCGGAAGACATGTTTCTTGCCCTGAGTCACCAACGGATTGGTACAACTGGTGCCCACTTGGGGGACCCCGGCCCTCTCCGCCACCTCACCGCCGGCCATGGCGAGCGAAGAGCCGTAGGTGCCGATGATGGCCTGCACATGCTCCGTATCAATAAGGTGCTTCACCGCGTTCGCCGCCGCGACCTCTTCCGACTTGTTGTCCACCACGAAGAGCTCCACCTTCCTGCCGAGCACTGCACCGGCTTCTTCATGGGCCAGGCGCACTCCTTCCAACTCCAGCTGTCCACCAAAGGCGTTTTGCCCGGAAAGCGGCAAATGTACGCCGATGCGCACCGTGTCGGCAGCAGCGCTCGAAGCACCCACGCCCAAGACGACCAGGGCCATCACTATGAGAAAACCGCGTGCCATGCGCCCCCTCCTTCGAAAGATCCCAAAGTTTCCCATCGGGCCGCAGCCCTCCGCTCCATACACAAAGCCGTTCAATACTCAATTATCGATAAGCATCAGGCCAAAGCAGCTCTAAACCAATAAAAATAATACAAAAACAAACGCACCAGCGCCAAGCGCTCCTCACGATAGCACAAAGCCCGGGAACGTCCCGGGCTTTGGAGTACTCGGCCGCAGCCAGCTATCCTCCCAAATATGCCTGAATGACGCGCTGGTCAGCCAAAAGTTCTTCGCCCGTGCCATGGAGCGTAATGCGGCCGGTCTCCAGCACGTAGGCGTAATGGGCGATTTTCAGGGCGGCAAAGGCGTTCTGTTCCACCAAAAGCACGGTACGGCCCTCGGCGTTAATACGCTCGATGATGGAGAACACGTCTTTGACTAAAAGCGGGGCAAGCCCCAAGCTCGGCTCGTCGAGCATGAGCACCTGCGGCCGGCTCATAAGAGCGCGAGCGACCGCCAGCATTTGCTGCTCGCCTCCGGAAAGGGTGCCCCCTTTTTGCTCGCTGCGCTCCCGAAGCCGCGGGAAGAGATCGAAGACCCATTCCATGTCCCGCGCAATACCAGCACTGTCGCGGCGGCTATAGGCCCCCAAGAGCAGATTTTCGCGCACCGAAAGGTGGGGAAAGATGCGCCGCCCCTCCGGGGAAAGGGCAATGCCTCGACGCACGATGGCGGCCGGATCCAAGGTGGTCAGCTCCTCGCCCTCATAGGTGATGGAGCCGGTCTTGGACTTGATCAACCCGGCAATGGCCCGCAACGTGCTGCTTTTCCCCGCGCCGTTGGCCCCGATGAGGGTGACGATCTTGCCGGCAGGGGCCTCAAGGGAAATCCCCTGGAGGGCATGAATGCCTCCATAGGAGACGTGCAAATCGGTGACTTTAAGCATAGGCAAGCGCCTCCTCGCCGAGGTAGGCCTCGATAACCTTGGGGTTGGACTGGATGGCCGCGGGCGGGCCCTGCGCGATGGTCACGCCATAATCGAGCACATAGATGTGCTCGCACACGCCCATCACCACCTTCATATCGTGCTCGATGAGCAGGATGGTGAGGGAGAACGCATCACGAATATGGCGAATAAACTCCATGAGCTCCTGCGATTCCTGCGGATTCATGCCAGCTGCCGGCTCGTCGAGCAGCAAAAACCGCGGCGCTGTGGCCAGGGCCCGGGCAATCTCCAAACGGCGCTGGGCGCCGTACGGCAAACTGGAGGCCTTTTCTCCCGCCACGCTGGTCAGGCCCACGGCATCCAAGAGCTCCATGGCCCGCGTGCGCTGACGCGCTTCCTCCCGCAGGGCCGGCGGCCAAAACAGCGCCGACTGCCACCAAAAACTTTTCTGGCGCACGTACATGCCCACCAGCACGTTTTCCAAGGCCGTGCCATTGCCAAACAGCCGGATATTCTGGAACGTCCGAGCAATGCCCGCCTCACACACGGCATGGGGAGGAAGCCCGGTGATGTCTCGGCCATCCAGCAACACTTGCCCCTGGGTTGGGCGGTAAAACCCGGTGATCATGTTGAAACACGTGGTCTTGCCTGCCCCATTGGGCCCGATGAGTCCTACGATGGCACCCGGTGCGATGGCCGCGGAAAATTCGCTCACCGCCACCAGGCCCCCAAAACGCATGGTCAAGCTGCGCGCTTCCACCAAGGCGTTCATGCCTTCCTCCTTTGCCGAAGCCACGCGGCGATCCCTTCCCAGGAAATCTCCCGCGTCCCCATCAGCCCCTCCCGACGGAACAAAATGACCGCAATGAGGAGGAGCGAAAACACCACCATGCGCATGCCCGGAATCCCCGGCAGGGTCACGGATCCCAAGGTGATGGGGTCTTCCACGAAGCGCAACCACTCCAAGATGATGGTCACTGCAGCCCCGGCAATGACCGACCCCGTCACCGAACCCAAACCACCCATGACCACGATCATGAGCACGTTGAAGGTGAGCACGAAGAGAAACATCTTGGGATCGATAGTCGTAAGCAGGCTGGCCAAAAGGCCTCCACCCACCCCAGCGAAAAAAGCGCCCAGGGAAAACGACAGGAGCTTGAGGCGAAAGACGTTCACCCCCATGGCTCGGGCCGCCACTTCGTCATCGCGGATGGCCTTGAAGCACCGCCCCGTGTTGCTGCGCAAAATTCGCACAATGAGCACCAGTGCGAGCAAGCACCACCCATAGTTCCACCACAGGTTGGCATAGGCTGGAATACCTTTGAAGCCCAGGGCGCCGTTGGTGATCCGCGGCACATTGTTGGCCACCACGCGCACGATTTCGGCAAACCCCAGCGTGGCAATGCCGAGATAATCGTCGCCGAGGCGCAGGAGCGGGAACCCTACCACCGCCGCCATGGCGGCTGCGGCCAAACCTCCGGCAAAGACCGCCACCACGAAGGGGGCGTGGGCGCTCTCGATCCACGGGTACGCAGGCTCCAACAAGAAGAGCATGGCCTTTTGGTCCGGAGACAGGATCAATATGGCGCACACATAGGCGCCAATGGCCATGAACCCCGCGTGCCCCAAGCTGAACATCCCCGTAAAGCCGTAAATCAGGTTGAGGGACAGGGCGAGCAAGATATTGATGGCCACCAGATTCAATATCTGGATGGAATATCCATCCAAAAAGCGTTGGGCGCAGGCCAAAAGCGCCGCCAACACTCCCACCAGCATGAAGTTGAGTGCAAAAACGTGGTACCGCTTCATACTTTCTCCTCGGGACGTGCGCCCAAAAGGCCCGTGGGCTTCACGAGCAAAACGACGATCAGGAGCACAAAGGCGAAGGCGTCCCGGTAGCCGGCCAAATCCGGAAAAAAGGCCACGATGAGGATCTCCAGGAACCCGAGCACAAGTCCACCAATGACCGCCCCAGGGATGGACCCAATGCCGCCGAACACCGCCGCGATAAAGGCCTTGAACCCAGGGATGACTCCCATGATGGGCTGCAGCTGCGGATACCGCAAGGCCCACATGATGCCGCTGGCCGCCGCCAAGGCGGAACCCAGGCCAAAGGTGAGGGCAATGATGGAGTTCACCGGCACGCCCATCAGGGCGCTGGTTTCGATGTCCTTACTGATGGCGCGCATGCCCAAGCCCGGCTTGGTGTGGTACACGATGTACATGAGACCAAGCATGAGGAGCAGGGAAAGCACCGGCACGAAGAGCGTAAGGGGCAACACGCGCACCCCTCCCATGATCATGGGGTTTTCCAGCCACTCAGGACGATACACTTCGCGCGGGATGGCCTTGAAAAGCACAATGGCCACATTCTGCAGAAAAAAGGAGACGCCGATGGCGCTGATCAATGCCGAGATGCGCGGGGCATCACGCAAAGGCCGATACGCCACCCTGTCCACCAGAACACCCACCAAGGCCACTGCAGCCACCGCAGCCACCAGCGCAAGGGGCCATGGCAGATGAAACAGAGTCACTCCCCAAAAAACACAATACGCGCCCAACATAAAAATTTCGCTGTGCGCAAAATTGATGAGGCGCAGGATGCCATAGACCATGGTGTAGCCGATGGCGATGAGGGCGTAGAGACTCCCCAGGGTCAGGCCGTTGAGCAGATGTTGGAGAAAAATTTCAATCGTCATGCCATTACCTCAAAAAACCGGGGAGGTCGCCCTCCCCGGTTTGGCCGTATTGTGGGGATTACAGTTCTGGCTGGATGCTGCCCACGTAGGTTTTCTTGCCATCCTTGATGACCACGATGCCCACGGGCTTTTCCGCGTCATGGGTCTCATTGATGGTGGTCACCCCGGTAACACCCACGAATCCCTTGGTATCGGCCAGCGCCGCGCTGATCTTGGCGGGCTCTGCGGAGCCGGCGCGCTTGATGGCGTCGATGATGATCATGTACGCATCATAGCCCAAGGCGGCGTTGACGTTGGGGTCCTTGTCCGGATGTTTCTTCTTCCAATTTTCCGTGAACTTCTGGGCCACGGGGTTCATGTCCGGCATGGAGGGGTCATAGGGGAAGGTGGTGTGCATGAAGCCCTCCACCGCCGACCCGCCGATGCTGACGATCTCCGGGTTGTCCATGGCGTCGCCGCCCATGATCTTGAAGGTCGCCCCAAGCTCCTTGGCCTGCTTCATGATGATGGCGCCCTCGGCAAAATACGAGGGAATGAAGAGCACGTCCGGTTTCTTGGAGATGATCTGCTGCAGCTGGGCCGTGAAATCCTGGTCACCGGACTGGTAGTTGAGCGCAGCCACCACCTCGCCGCCCTGCTTCACAAAAGAGCGCTTGAAAAAGCTGGCCAGGCCCACGGAATAATCGTTGGCCACATCCACCAGCAGCGCGGCCTTCTTCAGGCCCAGGTCCTTGATGGCATAGGTGGCCGCGCCCGCGCCCTGGAACGGATCGATGAAGCATACACGGAAGATGTGCTTCTTGCCTTGGGTCACCAAAGGATTGGTGCAGCTCGTGCCCACCTGGGGGACACCGGCCTTCTCCGCCACTTCACCGCCGGCCATGGCCAAAGAGGAGCCATAGGTGCCGATGATGGCCTGGACGTTCTCCTTGTCAATGAGGCGCTTCACGGCATTGGCGGCCTCCACCTTGTCGGACTTGTTGTCCACCACGAAGAGCTCCACCTTCTTGCCGAGCACCTCGCCCACTTCCTCGTGCGCCATCTGGACGCCTTCCAGCTCCAACTGTCCGCCAAAGGCGTTCTGGCCGGTGAGCGGCAGGTACACGCCAATGCGTACCGTGTCCACGGCGAAGCTCGGAGCTGCCATGCCAAATACGGCAAGGACCACAGCCAGCAGAAAACAGCGTTTCATGCGTCTCCTCCTTAACGGGAGATAGTTGAATCCACGGCCTCAACGGCCACAACAGAACTCTACCTGGGACACCCCAGGATTTTTTCAATTATCGATTACCAAACAACAGTCTTCCCAATCCTGGAAGTGGCGAGGAGCTACGGGAAAACGGATAGAGCGTCAATCGCCAAAAAACCGCAAGACATGCGGTACGCAAAGCGATCCCGCGAGCAGCGTTCACGCTTCCGCCTCTTGAAGATTGCGACCATATACGTCTTCCAAGCGCACGATATCGTCTTCCCCGAGATAGGGGCCCACCTGCACCTCGATGAGCTCCAGGGGGATGCGGCCAGGGTTTTCCAAACGGTGGACGGTGCCGAGCGGGATGTAGATGGATTCGTTCTCTCGCAAGAGGATCTGCTCCTGCCCCCGTGTGACCACCGCGGTTCCCTGCACCACCACCCAGTGCTCGGCGCGGTGAAAATGTTTCTGGAGAGACAACACCTGCCCCGGCAGGACGGTAATACGTTTCACCTGATAACGGTCGCCGGCGTCGATGGATTCGTAATTTCCCCACGGCCGGAAGACCTTGCGGTGCGTGACCGCCTCAGGCCGGCGGCGCGCCTTGAGGGTATCCACCAATTGTTTGACTTCCTGCACCCGGTGACGAGGGGCGACGAGCACGGCGTCGGTGGTTTCCACCACGATATGATCGGCAAGGCCGACTGCAGTCACCAAGCGCGACTCGGCATGGACAAAGGAATCACGCACGTCCGCCAGGAGCACGTCGCCGTGCACCACGTTCCCGGAAGCGTCCTTGGCACCTGCTTCCCACAGGGCGTCCCAGGAGCCCAAATCGCTCCAGGCCGTGGCAAGGGGGAGCACCGCCGCCCGGTCCGTGCGCTCCATCACTGCGTAGTCGATGGACTTCTCGGGGCTTGCAGCAAATTTTTCGGCGTCCAAACGCAAAAAGTCCAAATCCTGACAACTGGTGCCCAACGCGGCCCGACACGCCGCCACCATATCCGGTTCGAAGCGCTCCAACTCCGCCACCACTCTGTCGGCCCGCAGCACGAACATGCCCGAGTTCCACCAATAATCATCACGTTCGCAATACTGCCGCGCGGTGTCCGCATCGGGCTTTTCCACGAAGCGCGCCACCCGGAAGCCACCCTCCGGCAAGGCCTCCGCCCGCTGGATATAGCCATACCCGGTCTCCGGCCGCGTGGGCGGAACGCCAAAAGTCACCAGATAGCCCGCCTCGGCCAGCGGCATCGCCGCGCGCACCGTATCTTGAAACAACGTTGCGTCGGCCACGGCGTGATCCGCCGGGAGCACCACGAGCACCGCATCGGGGTCCTGGCACATGGCCGCCAAGGCGGCCACGGCCACCGCAGGGGCGGTATTCCTGGCCACTGGTTCGAGGATGATACGGGCGGCAGCGCCCAGCTCCCGAAGTTGATCCGCCACGATGAAACGATGCTCTTCGCTGCACAGCACCAGCGTCATGGCGGCGCCAAGGCCATCAAGACGTTTCCAGGTGGATTGAAGCAGCGTGTCTTCCCCTAAAAGGGGAAGCAGCTGCTTGGGGTACAGTTTGCGGGACAACGGCCACAAGCGGGTGCCGGAGCCTCCGGCAAGGATCACAGGATACAGCGCCATACGCATACCTCCCAAAAGAACAGTCGCGTCCCTTGCTACGGGCTCCCCCGTAAGGAAGCAAGGGGACAAAAAAAACACCGTCCATCCCTCTCTGTTCCTCCACAAAAACCAGCCCGAAATAGTCCGTTTCTTGCGCCAAACAGCCCCTCAGGATAGGAAACGTCCGTGTCATATTCACCCAGGAGGTCCCATGCCCCCCAAAATCCGCCCTGGATATCCGATGCCCTTCTCCTCCCACCATGGCCGCAAAGTCGGTATCGCCGTGGATACGCACATGGCCGAAGAAGGGCGGGTGCAGGTGGTGTATCTGGACGCCGCGTTCAAGGCCCGCCTGGGGTGGCTACGCTGGCAGGATGCGGGATGGTCTTGGGACGAGGCCGACCTCGACGGCCCCAGTGCGGAAGACCGTCCCGAACTAGAATCATACGTTTTCACGGTAAAAAACGGGCGCTACGGCTAAACGCCCAAGGCGGGCGCAAAAAAAACCGCGAAAAATCCTTGCCAAGCGTCAGGCCTTGGCCTAAGAGCGCCTTCGCTTTCGGGATGTGGCTCAGTCTGGTAGAGCGCTGCGTTCGGGACGCAGAGATCGCGCGTTCGAGTCGCGCCATCCCGACCACACGAACATAAGGGCTTGGAGGAACGCCTCCAAGCCCTTTGTCTTCATCCATGCCATGTCCACTTCCCCTGACCGCACCCCCTGGGTACCCGTAGCCACCCGCCTTTCCCGGAGCCAAGCACGGCTCATGGCTCTCGCCCTGGCGGCCAAGGACATTCCCTACCGCGTGCTCCGTTCGGCCCGTGGGTTCCGAGTCCTGGTGCCCGAACACCACGCGCCCGCCGCACAGACAGAGATCGCGGCCATGCGCAGCGAGCTCGACCAACCGCCCATGGAGCCGCCCCCTCCTCGTTCCGGCACAAACACCGTCTTCCTTCCGCTTTTGGCCGAAGGCATCTTCGGCCTCGTCACCACCCACGTCCTTCCCCTGACAACCATCCCGCGCAGCGTCTGGATCGACATCGGCAGCGCCAAGGCCCACGCCATACAAGACGGCGAACTCTGGCGGGCCGTCACCGCCCTCACCCTCCATGCCGACGGCGCCCACCTCATAGCCAACCTCGCCGCCGGGGCGCTCTTTGTCGTCATGGCGGCCCGGCGTTTCGGGGCAGGCCTCACCTGGCTGGCCATCACGCTCGCCGCTGCCATGGCCAACCTTCTGGTGGCCTGGTTTCTGGGGAGCCCCCATGACGCCATCGGCTTTTCCACGGCGGTCTTTGCCGCAGTGGGGCTTGCGGCATGGAGCAACGAGCGCCGACTGTCCACCACCGTGGCCATAGGTCTGGCCCTGCTCGCCCTGCTGGGCATGGGTGGCGAGAACACCGACCTTGCATCCCATGTGGCAGGACTGATCACCGGCCTGATGGCGGGCGGCATCCTCAAACGATGGGCGCCCCGCACCCGCGCGCTGGATGCCCTGCTCTTCGGCGCAGCCCTGCTGCTTCCTGTGAGCGCCTGGGTGCTGGCGCTTCGCGCCGCCACGCCGCCCATCCCCTGAGCATAAAAAAGGCCCCAACGCCGCGCATCCGCGTTGAGGCCCTTCAGTTCCTCCGGGAAGATCAGCCCGGGGGGGGCATTCCTCCTCTCAGCGCAAATACTGCAAAAACTCGCTCTGCGGGGTGAGCACCACATCCGTCCCATTGGTCAGACTATTGCGGTACGCCTCCAGCGATCGCCAAAAGCCGTAAAACTTGGGATCCTGACCAAAGGAGTCCGCATAGATGGCTGTGGCCTGGGCCTCGCCTTCGCCGCGCAGCTGCGCAGCCCGGCGGTTGGCCTCGGCCAAGAGCACCGCCCGTTTGCGATCCGCGCCGGAGGTGATCTTCGCCGCCTCTTCCCGCCCCTCGGAACGGTACTGCTTGGCCTGGCGCTCTCGTTCTGCCCGCATGCGGCCATAGATGGCCTTCTGGTTTTCCGGCGGCAGATCCGTCCGTTTGATGCGCACATCCACCACCGCGATACCCAACTCATGGAGGCGGGTATCCGCCGCCTGGCGCACTTCTTCCATGATGGTCGCCCGCTCCAAGGCCACCACTTCGGTGAGGAGGTAGCGGCCAAGCACCTCACGCACCTGCGAGTAGACCACATCGTCAATGCGGGCGAGTGCTCCGGGGATGGTTCGCACCGAGCGATAAAACAGCAGCGGATCGGCAATGCGCCAGCGCGAATAATTGTCCACCACCAAGTTTTTCTTGTCCCGGGTCAACACCTCCGCCGGCGGGGCGTCGTATTCCAGCACCCGGGCATCGAAGTATTCCACCTTTTGGATGAAGGGTAATTTGAAGTGCAGTCCTGGCCCCTGGGGCGCGTCGCCCACCGGGCGGCCCAGCTCCAGCACGATAGCCCGCTGGGTTTCATCCACCACATACACACACTCCCACGCCGCCACCACCAGCATGATGGCGGCCACTACGGCAATCTGTATCCGCATCAGCGCTGACCTCCAGGAGAAAGGGGAAGAAGAGGAAGGGTCCGGCCCATGGCCTCGGGATCCACGATGGTCTTATGGACCCCGTCGCTTCCAAACACCGCTTCCATGGTCTCAATGAGCAGACGCCGGCGAGTCACGTCCTCCGCCTTGCGGTACTGCGCCAAGACGGAAGTAAAGCGCGCCGCTTCGCCCTCAGCCTTGCGGATGACCGTCTCACGGTAGGCTTCGGCCTCGTTGATGATCCGCGCCGCCTCGCCGCGGGTACGCGGCAAAAGGTCGTTCTCGTAGGCCTCGGCTTCGTTGATGAAGCGACTCTTGTCTTCCTTGGCCGAAGCCACGTCCTTGAAGGCATCAATAACCTGTTTCGGAGGGTGGACGTCTTGGAGCTGTACGGCAACCACCCGGATACCGCTCTCATAGGTATCGAGGATGCGCTGCATGAGCGCTCGGGCCTCGTTTTGGATGGCGAGCTTGCCGTCCGTGAGGGCGGCGTCGATCTTGTTGTAGCCGATGACCTCGCGCATGGCGGCCTCAGCCGCGTCTTTCACCGTTTTCTCAGGATTGGCGATACGAAAGAGAAACTTCTCCGCGTCCGCGATCTGATACTGCACAATGAACTGCACATCCACGATGTTCTCATCCACAGTGAGCATCAAGGATTCTTCCGGCACAAGGCGTATCTGCGCCCCGCCTTGAGTCACGAAGGCGGTGCTTCCCCGAAAGCCGATCTCCACCCGCTGGATCTTGGTGACCTTGGGAGTTTGCACTTTCTCTATGGGGAAGGGAAAATGATAATGCGGTCCAGGCTGCGTGGTACGATGGTAGGCGCCAAAACGCTGCACCACACCCACTTCATCCGGTTCCACGATATAGATGCCACTTGCCAGCCACAAAAGAACGACCGCCCCGACGATCCAGCGGATCGCAGGAGGCCGCAACTGGCTCCAATCCTTGACGCGCTCTGTAAAATCTCCAAGATTTGGCGCAGGACCCACTGGCCGTTGCCGGCGCTGCTGGAGTTTTTCCCAATCCCATGTCATCGATCTCTCCTCCTGTGTTCAAGGCGTTGCCGCAATCACTCCGACTGTAACCATGGAGGTCCCATGCGACTGCCCCGCATCTCTGGTTCGAGCCCCGCGGAGAAAATCCTCCGCTTCGTGGGCGTGCTTGGTGTCTTTGTCCTCGTCGGATATCTGTTTTGGGTCAACCACCAACGATCCTTGGAGGCCGTCACGGACCAAGGCATTGTCTGGGATCAGACCAAGTCCCTCTCTGCGGAGCAAAAAAACGCCCTCATCCGTTTTGCCCGGGTCATGCAAAACACCCACGGCATCACCGTGCGCGTGCGCATCACTCGAGACGGCATCCTGCTGCCCACCATGAACTCCAAGACCCTCATGATCGCGCTCTGTCCATCCCGGCGTGAGGCCCGGGTGGTGTTCCCCCCTCTCTTGCGGCATGCGCTCAAACCCGGTCTCGAAGCCGAGCTGGAAGGGCCGCTGCTGCTTCCGTACTGGGAAAATGACCGATGGCAGGAAGGGCTGGGACAAATCGTCCTCACCATCACAGAGCACATGGAAAAGCTGGGGCGGCCGTGAGCGAAGTTCTTCTCTTTACCGATGGCGCAAGCCTCGGCAATCCTGGGCCTGGAGGATGGGCCGCCATCCTGCGTTGGGGCAGCCATGAGAAAGAACTTTCCGGCGGCTTTGCCCACACCACCAACAACCGGATGGAGCTGCTCGCCGTCATCGAAGGACTGACGGCCCTCACCCGGCCGTGCCACGTGCAGGTGATCACCGATTCCCGCTACGTCCACGACGCTATCGCCAAAGGGTGGCTGCCGGCATGGCAGCAGCGGGGGTGGAAAACCGCCGACAAAAAACCCGTCAAAAACCAAGACCTCTGGCAGCGGCTCATCCCCTTGCTTTCCCGCCATCACGTGGATTTCCATTGGGTCCGCGGCCACGCCGGCCATCCGGAAAATGAACGCTGCGACGTCCTCGCCAAACAGGCGGCCCAGGCCCCAGGACTTCCCCAGGACCCGGGCATGACGTAACCACGCGAGTCGCCGCGGCGCTATTTCAACCCCAGTGTCTCCTTGATATACGCAAAATCGATGATGGAGCTCACGAGTTGGGAGCCGTGCTGAATTTTGATGAGATCCCGCAGCTTGTGCCGCGACAAAATGGCCTCCATCTTTTTGGCTACCGTAAACGTATCGTCGCGCACCACCACGATGGGCACTTCGAGCACCTCCGCCCGGGTCATGATGATGTCATTGGGATAGAGATTTCCGGTCAGCACCAAACACTGGCATTGCCCTTCCAAGGCCACGAGCTGCACATCGGAACGGTCTCCGCCGACGATGATCGCGGATTTCTTATTCTTCCGGAAGTGGGTCATAAAGTTTTCCACCTGCATGGTGCCGATGAGAAAACTCTCCACCACCCGATCCGCCTTGGCCTGGGCCGTGATGATGCGGCCGCCCAGACGCTCGGCCAGGTCCGCCACTTTGATGGCCCCCATGAGAGGATCGGAGGGAATCTTCCCCAGCACCTTGACCCCCTTGCTCTCCAAGAAAGGATGCAACAAGCTGTCGAGTTCATCCCGAAAGCTCGGCGGAATATCGTTGAGGAGCACACCTAAAAGCAAATCGCCGAGGATCTCCCGCAACACCACCAGAAAGTCGTAGTTGAGCTCCTTCATATAGCGATCGATAACGATCGCCTTGATGCCCAAACGCTGCACCACGCTCACGCCATCAACGCCGCAATATTTGCCCGAATACATGCTGCCGGACCCGGCAACCAGCATGACGTCTTTGTCCTGGGACAATTTTTCGTATGCGGAGACGATTTTTCCCATCAAATCTTCGCAACGTCCCCCAAAGGCGCGCATCTTGAAATCTTGATCCACCACCACGGGAGTCACCAGGGTAGGATCGTCACTGAGTCCAAGAATCTCCTGCACGAAAAAGGCATCGGCATCCCCCAGGACGCCATTTTTTTCGAGCGGCAAGGCGCCCACGGGTTTCATATAGCCCACGCGGTAGCCTTCTTTTTGCAACCGCAAGCCCAAGCCCATGGCGACCATGTTCTTGCCCGAATAACTCGACGTCGAGCCAACATAAATTCCAACGGCCATACCCATTCTCCTTGGCAAGGGGTTTGACTGATCCTACTCCACAGGCACGAGACACACCCGGGCATCCACAATCCATGCTCCCCGAGGGGTGATGAGGACCGGATCCAGCTCTACGGTATAGAGTTCGGGCATATCCAAGGCGAGCTGCGACACAGTCAGCAGCACATCCTCCAGGGCACGCAAATGCATGGGCTGCCTGCCGCCACGGCTGGCCGCCAGAGGGGTGAACTCGCGCACCATGCGGCTGGCGTCCGTCAGCGAAAGAGGCGCCAAACGAGCGTTCACTCCATGGTGGTCCCCATCGCACAAGCCGAGGCGGACCACCGGGCCGAACAGCGGGTCCCGAACCACCCACACCCGCGCCTCCACCACAGGGCCAGCAATCATCTCCTGCACCCAGCACCCGGAAATGAAAGCCTCTGGCCGCAAGCGCTGCACCCGATGCGTCAGGCGCACGAATCCCTGGCGCACGGCTTCGGGGTCCGCCAATCCGAGATCCACCCCATCCACGTCGCTTTTGTGCTGGATGTGCGGCGAGGCGATCTTGAGCGCCACCGGCGCGCCCAAACGACGGGCGATGCGGGCCGCGGTCTTGCTGGTGCGGGCGAGCTCCGTTGCCGGGTGCCGCAATTCGTACGCCTCAAGCAGGGGAAACACCGCCGGGCCGGCCATGTCCCGATGGCCCACGCTCATGGCCTCCCGCAGCCACAATTCCGCTTTGGTGCTGTCCCGACGGTAGCACACCTCCACCGGAAACGGCTCCTCCTTCCAGCACCCGTACGCAAGCATGGCGTCGAGCGCCCTGGCCGCGGCCGCAGGAGAAGAAAAACACGGCATTCCCTGGGCATGGGCCTGCCGCACCAGCGCGCCTGGGCGTTCCCCCACCACACAGAGCGCTACCGGAGTGTCTTGGCGATCCACCTGCGCCATGGCGTCCAGCACCGCCTGCACGTCCGTCCCCGCAGGACGGGCGATGACGGCCAATACCAGACGCACTCTCGGGTCCGCCACCGCAAGACGCAGGGCCGCAGCAAAATCCTCCGGCGTGGCCTCCGCGCCAAGATCCAAGGGGTTGGCGGGCCAAGCCCCGGTCTGTCGCCGCAGGGCCTCGGCCGTGGCCCGTGAAAAACGGGCGAGTTCCAAGCGCGTGGCGCTCAGGGCGTCGGCGGCCAAGACACCAGCGCCGCCGGAGTTGGTGAGGATCGCCACATGCGGTCCGGAAGGCTCCGGGAGCAGAGCAAATGCCTTGACGGTATCCAGGAAGGTTTCCAGGTCGGAAACGCCAATGATGCCCGCCTGGCGCAAGGCGGCACGGTACGCCGCCTCCGACCCCGCCAAGGGCCCGGCGGCCGCGGCCACGGCCTGCCGCCCTTGAGTGGTGAGACCGCCAAGGAGCATGACCACCGGCTTCATCCGAGTGACGGTCTGGCTCACCCGGGCAAAGCGCCGGGCGGCAAAGACGCCTTCCAGGTATCCGGCGATGACGCGGGTCTCGGAGTCTTCCGCCAAATACTGCAGGATCGAGGCCTCATCCACCGCAGCGCGATTCCCAAGGGCGGCCAAGCGGGAAAAGCCCACGCCTTCGGCCACGGCCCAATCCACCACCGCCCCGGACACGGTCGCCGATGGGGAGAAAAACGCCACCCCTCCCGATGGGGGGAGCTTTTCCAACAGCGATGCGTTGAGCCCTTCCGGCCAGGAAACCACGCCCAGGCAGTGCGGACCGAGCACCGCCACATTGGCCTCCTGCGCCACGGCGGCCAAACGTTTCTCCAAGAAATATCCTTCACCGCCCCGATCGGCAAAGCCGCTGCCGGGAACCAAAGCAGCGCGCACCCCGGCCCGAGCAAGCCGTTCCACCGCCCCGGGCACTTGTGCCGGAGGCAGGCACACCACAGCCAAATCTACCCCGGCCAGCGCGAGGGTTTCCGGGAGACTGTCCCGGCAATTGACTGCCGTTACAGCACCCTGATAGGCCCACTCCCGCAGCCGCGCCAAAAACCGTGCAGCGACGGTTCCTTCTTCATGGCACGGCCCCACAACAGCCACCGCCTGGGGGGAAAAAAGCGCTCCCACATGAATGTCTTGCATGGAGTTCCGTAATGTCCGAGGATTTTATCCAACGTGTACTGCATGAATTGCATCGCATGCTCGCCTACCAACCCAGGCAAGTCAAGCTGTTCATTCAGGCCCTTACCCACAGCTCCCATGCCAACGAGCACCAAACCGAAAGCAATGAACGCCTGGAATTTCTGGGGGACGCCGTGCTCGAACTGGCCGTGAGCCACGCCCTCTACTCCCGCTTTCCCCATGCCCAGGAAGGGCACCTCACCAAGATGCGCTCCGCCCTGGTCAGTGAGACCGCCTTGGCGGAAGCGGCCCGCACCATCGGGCTGCATGAATGGATCTTATTGGGGCGAGGAGAGGAGGCCCAAGGAGGACGGGAAAAAAATTCCGTGGTCAGCGACGCCCTGGAAGCGTTGCTCGGCGCCCTTTTTCTTGATGGAGGATTGCAGCCGGCGTGCGCCTTGGTGGACCATCTTTTTGCCGGCAAATGGCCATCGCCGCCCGAGACCTTCCGGCCGGCGGACTTCAAGAGCAAACTGCAAGAATATACGCAAAGCCGGTGGCGGCAGCGGCCGACCTACAGCCTGCTTGCCAGTCGCGGCCCCGAACACGCCAAGGAATACCACGTGCAGGTCACCGTGCCTGATGGCCAGAGCTTTTGCGCGTGGGAAACCAGCATCCGCAAGGCGGAACAAGCAGCAGCGGCAGCGGCGCTCCAGACGCTCACCGAAGGCGATGGCCAGGCCGAGAGTCTTCTGAAGCCGGGGTCCTGACGGACCCCGGCCTGTCTTTGGCCACCTGCCACACTCCGCATCAGCGCGTCTGCGCCCGTTCCATTATCCCTGAATGAGCTGCATGGCCATCTGCGGCAATTGGTTGGCCTGCGAAAGCATGGCCACCGCAGATTGGGTAAGGATCTGGTTGCGCACGAATGCGGTCATTTCCTGGGCCACGTCGGCGTCGGAAATCCGAGACTCCGCAGCCTGCAGGTTCTCCGCCTGGATCTGCAGGTTGGTAATGGTGTTCTGCAGCCGGTTTTGGAGCGCACCCAAATTGGCACGGATGTTGTCCTTGGAGACGATGGCCGCATTGAGGGCCTCCAGGGCCTCTTGCGCCGCCTGCTGGGTGGAGATGCTAAAGCCGGCCCCTGCCACGCCGGAGCCGTTGTCACGGTTCACATCCGCCTGGTTCCCCACACCCAGGGCCGAGGCCGTGGCGGTCTGGATGGCGATGTAGTAGTAGTCCTCGGCAGAGCTGTTGCCCGTGCCAAAGTGGACCTTGAGCGGGCCGGTGGAGGCCAGTCCTGAACCATCATGAGAGCTGGCCCAGCTTGCCACATGCGGAGTGGATGCCGAAAGATTCCCATTCAAGAGATAGATGCCGTTGAAGTTGGTGGCATTGGCGATTCGGGTGATTTCCGAGGCCATGGCCTGGTACTCGGAGTCGATGATGAGGCGCTGGTCCGAGGTATAGGTGCCGGTGGCCGCCTGTTCGGCCAGTTCCTTCATACGGATGAGCTTTTCATCGATGACCTGAAGGGCGCCGTCGGCGGTCTGGATGAGGGAGATGGCGTCGTTGGCGTTGCGGATGCCCTGCTTGAGGGAGGCGATATCCGCGCGCATGAGTTCGCGGATGGCGAGGCCCGCCGCGTCGTCTGCGGCAGTGCCCACCCGCAGGCCTGAGGACAGGCGGCGCGTCGAGGTGGACAGGGCGCCATAGGACTGAGTCAAGTTTCTGGCGGCGTTCATCGCCATCAAATTGTGGTTGATGACCAAAGACATGGGAAAAACCTCCTTGTTGGTGTGGTGTGCCCCTCCTTTTGCAGAAAAGATGCCGAATATTTTTTTATCAACAAAAAAAAGTTTCTAGCGATAATTCCCTCCTCGGATCCCGCCCAAGCGGTCATTTTTTCCGCACCCCTAAAGTTCTCCTCTCCTCGACCGATAAGAGGGATAAAACTTCATCACCGAAAACCAACGGAGGCCAATCATGAATTCCATTGCCGCCATCACCCTGCAGGATCCCACCCCACCGGCGGCCGATTGGACCTCGGACCGCCAGCCCCAGCGTGACCCCGACCTGGAACGGCAGCCCGGACCGCCGCCTCCACCGCCTTCTCCCGAGACCGTAAAGGAAGTGGCGGACGCCATGAGCGCCTATATGGCCTCCCTGGGCGTGGAGCTGCGTTTCCACGTGGACGACTCCACGGACCGTCTCCAGGTGGAAGTCCGGGATCCACAAACCGACAAACTCATCCGCAAGATCCCGCCGGACGACATCCTGCGTCTGGCCGCAGCCATCGAAGAGACTGTGGGCGTATTGGTGGACCGCTCCCTCTAAACCCGTCTCGCACCGTCTCCAAAAAACGATCTCCGGATAGAGTCGCCCCGTTCCGGCAGCGTCGCCGCACGCCCTGAACGCCGAGAGCGGGGCTTGCCTCTGGCGCGGGCTTTTGCCATGCTGGTGGGCCGGAGGAAGTATGGGCAAGTGGGTGGACCGTATTTGTGAAATCGTCACGTTCCTCTTCGACCCCCTGCATCATTTCTGGGAGAGCGAGGGCTTTCACCGGCGGGCGGCAGCCCTCCTCGTGCTCGTCTTTCTCGCGGCCCTGGCCGGTATCGAACTCGGCCGCCAAGGACTTTTGCCCGCGGCCCTCGCCCAGCATACCCCTGCCAACCATTTCCACGCCGTCAACCTCGCCTTCACCTTGGTGCTCATCCTCGAAGTGGTGAGTTTTCTCTTCACCCTGCCGTGTTCCTTTTCCAAATCCCTGGGCACCCAATTCGAGATCCTGGCCCTGATCCTTTTGCGCAACGCCTTCAAAGAGCTGAGCCTCCTCGGCGAGCCCATCACCGTGGAGGCCAATCTGACCCCAGTGCTCCACCTGGCGGTGTCCGGATTCGGGGCGCTCGTCCTCTTCGCCCTGCTCGGGGTCTTTCGCCGCATCCAGCCCAAACACAAAAAAGACACCCTGTCGGCCACGGCCCTGTACCGCTTCGTGGCCATCAAAAAGGCCATCGCCCTGGTGTTGCTGACGGTCTTCGTAGGCTTCGGCCTGACCAACGTGGCCATCACCCTGGCGGGACTGCCCCACGTGGAGTTTTTCCCCTTTTTCTACACTCTGCTCGTCTTCACCGACATCCTCGTCGTGTTGGTGGCGCAATATTTCTGGCCATCGTTCCACGCAGTGTTTCGCAACTCCGGCTACGCACTGGCCACGGTGTTCATCCGCCTGGCCCTGGCCGCACCGCCCATCTACGACGTGGCCTTGGCCATCCTGGCCATTCTCTTCGCCATTGCCTTGAATTTGGCGTGGAACCGCATGTTCACCGGCTTCCCCGCCCGACGACCCGAAACCACTCCGGAGCGCTCAGCATGATTTCCCGCGAAAAAGCCCTTCTCCTTCTTGACGAAGCCAACACCCCGGCGCATCTGCGCGCCCATGCCCTGGAGACCGAGGCCGTTCTGACGGCCTTGGCGCGGCGCCTTGACCACGATCCCGAGCTCTGGGGTCGAGTGGGGCTGCTGCACGACCTCGACTACCCCGCCACCCAGGACACCCCGGAGCTCCACGGCGTCATCGCCGCCAACTCCTTAGGGGGGATGCTTCCTGAAGCAGGTCTCGCCGCCATCCGCGCCCACAACGAAGCCACCGGCTTTGCCCCGACCACTCCCCTGGATTTCGCCCTGCGCTGCGGAGAGACGGTCACCGGCCTCATCCATGCCGCGGCCCTGGTGCGGCCGGAACGCACCCAAGGGCTCAAGGCGTCGAGCCTGCGAAAAAAAATGAAGGACAAACGCTTCGCCGCCGCAGTGTGCCGCGAAACCATCGCCGAGTGCAGCCACCTGAACCTGGCCCTTGACGAGTTTCTGACACTCGCCATCGCCGCCATCCACGACATCGCCGGCGAGGTGGGACTCACCTAGCCCATGGCGCTCACGGTTTTTCTCTCCAATCGCCTGGAATACCTAGCAACACTCCTCGCGGACCACCTCAAGGACAGCCTGTCTCCCCTCACCCAGGAGATCGTGGTGGTCCAATCCCGGGGCATGGAGCGCTACCTGGCCATGACCTTGGCCCGGGAGCACGGCATCTGCGCCGGGGTGCGCTTCCCTTTTCCCGCAGCCTTGCTGCACGATCTCGCCCGCCGACTGCGCCTTCCCGGCGCGCGGCGCCCGCTTTCCGCCTCCCGGCTGCTATGGCGCTTGATGGCGGCACTGGAATACGAAGGCGCCCTCTTGGGTGAGAGGGCGGCAGTCTCCTCCCCTTGCCAGCGCATGGGACAGGCCGTGGCTTTGGCGTCGGTCTTCGAGCGCTACCAGCTCTTTCGTCCCCACTGGCTCGCCAAGTGGCAGCAGGGCGTGCCGTGCGGCGAGATCGGCCCGGAAAACCGGGATTCAGAAGACTGGCAGCGGCGGCTTTGGCAGCGCGTGGTACGCGGCGAGGAAGAAAGTCACCGCGCCGCCCTCACCCTGGCCATGATCGAGGCTCTGCGCTCCCGCCCGGACCCGAAGGGCCTGCCTCACCGCGTGGCGGTTTTTGGCATCTCCAGTGCGCCGCCGCACTTCGTGGATCTCTTGGCAGCCCTCGGCGCCCACATCCCGGTCCACGTGTACGTACTCGGCCCGTCTGCGCACACCTGGGGACGGCGGCAGAGCCACGAGGAAGGGAGCGCGGCCCAGATGCTGGCCCTCCTGGGATCGTCCCTCCGAGACGCCCTGGACCGCTGGGAAGAATGCGCCGTAGTGGCTCCGCTCCTTGCCCAGCCCGCCGAGGATACCCTTTTGGGCTGTCTGCACGCCGATCTCCTCCACCTGCCCGCAACCCCGACAATCCGGGATTTCTCCAAAAACCGCGCCAATATCGAAGTGCACCTCTGCGCCACCCCCCGCCGGGAAGTGGAGGTCCTGCGGGAGCGTCTTCTGCATCTTCTCGAGACCGACCCCACGTTGGAGCCGCATCACATCCTTGCCATCACGGCGGACATGGATGCCTACGCCCCCCTCATCCACGCGGTCTTCGGCAGCAGCGCTCCCGAAGTCCCGTATGCTGTAGCGGACCATGGCCTGATCCATGAAGAAATCCGCTTCTTCCTGGATCTTCTGCGCATCGCTGCCGGTCGTCTGGAGCGCAGCCGCGTGCAAGAACTCTTCTTCGCCCCGCCCACGCGGGGCCTTCTCGGACTTTCCGAAGACGCCTGCCTGCGCCTGCAGACCTGGTTCGCCCAGGCGGGCATTGCCTGGGGGATCGACGCGGCCTTCCGCCAAAAACACGGCGCGCCGCCCAGCGCCATCGGCACCTGGCGCGCCGGGCTTACGCGCCTGGCTCTCGGGGCCATCACCGGCGATCACCACGGCACCATCCAAGGAGTCGCTCCCCTTGCCCTTGGCCCAAGCGAGGACCGAGAGCTTTTCGCCGCCTGCGCCCTGTGGCTGGAGCATCTCGAGCACCTTTGCCAATGGGTCCAAGACCCTGCCCCGGACTGGGAGCGGATCCTTCCCTGGATGCTCGAAACCTTTTGGCCCGCTCAAGGGAGCGGCGCGCCGGAAGAACTTCGCCGGGGCGTCGCGGAAACGCTGAACGCATGGAAAGACGCCGGCCGTCCTGCGGCCTGTGGTCGCTCCATGGCCCAGGCCCTGGAGCGCGCCCTGAATTCCGAAACCCAGGAGGGCGAATTTCTCGCCCGCGGCATCACCTTCTGCGCTCCGCGCCCCATGCGCGCCGTACCCTTCCGCGTGGTGGCGTTCTTAGGGCTGGCTGCGGGCAACTTTCCGCGCACCCAAACACCCCCGTGTCTCGACCTGACTGCCGCGCATCCCCGGCCAGGAGACCGCACCCCCACCGACGACGACCGTGGTCTCTTCCTGGACGCGCTGCTCTCCGCCCGCGACCGCCTCCTGCTTTTCGCCCCCAGCGCAGGGCCCTCGGCCCTCGGCCCGTCACCGGTGCTCGCCAGTCTCCTGGAGCACCTCGACAGCCGCGCCACTGTGGATGGCGCATCCCCTTCCTCGGCCCTGGTCACCACGCACCCGTTCTTCGCCTTCCATCCCCGCGCCCTGGACACCTCGTTTCCCTGGCCCACCACTACCCGCAGCCGCCTCCAGGAGGCGCACGCCTTTCTCCGCCCCCAACGGCCCCGGCCGCCATTCTTCCGGCACCCGCTTCCCCGGCCCCAGATGCCGGCGGAACTGGAGCTTGGCCGCCTAATCCGCGACCTCGCCCACCCCTGCCGCACGCTCCTCCACGCCCTGGGTATCCGTCCGCATTTCCGCGAAGAAGACATCCCGGACGACGAGCCCTGCCGCACGCCGGCGCACCGGACTCTCCACCGCCTCAAGGGCGCGCTCCTAGAGCTTGCCCAACGCGGCGCCTCCTTCACCGAACTCGTCCGCACCGCCCAGGCCTGGCAGGTCGTCCCCGACACCCCAGGAGGCGAGGCCTTCGTCGTCCCCGCCATCGCCCAGGTGATGGACATGGCCCAGCACATCCGCGCTATCGCTCCGCACGGCATCCGCCCTCACCCCTTTTACGTGGAGATGGAAGAGACCACGCTTTGCGGGACCCTCCCCCTGGCCGCAGGAGGCATCGCGCTCTACCGGCCAGCCACCCTCAAAACCCAAGACCTCCTACGCCTCTACCTCACGCTGATCGTGGCCGGGACGACGCGCGCGGCCGATCGGGTCACCCTCATCACTGAAGACCACATCATCACCCAACCAGTCCTCGACCCGAAAGAGAGCAAAGACCGCCTGCGCGCGGCCATAGACCTTTGGCTCGAGGCCCACACCCGTCCTGTGGCCCTGCTTCCCAAGGCGTGTCTCGCGTACGCCCAAGCCTACTGCCCCAAGGGTCACGACAATGCCCATCAGAAGATGGTCAGCGCCTGGACAGACGGCCCCTTTCCCGAAAACCAGGACCCGTACCTGCGCATCTGCTTTCCCGACACTCCGCATTGGGACGAAGCCCACGACCTGGCGCAGCGACTGCTCGTCCCCATGCTCACCGAGGCCACGCCATGACGGATCTCTTCTCGCTGCCCCTTTCCGGCCGCGTGCTCGTGGAAGCCAGCGCCGGCACCGGCAAGACCTACTCATTGGAGATCCTCTTCATCCGCCTGGTGGCCCTGGAGGGCATCCCGGTGGAGCGTATCCTCACAGTCACCTTCACCGACGCCGCCACCCAGGAGCTCCGTTCCCGCCTCACCCAACGCCTGACCCATTGCCTGCGCCCCCCCGACACCTGTACCGACGATACCGTGATGCGCCACCTCAAAGAAGCCGAAGTCCGCGGCATCCCGGTGCGGGCCCGCTTGGCGGCGGCACGCCTGGCCATGGACCAGGCCCCCATCTGCACCATCCATGGTTTTTGCCAACGCCTCATCAACCGCTTCGGCCCCGGCGCCGGGCCAAGCGTGCTCACCGACGACGCCACCCCCATCATCCACCACGCGGCCATGGAATTGTGGCGCCAGGAGCTCTCCACGCTGCCCGGGCTTGCCGGCCAATACCTGCGCCAAACCCTACGCGTCGAGGACTTGGAAGCCCTCCTGAAGACCCCTGCCCTGGTCCAAGATCCCATCATCCGCCCTGCTCCTGCACCTGCGGATACCCATGAACTCTTCCGTACCCAGGACGCTTTCCAAGACGCACTCCAGACCGTGCAAGCGCATTGGGACGCCATCGAAAAGACCGTGGCCTGGTGCGAAACGCACCGTCAAACCGTGTTTCTGGGAAACCGCATCCGCCAAGCAACGCTTGCCAACGCCCTGGATGCTTGGCGACGATTCCTCGCCACGCCATGGAAAAAACCCACATCCCAGGACCAAGACGCCCTTTCCAAGCTCACGCCCGAACATTTGGGAAAGTGCCTCAAAGCCGGCGCAGACCCGAATTTCTCGTCCCTTGCCCGCCTCGCCGAGGCATGGAGCGCGGCGCAAGACTTCTATCACGCCGCGGACCTCTGGCGCACCCAAACCCTGGCCAGGGCTGCATCCACGGCCATGGCGCGCATCGACGCCGCCAGCGAGGAATTGGGGATGCACAGCTTCGACGCCCTCATCCGCCAGGCCGCCGCGTTGGTGGACGACCCAGAGATCTGCCGCCAGGCGCAGAAGGCGTGGCGTGTGGCCATCGTGGACGAATTTCAGGACACCGACGCCCTGCAAGAGCATATCCTCGCACGCCTCTTCGACCACGCGGGGCATTGCCGCATCACCGTCGGCGATCCCAAACAGGCCATCTACGCCTTCCGGGGCGCGGACATCCACGTGTATTTCGATGCCGCCGCCCGCTGCGAGCACCGAGCCACCCTCGACACCAACTACCGCGCCGCCCCTGCCCTGGTAGCGGCCGTCAACGCCATCTTCTCCCGCCATGCGAACGCCTTCGTGCTCCCGCAAATGGCGTTTTCCCCGGTGCAGCCCCGGCCTGCGCCGTGGCCCCGCATGGAGGACCCGGACTGCTCCGCGGCTTGCGTGCTTTGGCGCGTGCCGGCCCCGGACAAACCCCTTGCCCAAAACGCGGCCATCCCCCTGCTTGCCCAGGCCGTGGCTGCGGAGATCCACCGCTTGCTTGTCCGGGACGTGCGTCTGGACGGGGCCCCCATCCACCCCGGCCACATAGCGGTGCTGGTGGACACCCGCGCGCAGATGCTCCCCGTGGCCAGGGCCCTGGAAGCCGCCCGCATCCCCTGCATCCTGGAAGAAGACGCCTCGGTACTCGACAGCGCCGAGGCAGAAGGGGTGCTCGCCCTGCTCGACGCCATGCGCGAGCCCCGGCGCCGCGCCCGCGTGGCCACGGCCCTGGCCACGGACCTCTTGGGCTTTGACGCCACCGCCATCCGACAGCTCCACGACCACCCCGAAAAGTTGGAGATCTGGCAGGAACGTTTCGCCGACGCCATGGACGTGTGGCGCCGCCAAGGGGTGGTGGCAGCCCTGGAGATGCTGTTCACCCGCGCCAATACGCGAGCGCGCCTGCTGGAGTTCCCCCAGGGGTTGCGGGCGGTGACCAACCTCGACCACGTGCTGGAGCTCTTGCAATTCCACGAAAGCCGGGGAGCCACGCCCGCAGCGCTCTGCCGCTTCGTGGCCAGCCCCGGCACAGCACCCAACAGCGCCACCACACTGCGGCCCATCGGCGCTGAAGAGGCGGTGCGCATCCTTACGGTGCACAAGAGTAAGGGGCTGGAATTTCAAGTTGTTTTTTGCCCATACCTCTTCCGGCCAACCGAGGTGGGGTCCCCGCCGCTGTTCTACCACGACGATCGCGGCCTCATCATGGACTTGGCGGGCGGCGCCGAGGCCCAAACCCTGGCCCAGAAGGAAGCCCTGGCCGAGGGCGTGCGTCTGGCCTACGTGGCCCTCACCCGGGCCAGCCACCGCCTCTATTTCGCCTGGGGCCGCATCAATCGGGCCGACACATCGGGCCTGGCCTGGGTCCTGCACGGAAGCCGCAACACGGTACGCTGGAAAGACCTCGAGGACGCCGACGTGGACGCCGACCTCGCCCCCTTGGCAGAAGTCGTCTCGGTGCAGCCCCTGCCCAGCGCCCTTCCCCGACCTTGGGACCCGCCGCAGCCCGCCTGGGAGCTTCACATCGCCCCGTGGACGCGGAGCCTCGATTCGCCTCCGGCCATCCAGAGCTTTACCGGCCTGATGCGGGGGCTCGTCCCAACCCGACCGGGATGGGACGACGAGCCGCCCGAAGCGCCTGCGGCGCCCCCGGAGGCTCCGCAAGAACCCTGGGATATTGCCCGGTTTCCCCGCGGCCCGGTGGCGGGCTCCTGTATTCACGCCATCTGGGAAGACGTGTCACAGGCCGCCACTACGGACACGCCGGTGGAAGAAGCCGTGCGCCGGGGCCTTGAGACATATGGCCTGGATTTGCGCTGGACCGAGACCTTGACCCAGATGGTGGACCATGTTCTCGACGCCGACCTGGGCGGCTTTTGCCTGCGCGAGCACCAAGGCTGGGTGGCGGAGATGGAATTTCTCCTGCCCACAGCGGGATTGAGCCACCAGGAGCTCGCGCTCCTGACCCAATCCTTGAGCGGCCGCGCGTCACGCTGCGTTCGCGACATGGGTCCGGGATGGATCACCGGCTTTGTGGACGCGGTGCTGGAAATCCGCGGCCGGTACTACGTGGTGGACTGGAAGACCCACCTTTTGGGAGAAACCCCCAGCGCCTATACCCCAGACGCCATGGCCAAGGTCATGAAGGAACACGGCTACGATCTGCAGGCCGCCTTGTATCTGGCCGCTCTCGACCGTCTGCTCGCCGCACGCATGCCCGGACGCGATCCCCTGGAACTTTTGGGAGGAGCTTTTTTCCTCTTCGTGCGCGGCGTCCATCCCCACTACCCCGGACACGGCATCGTCCATATCCCCGCCCATCCCCCCACCATCCACACCATGCGCAGTCGCCTATGCTCCCTGCCCCGAAACTGATTTCCCACCGTGCTCCGGAGCTTGGCTTCACTCCCCAAGACCTCCTGGCCGCCGGGGCGCTCTTCCACCTCGGCGCGCCCCTGGCCGTGGCCCTGGCCGCAGCCCTGCTCTCCCAAGGCGCCCGACGCGGGCACACCTGCCTTGCCGAAGGAGAAATCACCGCCCGGATGGAGGCCATCGATGCCGAGCTCGCCCCCCAACTCACGGCCACGGGGATGCCGTGGATCAGCACCCAGGGCGACCCTGCCCCTCTGGCCCGAAGCTGCGGACGCCTCTATCTCTGGCGGCATTACCACCACGAGACCGAACTTGCGAAGCGCCTCCTCCACCTGGCCCAATGCCGACCCGAGGTGGATACTGCCTGGCTTGCCGCGGCCCTGCCTCGATTTTTTCCGAACCTCGGACCAGAGCCGGACTTCCAGGCCCTGGCGGCCCTGCAAGTGGTCACGCGCCAGCTCACCATCATCGCCGGCGGCCCGGGCACCGGCAAGACCACCACTCTGGCCCGGGCCCTGGGTCTCTATGCCGCCCACGCCGTCCACGCGAGGGGCATACGTCCCCGCATCCTTTTGGCCGCGCCCACGGGCAAGGCCGCGGCGCGCATGCGCGAGGCCCTCGCCAGCGCCCTGCCCGCACTTCCCCCGGAAACCCGCGGTCTGATCCCCGGCGACGCCTGCACCATCCATCGCCTGCTGGGGATCGGGACGTCCGGCACGCCGCAGCGCGACCCCTCCCGCCCCCTGGCGGTGGATCTTCTGGCGGTGGATGAAACCTCGCTCATGGACGGGGAGCTCGCCTGGCACTTGGTACGCGCCCTCCCCGAAGGGGCGCGTCTGGTGCTCCTGGGCGATCCCCACCAGCTCACCTCCGTGGAAGAAGGGGCGGTGCTGGCAAGTCTCACCGGCAGCCCGGATCCCGAAGCCGTGGGCCCGGAGACCGCCGACATGGCCCATACCCTTTGCGGCTGGGCACTTCCCACTCTGCCCACGCCGGCGCCGCCCCTTGCCGAAAATCTGATCGCCCTGCGGCGTACCTACCGCTTTCGTCCGGACTCCGGCATCCAGGCCCTGGCACAGGCCCTGCGCACCGGCGATACCCGACGCCTGCAGGCCGTCCTCACCCAGCCCTGGCCGGACGTCACGATTTCCCCATGGCGCACCGAGACCGAACTGGAGGCCCTCTTTGGCCGCCACGCGCTTCCCGCCTTCAAGCCGCTGGGCCGCCTGTCTCCCGATGCCGCCCTGGCCGCCGCCGACAGACTGCGGATCTTATGCCCCATGCGTCACGGTCCCGGAGGCGTGGAGCACGCCAATGCCCTGCTGGAGACCATGCTCCGCACTAGCTCTGACCCATGGTTTCCTGGCCGCCTGATTCTCGTGCTCGCCAACGATCCGGAACTGGATTTGGCCAACGGGGACGTGGGGGTCACCTTGAGGTCTCCTGGCAGAACGCTTCGTGTCTGGTTTGCCGGCCCGCGCTCAGTGCCGCCGACCGCCTTGGGTGCAGTGGAAACCGCCTATGCCACCACGGTACACAAAAGCCAGGGATCCGAGGCCGACACCGTCATCCTCGTCCTGCCTCGGGCCGATCACCCTATTTTGTCTCGGGAACTCGTCTATACGGCCATCACCCGCGCGCGCACACGCCTCATCATCCTTGGCGACACGGAGCGCATCCTTCAGGCAGCAACTCGCCGCACAGAGCGCAACGCCGGGCTCGGCGAGCGGCTTTGGCACAGCCCCCAGGAAGACCTACGGCAAAAATCCGTGTGATGCGGGCGTATCCTCAAGGCACGGCTCACAGAAGATCAAATCCACCTGGCCGCCGCCTGCTTCGGTATTGCCCAGCACCAATTCCCCGCCGTGAGCCTGCATAACGGAATGCACAATGGCGAGCCCAAGGCCGGTCCCCTGATCCCGGGTGGTGAAGAAGGGCTCGATGTAACGCGGCAACATCTGGAGATCGAAGCCCGGGCCGCAGTCGCACACGCGCACCCCGCGGCACCCTTCCCGGCATACCGGCTCCACGGTCACCAGCATCCCCGCCGGGGAGACCGCCACGGCATTGGCCAGGACGTTGTACAGCGCACGGTAGATCAACTCCTTGTCCCCGTGCACCAGATACGGTGCCGGCAAGCGGTTTTCCAAACGCACGCGACCCTCCTGTCCCAAAAAGGTCACCGCCTGATGGGCCAAGGCATGGAGATCCACCTCGTCCATGGCGGGTTGCCGTGGTCGGGCGTAATCCAAAAAGTCATTGACGATCTGGCTGAGTCGCTTGGACTCTTCAAAGATGGCCTCGAGCATGCGCGCGCTGGCGCTCGACGGGTCGGTCTCCTTCTTGCGCAAGAGCTCCGCACTGCTGCGGATGATCCCCAGAGGGTTGCGGATCTCGTGGGCTATGCTCGCCACCATGCGCCCCATGGAAGCCAGCTTTTCGTTTTGCGCGAGCTCCCGCTCCAGGCGTTCGCGCTCCCGGGCCCGCTCCACCAGCACCCGGTCCGCCTTGCGGATGAGAAAGACCATGAGACTGTACAGCACCGCGGACGAAACCAAGGTCGCCACCAAAATGGAGAGCTGCAGGCGCACCACGGTCCCGGAATCGTGACTGATGTCTTGGGTGATCTCAAGCACCCCCAAAAGGGGGCCGGGGTTTTCTCGAAACCGCAAATCCGCTTCCGCCCGCAGCGGATAGACCGTACGCAAGATGACGCTTTCCGGCTCAGGAGTAGGGTCGAGGAAGGTCACCCATCTCGATCGGACATGGACCTCTTCCATAGTGGTGCGGCCTTCGTCGACCGCAGCGCGCACCGCCCCATCGCTCAAATCCGTACGCCCCACCAAGTGGGGCTGCGTGGCGTACACCACTTCTCCGGCCTCGTTATAGATACGGATTTCCAGCACATGGAAGGAATGGACGGTGGACTCGACCACCTGATCCAGGCGCTCGTACTGTTCTTTGCGCTTGAGCTCCACCCGACCAAAGGCGAGCACCACCGGCAAGGTGAAGCGCCGATAGATCTGGTGATTGAGATTTTCCGCCAACAGCTGGGCAAAGGCGCGGTTCTTGTCCAAAAACGCCGCGCGTACAGTGTTGGTGAGCACCGCAGCAAGGGCGAGCCCGGCGCCGAGCACCAGCACCAAGGAGCTCACGGAAAGAAAACGGACGAGTTGGAAGGGGTGGGCGGGATCGACGCGAAAGGGATTATAGCGCATGGTATGGTACAATCTTCCCCGCCCCACCCGGACCTTAGTCCCCGGCGGGGGTGTCGTCTTCGGCGCGCAGATACCGCACCAAGGCCGCGGTGGAGGCGTCATGGTCTCCCACCGCCGCTCCGGGCACCAGCTCGGGCAGCAAAGCGCCCGCCAACTCTTTGCCCAACTCCACGCCCATCTGATCGAAGGAGTTGATGTCCCAAATCACGCCTTGCACGAACACCATGTGTTCGTAGAGAGCGATGAGCCGACCCAAGGTGCGCGGAGTCAAGCGGTCGTACACGATGGACGTGGACGGCCGATTGCCCGGAAAGACCTTGTGCGGGGCAAGGCGCTCCCGCTCCGCTTCAGACAAATGGCGCAGGGCCTGCCGGGCCTCCTCCAGGGTGCGGCCGCGCATGAGGGCCTCGGTCTGGGCAAGGAAATTGGCCAGCAGCATGCGATGCTGATCGCCCAAGGGGTGGAGCGGCGCTCTCGGGGCCAAGAAGTCGCACGGCACCACACTCGTCCCCTGGTGGAGGAGCTGGTAGAAGGCGTGCTGCCCATTGGTCCCCACCTGCCCCCACAGCACCGGACCGGTGGCGTACTCCACCGGGACCCCGGCATGGGTCACGCCCTTGCCGTTGCTCTCCATATCGAGTTGCTGGAGATAACTGGGAAAATGTTCGAGATACTGGTCGTACGGAAGGACCGCGCACGAGGAAAGGCCGCAGAAATCACGGTACCACACCCGCAGCAGGCCCAAGATCACGGGGATGTTGTCCGCAAGGGGAGCAGTGGCGAAATGGGTGTCCATGTCGTGACCGCCGGCCAAAAACTCCCGGAATCCTTCCATGCCGATGGCCAAGGCGACCGAAAGGCCGATGGCCGACCACACGGAGTAGCGGCCGCCCACCCAATCCCAAAAACCAAACATATTGGCAGGGTCGATACCAAAGGCACGCACGGCCTCGGTATTGGTGGACATGGCCACGAAATGCCGGGCGATATCGACCTCGGTGGCGGAGCGCAAAAACCAGGCGCGGGCCGCGTGGGCATTGGCCAGGGTTTCCTGGGTGGTGAAGGTCTTGGAGGCCACCAAAAAGACCGTGGTCTCCGGGTGCACCACCTCCAGCACCCGAGCCATGTGGGTGGGATCGATGTTGGAGACGAAGTGGAAACGCAAATGTTTGGCTGTGTAAGCCCCCAAGGCATGCACCGCCATGCGCGGCCCCAGGTCGGAGCCGCCGATGCCGATATTGACCACATCGGTGATGGGCCGGTCGGTGTATCCCCGCCACGCGCCGCTGCGCACCGCCTCCACCCACCGTTCCATCTGGTCCAGTACCGCATGCACGTCCGCCACCACGTCCCGGCCGTCCAGCAGAAGCGAGGCCCCTCGCGGCCGACGCAAGGCGGTATGGAGCACCGCCCGTTTTTCCGTGGAATTGATGCGCTCCCCGCGCAGCATGGCGTCCCGGCGCGCCGGAAGCTCCGCCGCCACGGCGAGATCCACCAGCAAGGCCAGGGTGCGGTCCGTGATCCAGTTTTTGGAAAAATCCACCAACAGCCCAGGGATGCGGCGGTGGAAGCGGATAAAGCGATCCGGGTCCTCGGCAAAGAGCTGGCGAAGATGGACGCGCTGCATCTGCCGGGCATGCTCTGCCAAGGCCTGCCACGCGGGTGTCTGATGAATCCCCATAGCGACCTCCCACTAGCACAGACGCGCCAACGCCTGCCCTATGGCCCCAAGGGCTTCGGTCAGCGTGGCGTCGTCTACGGCATAGGAAATGCGAATACAGCGGTCATCGCCGAAGGCCGCGCCCGGCACCAGCGCCACGGATGCGGCATCGAGGAGATAGGCGCACATGGCGGCGGAATCCGGCACCGTCGGCGAGTACAGGGCGTCCACCCGAGGAAAGAGATAAAACGCCCCCTGCGGCTTGGGGCAGACCACCTTGGGCCACGTCTGCACCATGTCCATGGCCAAATCCCGACGGCGCTGGAAGGCCTGCCGCATGGCCTGAACACAGGCGTCGTCGCCCGTGAGCGCAGCCAAGGCCGCCTTCTGGGCAATGGAACAAATGTTGGACGTGCTTTGCCCCTGGATCTTGACCATGGCCTTGATGAGGTCCGCATGGGCCAAGACGTAGCCCACACGCCACCCGGTCATGGCATGGCTCTTGGCCAGGCCGTTGACGATGGCAAAGCCCCCGGGGTGACGCTGCCACCACGGGGCCAGGGAGGCAGGCGCTGCCGGCGGATACACCAGCTGGGCATAGATCTCGTCGCTCACCACGAAGATCCCCCGGTCATGGGCCCAGGCGGCCAATTGATCCATGGCCTCCTGGGTGTAGTGCGCGCCCGTGGGATTGGAAGGCGAATTGAGGACCAGCATGCGCGTGCGCGGGGTGCATGCCGCATCCAAGGCGTCGAGGTCCACCAAAAAGCCTCGTTCCGGCTCGGTGGGCACCGCCACCGGCACCCCTTGGGCCAGGGCGATCATATCCGGGTAGCTCACCCAGTACGGCGCGGGGACAAGCACCTCATCGCCCGGATCCAATATGGCGAGAAACAGGTTGAACAGGGCCTGTTTGCCGCCGTTGGTCACCATCACATGCTCCGGCCCGGCCGTGGTGACGCCGTAGCGCGCAAAAGAAGCCGCCACGGCCTCGCGCAGCGGGGCGATGCCCGGCACCGGGGTATAGCGGGTAAACCCATCGCGCAGGGCTTGATGGGCCGCGTCCACCACGTGCGCCGGGGTGGGAAAGTCAGGCTCCCCGACTGCCAGGCTCACGATGGGCTTGCCTGCAGCGCGGAGTTCCTGGGCCTTGGCATTGCCCGCCAAGGTGGCTGAAGGCCGAATGGCTTGCATCCGCTGGGCCAGTCGCATGACGGAGCCTCCTTATGCTTACGTTCCCAAAAGATAGCCGCCCAGGTCCTTGTCGTAGGCCACGGGAAAGAACTCCACACCGATGAACTCCCCACGCAGGGTGCGGATCTCGCCGCGGCGCTCCACGAGGCTTTTGGCGCGGTTGTCGAGGCGAAAACGCACCTCCACCACGTCCCCGGGGAGCATGTCCGGCACCACCGTCTTGTCCGCCAGGGCGAAGCCCACGCCCTCCAAAGACACGTCCCGCACTTCGATGGGGTATTCCTGGCCCGTGCGCTCCACGGTACAAAACCCGAGCAAACGGACCTTTTTGCGGAAATATTTACGAAATTCCAAAAGGACAGGCGTTATCTGGCCGCAGGAGCAACGGATATCGAACCGCGGATCTTTGTCCAAAAAAGCCCGGGCATCAAACACCCTCTCCCGACCGCATGCCGGACAAACGAACGTGGCGCTCCCATCCTTGGCCATGAATATCTTCTGCACACTAGCCATGGGAACCTCCCTGAGATGGCGCCCCCGCCGGAGGTCTGCCTGCAAGCAACCCATAGAGCGCCTCCAGATCCCGGGCGAGCTCCTGCACAAGCCCAGCTTCCGCCTCAGCGGAACCCTCCTGGCGCAACCGGCGCCGGGCCCCGGCCAGGGTCAGGCCTTCACGGTGCACCAGATCCTTGATGCGGCGCAGCGCGGCCACGGCCTCCTCGGTATAATACCGCTGGCCCGAGGCAGTGCGCTGGGCGCGGGCTTCGGGAAACTCCGTCTCCCAAAACCGCAAGGTGGACGTCCGCACCCCCAAGAGTGCCGCCACCTCACCGATGCGGTAGCGCCGCGCCGCCATGGATCTCACACCACCTGGACAGGCAATTGCTGTACAATGCGGGAAACCAGCCGACTATGGACCTTGTCCACTTCCTTGTCTTTGAGCGTCCGCTCCGGATGCCGGTAGACCACGCGCACCGTCACATGGCGCACCGCGGCGTCCTGCGGATGGTAGACATCCAAAACGAAGTGCTCGTCCACCAGCGGCTCCTGCATGGCCGCCACTGCGCCGAGCACCTGGTCCACGGAAATATCCCAGCCCATGCGCAAGGTCACGTCCCGGCGCACCACCGGGAAACGCCCCAGGGGAGTGAAACGCAGGCGGGCCTGCCGGGCCATGGCCAAAAGCCGCTCCAGATCGAGGTCCGCATACCACACTGCCCCGCGCGCTTCATAGGCATCGGCGATACTGGGCGCGATGCGGCCCACAGCACCGATGCTGCGGCCATCCACCCATGCCGTAGCCTGCTCCGCCAGGTATGGCCGGGCCTGCTCCACCTGCCAGCGGCACGGCCCCAGGCCCAAATGCACAAGCAAATGTTCCACCAGGCCTTTGATATCGGCAAAGGCGACCTCTCCACGAGGATACGGCGCCCGCTCGGCGAAACGCGCGCCATGCAGGAGAATAGCCAAACGCAGGGCTTCCGCCACCGTGGTTTCCCTCTGGGCATCCGAGACGAATATCCGCGCCACCTCAAAGAGCCGCACTCGGGTCGTCCCCCCCGCGATATTGTGACGCAGGGCGCGCAGCATCCCTGGAACCAGATCAGTGCGCAGCACTTCCATGTCCTCGCTCAAGGGGTTGGCCACGCGTACGGCGTGTTCCAGAGGAAGACCGCACCGCTCCATGTCCGCGGCGCTCACGAAACTGTAGTTCACCGCCTCCAACAGCCCGGCCCCCTTGCCCCATGCCTTGACTGCGGCGGTCTCCGCAAAGCTCGTGTCCGCCTGCGCCAGGGCATCGAGGGACAAAGACACCGGCGGAAGCACCGCCGGGATGCGATCCATACCATAAAAACGGGCCACCTCTTCCACCAAATCGATCTCCCGCTCCAGATCCAGGCGGAACGAAGGCAAGGTGACCTCCCAGGCATCCTCGTGGCTCGTTACGGCACAGCCGAGGGACACCAAAGTCTTGTGGGCAAATTCCTCGCCCGGGTCCACGCCCAAAACTTGAAAAACCCGCCGAGGACGGAAGGACACCGACCGCGGGACATAGGGCACAGGCTCTGCTCCAGCCACCCCTGGGGCGACCACGCCGCCTGCAAGCTCCGCCATGAGGGCGGCAGCCCGGTCCAGGGCCCACGTCGTAGCGAGCTGATCCACTCCGCGTTCGAAGCGATACGCCGCCTCGCTGGCGATCCCCAAGCGCCGGGCCGTGCGCCGCACCGAGAGCGAATGGAACACTGCGCTCTCCAAAAGCACGTTCGTGGTCGTCTCCGTGACTTCCGAATCCTGCCCGCCCATGACGCCGGCCACGGCCACCGGTCCTTGGGCATCCCAAATGAGGATGTCCCCAGGCTCCATGCGCCGCACCTGGCCATCCAACGTGGTGAAATCCAGCGGCTGCGGCGTCCGCGCCGCCCGAATGCGCCCTCCGTGCAAGCGGTCTGCGTCAAAGGCGTGCAGGGGCTGGCCCGTCTCCAAGAGCACGTAATTGGTGACATCCACGAGATTGTTGCGTGGCCGCATGCCGCAGGCAAGAAGGCGGTAGCGCATCCACTCCGGACTCGGGGCGACCGAAAGGGAGCGGATCAACCGAGCCTGGTAGAGCGGGCAGGCGTCGGCCTCCGCCTCCACGGCAAACGACCAGGGCTCCCCGGCTTCGGTAAGCTGCACCTGGGGAAGGTGCAGCGGCAATCCAAAGGCCGCGGCCGTTTCCCGAGCCAGACCCAAGACAGAAAGACAGTCGGCGCGGTTGGGGGTGATGCTCACATCAAGCACCACACGCTCCAGACCCAAGGCGTCCGGCACGGGGACGCCGGGGGAAAGCTTCGGGTCGAGCACCATGATGCCGCCATGGCTCTCTCCCAGACCCAATTCCCGCTCCGAGCAGATCATGCCCCACGAACGCTCTCCGCGCAGCTTGGCCTTTTGGATGGTCATGCCCCCTGGAAGCGTGGTCCCCACGGTGGCCACCGGCACCATCTGTCCCGCCGCCACGTTGGGGGCCCCACATACGATGGGAAGAAGCTCCGCTCCTCCCACGTCCACCCGGCACACAGACAAATGGTCCGACGCCGGATGCGGGACGCACTCCACCACCCGCCCCGTCACCACCGAGGTCAAATGGGCAAAGGGATCCCGAATGTCTTCGACTTCCAGGCCCAACATCGTGAGCCGATCGGCCAATTCTTCTGCTGTTCCCTCAAAAGGCGTCCACTGCCGAAGCCACGAAAGACCGAGCAACATCACCGCACCTCACGCAAACTGGCGCACAAACCGACTGTCGTTTTCGAAAAAGAGGCGCAGGTCGCCGATCCCATACTTGAGCATAGCCATACGCTCCACCCCGAGGCCAAAGGCGAACCCGCTCCACTGCTCTGGATCGATGCCCACCTTGGCAAACACCGCAGGATCCACCATGCCGCAACCCAAAATTTCCACCCATCCGGTCCCCTTGCACACACGGCATCCCTCGCCGGAGTCCAGCACGCCGCGGCCGCCGCACAACACGCAGCTCATGTCCACCTCGGCGCTGGGCTCGGTGAACGGGAAAAAACTCGGCCGGAAACGCACCCGGGTGGAGGCCCCGAACACCGCCTGCACCAGGGCGGTGAGCACCCCGCGCAGCTGCGCCATGGTTACCTCCCGGTCCACCAACAGGCCTTCGATCTGGTGGAACATGGGCGTATGCGTCAGGTCTGAATCCCGGCGATACACCTTCCCCGGGGCAATGATGGCCAGCGGCGGCCGACGGGCGAGCATGGTGCGCACCTGCATGGGTGAGGTGTGGGTGCGCAAGAGCACCCGCTCGGTGATGTACAGGGTGTCCTGCATATCCCGTGCGGGGTGTCCGGGAGGAAGATTGAGGGCCTCGAAATTATGAAAATCCGTCTCCACCTCAGGGCCGGATACCGTCTCGAAGCCCATGCGCTGGAGCACCGCACAGATCTCCTGCTGGATACGCGTCGTGGGGTGGAGTGCGCCCACATGGGGCACCCACGCGGGATCCCCGGCGTCGAAAGGCATTGCCGCGCCCTGGGCTTTTTGGGCCAAACGCTCCTGACACTGCTGCCAGAGCTCCGCAAGCCGCGCCTTGACGGCATTGGCAACCCGCCCCACCTCAGGGCGGTCCTGCGGGTCCAGGCCTCCCATGGCAGCCATAAGGGCCGCAAGGCTTCCCTTGCGGCCCAAAAACTGCACCCGTACCGCTTCCACGTCGGAAGCATCCGCCTCGGCCAGCGCTTCTGCAAAGCGCGGCACCAAGGCCTCCAGGTCCTGTATCAATTGGGTCTTCACGCCGCGACCTTCTGCTGTACCATCTGACACAACGCCGCAAATGCCTCTTTCTCCCGCACGGCCATATCCGCCAATACTTTACGGTTCAGCTGAATCTGGCAGAGTTTGAGCCCGTGCATGAAGCGGTTGTAGGTCAACCCATGCTCCCGGGCAGCGGCGTTGATGCGCATGATCCACAGGGCGCGAAAAGCACGCTTTTTCTGCTTGCGATCCCGGTAAGCAAAGCACAATGCGCGCTCCACGGTCTCCCGAGCGGTACGAATGAGCGCGTGACGCGATCCACGATAGCCTTTGGCAAGCTTGAGATACTTCTTGTGCCGACGATGGGCAGTCATTCCTCTTTTGACACGCATGATGATCTCCTTCACGGCCAGGTCCAGTGGGAACAAACTGGAGCACTGCGCCGCACCCACTGTGGGGTGGTTTTTCGACGTTTAGAACAGGTACGGCAACAGACGACGGATCGGTGCCACGTTGGCATCGGCCACAATGACCGATTTGCGCAGCTGCCGCTTCCGCTTGGGCGACTTCTTGGTCAAGATATGGCGCATATTGCAGTGGTTGCGCCGAATCTTACCGCCGCCCGTGGCCGTAAAGCGCTTGGCTGCGCTCCGGTTGGTCTTGATCTTGGGCATGGTTCTCCTCCTTCAAAAGGTCCTGCCGCATACGCAGCGGGCCACGCCAGCCGAGGCCGGCGTTTATTTCTTGGGCAGTGGGGCCAACACCAAAAACATGGTGCGGCCTTCAAAACGCGAGGTCTGCTCCACCTTGGCCACATCGGCGGTCATTTCCACGATGCGCTGCAAAATGGCCTCCCCCAAATCCTTGTGAGCCATTTCCCGCCCCCGGAAGAACACCGTCACCTTGCACCGGTCGCCGTCGTCGAGAAAACGCCGGATATGGCGCACCTTGGTCTCGATGTCATGGTCATCGGTATGGGGTCGGAATTTGACCTCCTTCACCTGAATCTGCGTCTGGCGCTTCTTGGCCTCTTGAGCCTTTTTCTTCTCCTCGTAGAGGTATTTGCCATAATCCATCACCTTGCACACTGGTGGCTTGGCGTTGGGGGCTACCTCGACAAGATCCAGACCCCGGCTTTCTGCAATGGCCAGGGCCTCATCCACGCTCATGATACCAATCTGCGCGCCGTCTTCGCCGATGACGCGAATCTCCCGCGCCCGAATCTGCCGGTTCTTCCGGGCCTTAGTTGTGGAAAGAATAGCGCATGCCTCCGCGCGTAAAAGGTTCCGCACATTCGCGGCGCAAATGGTCCACCAACGCAGCAACCGTCATGGTCCCAAGATTCGCACCGCCCCGCTGGCGCACACTCACGCATGCCCCAGCCACTTCCTCATCTCCAATCACCACGGCGTAGGGGACCTTCGCCATTTGGGCCTCACGCACCTTGTAGCCGAGCTTCTCGTTGCGCGTGTCGGCCTCGGCCCGCATGCCCGCATCCCGCAGCGCCTGCACCACCTCAAAGGCATAGGCGTCGTGCCGGTCGGTCACCGTGAGCACACGAACCTGCTCCGGCGCCAACCACAACGGGAAGGCCCCGGCAAAATGTTCCACGAGGATACCGATGAACCGCTCCACCGAGCCCATAATAGCCCGATGCACCATCACCGGCCGGTGCCGCTCGCCGTCCTCGCCGATATATGCAAGATCGAAGCGCTCCGGCAAGGTGAAATCCACCTGAATCGTGGAACACTGCCATTCCCGACCCAAACAATCCCGGAGCTTGACGTCGATCTTGGGCCCGTAAAACGCGCCATCGCCTTCGTTGACGCTGTATTCCAGCCCCATCTGCGCCATGGCGTCCCGCAGGGCACTCGTCGCGCGCTCCCAGTCCTCGTCCGTACCGATGGACTTTTCCGGCCGGGTACTGAGCTCCATGCGGTATTCGAAACCAAAAACGCCCATGAGGTCCTGAATCCAACGCATCACGCCCTTGATTTCATCCAGCAATTGATCGGGACGACAGATGATGTGGGCGTCATCCTGCGTGAATTGCCGCACCCGCAAAAGCCCGTGCAGCACGCCCGAGAGCTCATGGCGGTGCACCACGCCGAATTCAAAGAGCCGCACCGGCAAATCCCGATAACTATGCTGCGTGGTAGTATAGATGAGCATGTGCGCCACGCAATTCATGGGTTTGACCCCGTAGGGCACACCATCGATTTCGGTAAAATACATATTTTCCCGATAATTGGCGTAGTGCCCCGAAGTCTCCCACAAATCACGGCGCAAAATCTGCGGAGTGCGCACCAAACCATAGCCACGGCGCAGCATTTCCTTGGTGACGAAATCTTCCAGAATGGCCCGCACGAGCGCCCCCTTGGGGTGCCAATAGGCCATGCCGGCACCGCCGCGCTCATGAAAGCTGAACAGATCCAGCTGCGGGCCGAGCTTGCGGTGATCGCGCTTCTTGGCCTCTTCGAGCATGGCCAAATGGGCCTTCAAGGCCTTTTCCGTGGGGAAAGCCGTGCCGTAGATACGCTGGAGCATGGGACGGTTCGCATCACCCCGCCAGTACGCACCGGCCACGGCAGTAAGCTTGAAGGCACGCACGAAGCCCGTGGAGGGCAGATGCGGGCCTCGACACAAATCCACGAAATCCCCATGCTGGTAGACGGACACCATGTCCGCACCGAGATCGTCGATGATTTCGAGCTTATAGGTCTCCCCGACGGAGCGAAAATACTCCCGCGCCTGCGTTGCGGACATCTCCCGACGCACAAACGGATGGTTGGCCGCAATGCTTTCGCGCATCACGGCTTCGATGCGTTCCAAATCTTCTGGAGTGAAGGCGTGGGAAAGATCGAAGTCGTAATAAAATCCATTTTCGATGTCCGGCCCGATGGTCACCTTGGCCTCAGGATACAGGCGTTTGACCGCTTCGGCCATGATATGGGCGGCGCTATGGCGCAAAATGGAAATCCCCAGCGGAGAATCCAAAAAGACAGGCTCCACGCGCTCGGTTCCCGAAGGAAGCGGAGCATCCAAATCCTTGGGTTCGCCGTCACAAAGACAGGCGACGGCTTCCTTCATTGCCTTTTTGGATACCCCCTGCGCCAAGACATCGCGACAGGTCATCCCTGGCGTTGCCTCCACCGAGACGTCTCCTACGTACACCATGCGTCACCCCAGAAATGCATCAGGGAGGCTCTGCCTCCCTGGTGTTTGCAGTGGTAGGCGCGAGGAGGGTCGAACTCCTGACCCCTTGCACGTCAAGCAAGTGCTCTCCCACTGAGCTACGCGCCTCAACGAGGGCCTCGTCACTACAAAGACGCCTCCCCCCTGTCAAGATTTTACGGAACAAATTTGTGCCGGCCGATCATGCCCCCCATACCCCTGCCCGCGCCCAACCAAGCCGCCCGCACTCATCCCGCCGAGTTCCCCGCTCGGGGGCACCGCTGCACCGCTTTTTTTGCCTCAAAACCCACCTCCCCCTTGCAGGAGACGCGCGGCCTCGCTATGGTGGACATCAGGAGGCCCCGTGGACCATCGCACCCCACTCATCCTCATTGTGGACGACGAGCCCCTCAACGCCCGTATCCTGGAGTCCATGCTGCGGCGAAGCGGTTTTGCCACGCTCACCGCCCACGACGGCCCTCGGGCGCGGGAGTTAGCCGCGCTGCACCCCGTGGATCTCATCCTCCTCGACGTCATGATGCCGGAAGAAACCGGCTACCTCACCTGCCAACTCCTCAAAGAGACGCCGCAAACCGCCGACATCCCGGTGATCTTCATCTCCGCCCTCACGGATACCGAAAGCCGGGTGCATGGCCTGGAATGCGGCGGGGTGGATTTCATCTCCAAGCCCTTCGAAAAGGCAGAGGTACTCGCCCGGGTCAAGGTCCACTTACGGCTACGACTCACGTACAGCGCCCTCATGGAAGCCCAGGCGCAACGTCTCGGGCAGATCCAGGCGGCCCAGCAGTCGCTTCTGGTGCGGCCCGAAGACCTGCCCGAGGCCCGGTTCGGCGTGCATTTCGCCCCCGTACTCGAAGCAGGCGGCGATATCTACGACGTGCTGCCCACAGGCGTGGGGGTGTTCGACTACATCGTTGCCGACGTGAGCGGCCATGACCTGGGGGCCGGCTTTCTCACCTCCGCCCTGACGGCCTTGCTGCGTCAAAACGTCAATGCCGCCACGGCCCCGGAAGAAAGTCTCGCCATGACCAACCGGGTGCTGACCCGTATCCTCACCAACGGCGCGCACGCCACCCTGGCCATGGCCCGCGTCAACCGCGTCCAAAATTGCATTCACCTGGTGAGCGCCGGCCATCCCCCGGCGATTCTCGCCCGCAAGGACGGCGATATAGAGCTCATCCAAGCCGAGGGCGACATCCTCGGCGTGTTCGACGCCGCCCTGTGGACGCCCCAGGACATCGCCGCCCACCCCGGAGACCGGGTCTTTCTCTACACCGATGGGCTCATCGAAGGCTTCGGCGATCCCCCCGTCACGCGGGACCAAGGCATCGCCCTGCTGTGGGCCGCCATCCGCTCCGCTTCGTCCCTGCCCATCACCGCTGCCGTGGAGGCCATCCATGAATATATCGCCACCCGCAAGGGCCCTGCCGAAGACGACAGCGTGCTCTTGGGCATCGAGGTTTGACATGTTCGCCGCCACAGTCCTCGAACACGACATCGAAGTGCAGATGAGTTCGGAACTACGCCACGTAGACCGCAGCGTCGAGCTCTTGCGGGAATTCCTTGTCCGCCACGGGGCCGAGAATCGGTTCTTCGACGTCGCCCTGGTGACCCGGGAGGCCCTCAACAACGCCATCCTGCACGGCAACGGCGCCGACCCCGCCAAGGAGGTCCTGTGGCGGCTCAAGCACCGGCAGGGCAAGCTGCGCCTCTACGTCAAAGATCAAGGTCACGGCTTCGATTGGCAAGCCTGGCTCCGTCGCTCAAGCGACCCCGAAGCGGAAAGCGGCCGTGGCCACGAAATCTTCCGGCTGCTCACCACCCGTTTCTCCCACAACCGCTGCGGCAACGCCCTGTGCGTGGAGATTCCGCTCAAATGACGAGCTTCACCGTATCCACCTCCCGCCGCGAAGCACTCGTGGACATCACCGAGCAGGTGGCCGCTGCCGCAGCCCGGCACTCCCAGGCAGCGGCCCTGATGGTCTTCAGCCCGCATACCACCTGCGGCATCCTCATCAACGAAGGGGCGGACCCGGACGTGGCCCACGACGTCCTCGCCTTTCTCCACCGCCTCGTTCCGCAAAGTTCCCATTTTCGCCACGTGGAGGGCAACGCCGACGCCCATATCAAAACGATCCTGGTGGGCAGTTCGGTATCGGTGATGCTGGAGTCCGGGCGGCTGCGGCTCGGCACCTGGCAGCGGATCTTTCTGGCGGAGTTCGATGGCCCGCGGCGCCGCACCGTATGGGTGCAGGCCCTCGCCGCAGCGCCCGAAGGCTAGGTCTCCCAACGCAGCGGCCGCCCCATCAAGGCCGCCACCGCCTCCGCAGGACTCTTGCCGGAAAAGAGCACGGCATGGACCTGCTCACAGATGGGCATCTCCACGCCCAATCGCTGCGCCAGCTCCTGCACGGCCTGCGCGGTCCACACCCCTTCGGCCACGCCGCCTACCTGCGCCAAGGCGGCGTCCAGGGTTTGCCCCCGGCCAACGGCCAGCCCCACGCGACGGTTACGGCTTGCATCCCCGGTGCAGGTGAGCACCAAATCCCCCAGCCCGGCGAGCCCCATGAAGGTCTGGGCCCGGGCCCCCATGGCCTCGCCCAGGCGGGCCATCTCCGCCAACCCCCGGGTGATGAGCGCCGCACGGGCGTTCTCCCCAAACCCCAGACCGTCGGCGAGCCCCGCGGCAATGGCCATGACGTTTTTGAGCGCGCCGGCAAGCTCGACCCCCAACACATCCGTGGTGCCGTACACCCGAAAGGCCGGGCTGGCACAACGCGCCTGGATACGTTCCCCCAACGCCGCATCGGCGCACCCCAAGACCACGGCCGTAGGCTGCCCCGCCATGACCCCCTCCGCAAAAGAGGGACCGGAAAGCACGCCGTAGCGCACCTGCCGTGCGCCAAGCTCTGCAGCCACCACCTGGCCCATGGTGCGCAGACTCCCCTGCTCCACACCCTTGCCGGCGCACACCACAGCCGCGCCTTGGGGAAAAAGTCCGGCATGTTCCTGCAAAAACGCGGCTAAGCGCTGGCAGGGGATGGCAAGCACCACCAACGCGGCACCGCGCAAGGCCGCCGCTATGTCCGCCGTGGGACGTACGGCCGCGGCCACAGGCCATCCCGGCAAATAGCGGCGGTTCTCCCTGCATTGGGCCATATGGGCCATGAGGGCGGCACTGCGGCCCCAAAGCACGGTCTCTTTCCCCGAAAGCGCCAGCGCGTGCGCCAACGCGGTCCCCCAACTGCCCGCACCCAACACCACCGTCCGCATCCACACCTCCTTCCACGAAATGCACGTCCCGAACCTACCGACACCCTTATTTCCTGTCCACCGGCGCCCTCCTCGAGGGCAGCCGCCCCCCCTTGCAGGTCCACGGCAAAGGGACTACAGCTTCCGCAACGAAACTCATGGAAAATATCGAGGAAGGCCCATGGAATTTACCCCCAGCGAACGCCAAGTACTGCGCATGGTGCAAGGCACGCTTCCCGACAGCGCCACTCCCTACGCCGACATTGCCCGTGCAGCCGGGGTCACCGAGGAGGAAGTGCTCGCGCTGCTGCGGCGCCTCAAAAAAGGCGGCCAAATCCGCCGCTTTGGGGCCACGCTCCGCCATCAACAGGCAGGCTACGGCTTCAACGCCATGGTGGCCTGGTATGTGGAAGACGGCGTGGATGAAGACGCTGCAGGCCGCATCATGGCGGCCCAGCCGGAGATTTCCCATTGCTATTTGCGCCGCAACTGCCTCGATTGGCCATATAGCCTCTATACCATGATCCATGGGCGCACCCAAGACGAATGCTTGGAAGTAGTCCGCCGCATCCAAGAGCTCACGGGAGTCACCCAATACGACATCCTCTTCAGCGATAAAGAGCTCAAGAAAACGTCCATGGAATATTTTTAACCCTATTGAGGAGCACAAATGCACTCTTCCGAAGCATTGTTCGAGCGTGCCTGCAGATACATCCCCGGCGGGGTCAACAGCCCCGTGCGGGCCTGCAAGAGCGTCGAGGCCACGCCCCTTTTCATCGCCAGCGCCCAGGGCAGCCACATCACCACCGAAGACGGCGCCGAACTCATCGACCTCGTCATGTCCTGGGGCCCCATGCTCCTCGGCCATGCCCATCCAGAAGTGGAAGCCGCGGTGATCGAGGCGGTGCGCCGAGGCACCAGCTACGGCGCACCCTGTCGGCTGGAAGTGGAATTGGCGGAGGCCGTGATCCGCGCGGTACCGAGCATCGAGATGGTGCGCATGGTCTCCTCCGGCACCGAGGCCACCATGAGCGCCCTGCGTCTGGCCCGAGGCTACAGCGGCCGCGATCTGGTACTCAAATTCCACGGCGGCTACCATGGCCATGCCGACGCCTTTCTCGCCAGCGCCGGCTCCGGCGTCGCCACCCAGGCCATTCCCGGCACGCCCGGTGTACCCCAGGCCGTGGTCCAGCACACCCTCCTTGCCCACTACAACGACACCGAGGCGGTCCGCACCCTTTTCGCCGAGCGTGGCGACCACATCGCCTGTGTGTTCGTGGAGCCTGTGGCCGGCAACATGGGCCTGGTCCCCCCGCAGCCGGGATTCTTGGAAACCCTCCGCGAGCTGTGCACCCAATACGGGGCGCTCCTCGTCTTCGACGAGGTCATCACCGGCTTTCGCGTGGCCTACGGCGGGGCGCAAGCGGCCTTGGGCGTCCAGCCGGACCTCACGTGCCTCGGCAAGATCATCGGCGGCGGCCTGCCCGTAGGGGCCTACGGCGGCCGCAGGGAGATCATGGAGCACATCGCCCCTCAAGGACCGGTGTATCAAGCCGGGACCCTCTCGGGGAACCCCGTGGCCATGGCCGCAGGGCTGGCGACGCTGCGCCTTTTGGAAGGCCACGACTACGACGCCCTCGCCCGGCGCACCCGCGCCTTGGCCTCGGAGATGACGGACATCCTGCGCGCCAAGGGCATTGCCGTGCAGTGCAACACCGTGGCCTCCATGTTCACCCTCTTCTTCACCGAACATCCGGTGACGGATTTTCCCAGCGCCCAGACCATGGATACCGCCCTTTACGGACAATTTTTCCGCCACATGCGCGAACACGGCGTCTTTCTTGCGCCTTCGGGCTTCGAATGCGCCTTCCTCTCCTTTGCCCACACCGACGCGGATCTGGAACGCATCCTGGAGGCTACCCGCGCTTTTGCCCCCCAAACCACGGCCCATCCTTGACGGAAAACCAAGACCCTCTCTATAGATATGCGTGCTTGTGCTTTTCAGAACATTTTTTTGTGGAGGTAGAGGAAAAATGAAAAAATCCATGATTGTCAGCCTGTTCTGTGTGCTGCTGCTCGCTTTGGGCACTGCACCCCTGTTCTCGGCCACGGAAAAAGCCCCAGGCGATGACTACGTCATCAAGGCCCCGGAAGGCATGCAGACCAAGGACGGAAAACCCTTGCAGAAAGCAGTGCCGTTCCCCCATTCCAAACACGCGGCTTTCGAGTGTGCCAAGTGCCATCACACCATGGCAAAGGATGGCGCGATCAAACAGTGCACCTCGGCGGGCTGCCATGACTCCAAGGAAGCCAAGACCGCGGCCAATGCCAAGGACATCAAGCTGGTGGAAAACGCCTTCCACAAACAGTGCCTGGACTGCCACAAGGCGCTCAAAAAGGAAAAGAAGCCCACTGGCCCGACTGCTTGCGGCAAGTGCCACATGAAGTAAGGTGCCGGTAGCGCGGCGTTGTCAAAGCACAAGCACGGGCCCTTGGTTGCCCCATCCGTCCCGGCGGATGGGGCTTTTTTTTCGCGGCTACTTGGGATAGACGGCGAGGACATCAAGCACAGGCGACAACCTTGGCGGGGGAAGTATGCACGCAGACGACGAAATCATTGAACTCACGGACATCATCGAGGAAGACGCACCCATTACTTCGGGTCTGGACGACTTTCCGGCGGAAAACGCCGTGGACCCCAAGAGCCTGGACGACGAGCTCGACGCCCTCTTGGAGGACGTCTCCCCGGATCTCGACCCGCTGGCGGACCTGGACGCCCCCACGCCGCCGCAAGAAGATGCCTTCCCCGCGGCAACGGAAGTCCTTGATCCCGACGCCGACATCGTCCTCAACACGGAGGAGGATTCCCCGCTCGCCGCAGACGACCTGGACATCTTCGCCGAGACACCGGCCGTTGCCGACGACGCGCCGGCAGCGACTGCGGCAAACACCGAGCCCGCGGCGCCAGCGTCCGAGCCTTCCGCCGCAGCGCACGCAGACCTCCTGGAAGACGACCTCACGGCAGAGCCCGACCTGGGGCCTGCATCCGCCGAGGACGCCGATCTCCTCACGGAGCCAGACCTTGCGCCCCTGGCGTCCGACGCAGAAGCCCCCCTGGACGACGGGTCCACCCAGGAGGCGACCACGGTCGATGCGCCGGCAGGCGACGCCGAAGCAACGCCCGATCCGGAGGAGGCGCAGGAACCGGCTCTCTCCGAAAGCACGGAGCACACGGGACCCTTGAACCTTCCCGAGGACCCGGAGAAACTTCCTTTCTTCCCCGCGCTCATGGCCCTTGTCCTTGCCCAAGTGGACGATCGTCTCGCCGCAGCCACCGCCGCCGTGCGCCAGGACCCGGCGCCCAAAGCCGAAGCACCGGCGCTCCCGGACCTGGACACCTGGGCGGCCCCGCTGCGTGAAGAATTGGCCGCTCTGCGCGCAGAAATTGCGACCCTCTCGAAGGGTGCCGCCCCGAAGGCCCCCGAAGCGGCCCCATCTGCAGACGGCATCCTGCCGGAAGACGCCGCCGCCCTCCGGCAGACCATAGCGGCGCAAAATGCGGAGATCGAGGCCGTACGCGCCCAGGTGGCGGCCAGGGATGCCGAAGTGGCGGCCCTCAAACAGCAGCTCGCCGCCCGGGACGCGCAGATCACGGCCCTTGCCGCCCGTCTGGATGCCATGGCCCAAACCATGGAAAACGTGAACGCGAACCTGGAAGAACGGATCCACACCCTCATCGAGGACGAGGCCCCGCGGGTGGCTGCCCGGGCCATCCGTGAAGAACTGGCCGCGCTCATGGCGGAGGCAGGCCAAGAATAGGTATTTCAAAAACCGAAGGGGAAGGCTTCACCGGTTTTTTTCTTCGGTTTTTGCCGCCCGGACTCCCCAAAGCAGGTCAAGACCACTCCCCCCGGGCGGTTTTTCTTTGTTCCAACCAGGAAGGAGCCCTATGGACAGCGAACGCAAGCAGGCCCTGCAGGTGGCCAAGGAAGTGGTCATCAAGTTCATCGAGGTGGGGCGCATCTCGCCGGCCAATTTTGCCGAAAACTTCGCCCTGATCCACGATGAAGTGCTGCGGGTCATCACCAAGGCCCGTGAGAGCTCGTCCCGTGAGGAGCCCCATGCGTGACCCCCACGCCCGCCGGGTGGCGGGGCTCTTCGGCAACATTGCCCGCTTCTACGATCTTCTCAACCACGTGCTGAGCCTTGGCCTGGACCGGCTGTGGCGGCGGGCCATGGTGCGCTGTCTGCCGCCCCTGCGCGGCCCGGTCCTGGACCTCGCCGCCGGCACCCTGGATGTGAGCTGCGAGATCTGCCGCCAGCATCCCCAGGCCCAAGTGGTGGCCGTGGACTTTTCCCACCCCATGCTGGCGCGCGGGCACGCCAAACGCACCGGCCGGCCCATCTGGCCCGTGCAGGCCGACGCCCGGCTCCTTCCCCTGCCGGACGCCAGCGTCCAGGCCGTGACCGTGGCTTTTGGCATCCGCAACATCCGGCCGCGGTGCGACGCCTTTGCCGAGATCCTCCGCGTCCTGCGGCCCGGAGGAAAGCTCGTGGTCCTGGAATTCGGCACCGGCCGGCGCCGCATCTGGGGAGGGCTCTACAATTGGTATCTCCACCGGCTGCTTCCGGCCATCGGCCGTATGGTCTCCCGCGACCCGGAAGCCTACCGCTACCTGGCGGAGACTATCGCCGCCTTTCCCCACGAGGAGGCGCTCGCCCAAGAACTGGAAGAAGCCGGATTCACGTTGATCCGCTATACACCCATGGCCTCGGGCATCGTGTTTCTCCACGAGGCCAGCCGGCCGGAATGAAGACACTACGCGCGTCCCAAGGCCACCAAGCCCAGCCCCAGGGCGAGCATGAGCGCAGCCACCAGACGCAGGGCCCGGGGCGGCATGGCAGCCATGGTCCGGAAATAGCGGGGCATCTTCTCCGCAAAGAGAAAATAGGGCACCGCTTCCAAAACCAGGGCCAGCCCCAGGGCGCACAGCAGAGTTGGTCGATCCAAAGCCATGGCCGGACTTTGCCATAGGCCCAGGGACCTGTCGAGAGCACCAGAAAGGAGCACCTCATGATCCATATGGAAGATTTGCACCACCGCCGACGCGCCCTGGCCGTGGTGGGGCTCGGCTACGTGGGCCTGCCCCTGGCCGTGGCCTTTGCCCGGCACTTCGACGTCATCGGGTTCGATATTTCCCCCCAACGGGTGGCGGAGCTTTCCGCCGGCATCGACCGTACCCACGAGGTCCCGGCCAAAATTCTGGCGGAAACCGCTCTGCGCTACACCACCGACCCCGGCCTGCTTGCCGAGGCGGGAATCATTGTGGTGGCCGTGCCCACCCCCATCCGCCAGGACCGCACCCCGGATCTGGGTCCGCTCATTGCCGCCACCCGCACCGTGGGCGCGCACCTGCGGCCGGGCGCAGTGGTGGTCTACGAATCCACCGTCTACCCCGGACTTACCGAAGAAGAATGCGTGCCCGTCTTGGAGGCCACCTCGGGGATGCACTGCGGCGAGGACTTCTTCGTGGGCTACTCTCCGGAACGCATCAACCCCGGAGACCGCGAGCACACCCTCGCCTCGGTGGTCAAAATCGTGGCCGGCCAAACGCCGGAAGTCACGGAACTGCTCGCCCAGGTCTACGGCACCGTGGTGCGGGCAGGCATCCACCGCGCCCCGAGCATCAAGGTGGCCGAAGCGGCCAAGGTCATCGAAAACACCCAGCGGGACATCAACATCGCCCTCATGAACGAGCTGGCCATGATCTTCGACCGCATGGGCATCGACACCCAGGACGTACTCGCCGCGGCAGGCACCAAATGGAACTTCCTCCCCTTCCGGCCCGGGCTGGTGGGCGGCCACTGCATCGGTGTGGACCCCTACTACCTCACGGCCAAGGCCCAGAGCCTGGGGTTTCATCCGCAGGTGATCCTGGCCGGTCGGCGCACCAATGACGCCATGGGCAAGTTCGTGGCGGAAAAGACCGTCAAGCTGCTCATCGCCCAAGGCAGCCCGGTGCGCGGGGCCCAGGTGGGCGTCCTCGGCCTCACCTTCAAGGAAAACGTCCCGGACCTGCGCAATAGCCGCGTGCCGGACATCCTGGCGGAACTTGCCGAGTACGGCGTTGCAACCCACGTGCACGACCCCCTGGCAGACCCGGCCGAAGCGCTGGCGGAATACGGCATCGCGCTGAAGCCGCTGGAGGATCTCACGAACCTGGACGCCGTCATCATCGCCGTGGCCCACGCCCCCTTCGTCCAACTGGACCCCGCCATGGTGGCCGCCATGCACCGCCCTGGCATTCGGCCGGTGGTGATGGACGTCAAAGGGGTCCTGCCCAAGGACCGGTTCCTCACCGAAACCGTATACTGGCGCCTGTGATCCTCCTCGCCTGCCCCACTCAGCGGGAATGCGCCGCAGCCATGCGCCTCGGCCCATACCCCGAACTCCACGCCGCCGTGGTGGGCGTGGGCCCGGTAGCGGCTGCGGCCTCCACGGCCCGGATCTTGGGACAAATGCCGGCGCGCGGCGTCCTCCATCTGGGAATCGCCGGGAGCTTCGACCTCACCGCCGCCCCTCTGGGGGAGCTGGTCGTGGCGACCCAGGAAATCTGGCCCGAATACGGAGTGCGTCAGGCTGACGGCACCCTGACGCCCCTGGGCTTCCCCATGCTGGATGACGTCCCCGAGCCCGTCCTGCGCCTCGATCCCGACGCCGCGGCCCAAGCCCTGGGGCTCTCGCTTCCCAGGCAATGGATACGCGGCCCGGCCCTCACCGGCGCCGGAGTCACGGGAGACCCGGTGCTGGCCGCCCGGCTGCACCGCCAGTGGCAGGCCGTCACCGAGTCCATGGAAGGCTTTGGCGTGGCCCTGGCCGCCCGCCTGGCCGGAGTCCCTTTTCTTGAGGTGCGCAGCATCTCCAATGCCGTGGGCGAGCGGGACAAACGGCGCTGGGACGCCCCCGCCGCCCTCGCCGCCCTGGCCCACGCCACCCAAACCCTGTTTTCCCACCCGTCATGAACGTCGCCATCTCCCCCTGTCCCAATGACACCTGGATCTTCGGGTCGTGGATTCTCGGCCGCGTCCCTGGCCCTGCGGCCCGCTTTTTCTGGCACGACGTGCAGGAACTCAACGAGCGCGCCGCCCAGGGATGCTTCGACGTCATCAAGGTGAGCGCCGCAGCCGCCCTGGGCCTTGCCGAATACCACATCCTGTCCTGCGGCGGGGCCTTCGGCCTGGAACACGGGCCCAAGCTGGTCACGCGCACCCCGCCCCCCAAACACCTGCAGCGCATCGCCGTGCCCGGGCTCGCCACCACGGCCTATAGGCTGCTGCGCGCCGCTCTCGGCCCCGAGTTCGAGGCCGTGCCCACCATCTTTCACGCCATCCCGGAGATGGTCCAAACCGGCGCCGTGGACGCCGGCCTCGTCATCCACGAGACCGCCCTCATCTACGCGCGCCTGGGTCTCACCCTCGCCCTCGACCTGGGCCAGTGGTGGCGGGAAGTCTCCCACGGGCTCCCCATCCCCCTGGGGGTCATCGCCATGGACCGCAAGCACCCGCCCGAGGCCCGCGCCGCGGTGGAGGACGCCATCCGAAAAAGCCTCACCTTTGCCCGCAGCCATCCGGAGGCAGTGATGCCGCTGGTGCGCTCCCTCGCCCAGGAGCTTGACGCCCCCACGCTCGCCAACCATATTGCCGCCTACGCCAACGACTTGAGCCTGGATATGGGAGAAGCGGGCCGCGCCGCTCTCACACTTCTCGGCCACCTAGGGACCTCTCCATGACTCCATGCACCACGCAACAACTCAAGCTCGCCTTCCAGGCCGAGCTTCCCGCCATCCATGCGGCGATCCACGAAGAAATCGCGCGCCTGCCTCAAGCCGTCCAGCCCGTGGCCCGACACGTGCTGGACGCCGGAGGCAAACGCCTGCGCCCCATGCTCACCATCCTCACCGCCCGGGCCTTGGGCGGCGCGGAAGTCCACCTGCACGCCACGGCCGTGGCCCTGGAGCTTCTGCACTCCGCCACCCTCATCCACGACGACATCCTCGACGGGGCGACTACCCGCCGGGGCCGGCCTGCGGCGCATACCGTCTTTGGCCTCGTGCCCGCCATCCTCGCCGGAGACGCCCTCCTCGCCCACGCCAACGCCATCATGGCGCGCCCCGGCATCCCGGCGCTCACCACCTGCGCGGCCCAGGCCATCCTGGCCACCGCCGCCGGGGAGATCGAAGAAATCGCCGCCATGGACGCCCCGGCCCTTTCCCAGGAAGCGTACCTCGAAATCATCACCGGCAAGACCGCCTACCTCATCCAGGCGGCCTGTAAAGCCGGGGCCATCCTGGCCCGGGCGGACGCCGCCGTGGTGGACGCCGCCCGACGTTTCGGCCTGGGGCTGGGCATCGCCTTCCAATTGGTGGACGACGCCCTGGACTACGCAGCCACGGAAGCGGCCTTGGGCAAGCCCCAAGGGGGGGATTTGCGCGAAGGCAAGCGGACCCTGCCGCTGCTCCTGTTCCTCGAAAGCCTCCCGGACAACGAGCGCGGAGAACTTGCCGACCGCATCCAGCGCCGGGAGCTCTCTGCGGCGGATTTTGCGGATATCCAGCAGCGTGTGGTGGACGGCGGTTTTGCCCGCGCCACGGTGGAAAAAGCCCAAACGTACGTCCAAAGCGCGCTGAGCGCCCTTTCCCTCTTCCCAGTATCACCTGAGCGGGAACTTCTCCACACCATCGGCGAGTACGTCCTCAAACGGGAGAAATGACCATGCGCGCCCAACTGTCCCGAGCCCTGCGCGAAAGTCTGCGTGCCTCCTTTTCCCCGGTGGCGGCCAAACTTTTGGCCATCATCGTGGACCCCACGGCCGACGCCAAGGCGGTGGCCGACACCCTCCGCGCGGATCCAGCCCTGGCCGGGACGGTGCTCGCCCTGGTCAATTCCCCGGCCTACGGCCAAACTCAACGCATCGCCGATCTGCACCGTGCGGTGGTGGTGCTCGGGCGGCAAGAGCTCCTGCGCATCGCCCTCGCCGTTTCCCTGCACCGCAGCCTTGGCGTCGTCCTCCTGGAGCACGGCTTCGACCCCAATCTGGCGTGGCGCACCATCGTCTGGGGGGCGTTGGCCGCCGAGGCCATGGCCCAGCACGCCCATCCCTCGCTCGTGCAAGAAGCCTACTTGGCCACGTTGCTCAAGGACCTGGCGGTGCTCATCCTCACCGTTGCCGGCCGCCTGCCCAAAGGCGCCCCTGCGGACCTGATCGGCCCGGGACTGCCCGAGGCGATGGAGCACCACGCCCTCACCGCAGAGCTTCTCGAGTTCTGGAACCTGCCGCGCCCGGTCATCGAGGCGGTGCAGCACCACCACGATCTCGCCGGGGTCCTGGAGCACCCGCCGCTCACCCAGCTGGTCATCCTGGCCACCGCCTGGGCAGAAGCGGAATTCCGCACCCAACCCGCCCCCGAGGCGCTCGGCCAGGTGCATCTGCTCATCAAACGCGCCGTGGGCTTGGACGCCGCCGGGCTGGAGACATTGCGGGCAACCGTGGGGGAACGCTTCGACGCCATGTGCACGGTGATGCGCGTCAACTGGCAGACGACGTGGTCCTTCAAGCCCTACGCCGTGGACGACATCCAGGATTTTCTTGCCCAGGCGCGGGAGATCGAGGCCGTCACCGGAGACGTATCCGCCGTGGCCACGGTCATGGGCCGCCACGTCCGCTGGAATTGGGGCTGCCGGAGCGCGGAAGTGGTCTTGCGCGACCCCGAAGCTCCAGGATGGCTGCGCTTCGCCCTCACTCCGGCGGGCGCGACGCCTCTTGGCCGAGGCAACCTCCTTGCCACCATGCCTCTTCCGGCAAGTCTCAGCCCCATCCTCATGACGGACCACGACGAGCCTTTGGGCGAACTGCGCCTCTCCCAGGCCGACTGCGGGGAAAAATCCGCCACCGAGCTCTACGCCCGTCTGGCCGCGGCCAGTTACCGCCGCTACCTCACCTACCAGGCCCCCCAGCGCGCCAAGGCCGCCCTCTTGGAGAGCCTGCCCGTGGGCGTGGCCCTGCTCGGGGCAAACGGCCGCCTCATCGCCGCCAACAAGGCCTTGGGACGCTATCTCACCACAGCCGCGCCCAACGAGGCGCTGCTCACCGAACTCCTGGCCCTTTTGCCACACTCGGTGCAAACGGAGGAATGGCGCCAGTTTCTCGAGGATCCTCAGCAGGACTGCCATTGCACGGCCTTTTGCCCTTTGGACCCCCAGACGGCGGAAACCGCGCCCTGCATCAGCGTCAGCGCCTACCGCATGGCGAGCCGCGAAAACGCCTCCCGGCGCATCCTGCTCCTCATCCAGGACCTTTCCGCCGTGCATTTCCACGGCTTCGAGGCCGTGGAGCAGCGGGATTTCCTGGCAGGGCTTCTGCGCGTCATGCCTGATATCGTCATGACCATCGACGAGGCCGGGGTCATCGGCTTCGTGTCCAAGCCCTATGCCCAGGCCTTGGTGGGCCGCAACATCCTGGACTTGGGCACGTCCATGAATCCCCTCGACCCGCATTGGGACTTAAGCGCCCTCCTCGACCGCCGCGAACCAGTGGAAGTGCGCACGGTCCTCAACAACCGCGAGTTCGTGCTGGAGCTCTTGGGCATCCGGGTGCAGTCGCCCCGCTACCACGCCGTGCTCGTGGGCCGGGACATGACCGCGGTGCGCCGCCTGGAGCGCGCCATCAAGGACCAGGCCCTGCTCGATGCCCTCACCCGCGTCTTCAACCGCCACCACCTCACCAGCATCACCGAACGGGAAATGGACCGCAGCCGGCGCACGGGCAAGCCTCTGGGGGTGATCTTCTTCGACGTGGACCGCTTCAAACAGTACAACGACCGCCACGGCCATAGCGCCGGGGACGAGCTCCTTGCCGGCATCGGCGCCGTGCTGCGCGAAAATCTCCGCAAAGGCATGGACTATCCCTTCCGCTTCGGCGGGGACGAATTCCTGGTGCTCTGCGCCAACGCTTCGCCCGAAGGGCTCTCCCTTCTTGCCTCCCGCATCCAAAAGCAGACAGCGGCCCTCACCCAGGAGTGCACCCTGAGCATCGGCGCCACCCTACTTGCGGAAAACGACTCGGTACAAAGCCTTATTTCCCGCGCCGACGCCGCCAATTACCAAGCCAAACAAGGGGGCGGAAACACCTTCGTCTTTCTCGCCCCACCAGAGTCGCCAAGGAGTCCTGCATGATCGTTCGCATGGAAGTCGGCACCCGCGCCGACCTGCCCGATACTCAAGGCGCCCGGGTGGCGCACAAAATCCGCACCGAACTGGGACTCGCGGTGGACGCCGTGCGCCTGGTGAAGGTCTACACCATCGACGGCCTCAGCCCCGAGACGGCCACCGCGGCCTGTGATGCCGCCCTGCTCCATGACCCGGTGCTCCATACCGCCTCCCTCACGCCCCTGGAGCCGACTCCGGACTGGGCGCTGGAAGTGGGCTTTCGCCCCGGCGTGACGGACAACGAAGGCCGCACCGCCCGGGAGACCTTGTCCCTGGCCTTGGGGGTGCGCGGCGTCCAGGTCTCCACCGCCACCCAGTACCGCATCTTCGGCACACTCTCCCGGGCGCAGGTGGAGCACATCGGCCGGGACCTCTTGGCCAACGAACTCATCCAGCGCCTGCGCATCAAAAGCCGCCAGGAATGGGAAAAGGAACCGGGATTTGCCCCGCAGATGGCGGTGGTGGCAGCCACGGCATCGGCCGCGGTGGAGGTCATGGAACTTGCGTCCTTGGATGACGCGGAGCTTCTGGAACTCAGCCGTTCCCGCACCCTGGCCTTGAGCCTCGCCGAGATGCAGGCCATCCGCGCCTATTTCGCGGACCCGCAGGTGGCTGCCCGCCGCAGCCGCCATGGCCTCGGCCCGGCGCCCACCGACGCCGAGTTGGAATGCCTGGCCCAAACCTGGTCGGAGCACTGCAAACACAAGATTTTCAGCGCCCGCATCCACTACCGCGATGCAGTTACCGGGCATACAAGCACCATCTACAGCCTCTACAAGACCTGCATCCAGGCCACCACCGCCCGCCTACGCGCCCTGCGTGGGGCGGACGACCTGTGCCTGTCGGTCTTCAAGGACAACGCCGGCGTCATCCGCTTCGACGCCGAGACCAACCTCTGCATCAAGGTGGAGACGCACAACAGCCCCTCGGCCCTGGACCCCTACGGCGGGGCGCTCACCGGCATCGTGGGCGTCAACCGCGACCCCATGGGCACCGGCATGGGGGCGGAGTTGGTGTGCAACACCGATGTGTTCTGTTTTGCCTCGCCTTTTTACGACGGCGAGCTGCCGCCGCGGCTCTTGCACCCGCGCCGCATCTTCGAAGGCGTGCGCGAAGGGGTGGAGCACGGCGGCAACAAGAGCGGCGTGCCCACGGTCAACGGCGCCATCGTCTTCCACGAACGCTTCCTCGGCAAACCCTTGGTCTTCTGCGGCACCGTGGGCAAGATGCCGGCCACCGTGGCCGGCCGCCCCAGCCACGAGAAAAAGGCCCAGGTGGGCGACCGCATCGTCATGGTGGGCGGCCGCATCGGCAAAGACGGCATCCACGGCGCCACCTTCTCCTCGGAAGAGCTTCACGAAGGCTCTCCGGCCACGGCGGTGCAGATCGGCGATCCCATCACCCAGCGCAAGATGTACGATTTTCTCATGCGCGCCCGGAACCAGGGGCTCTACAACGCCATCACCGACAACGGCGCCGGCGGCCTTTCGTCCTCCGTGGGCGAGATGGCCCAAGACACCGGCGGCTGCGAGCTGGACCTGGCGCGCGCGCCCCTCAAGTATCCGGGGCTTGCGCCGTGGGAAATCCTCGTCTCCGAGGCTCAGGAACGCATGACCGTGGCCGTGCCGCCGCACAAGCTCGGCGCATTCTTGGACCTGGCCCGGGAAATGGACGTGGAGGCCACGGATCTGGGGGCGTTCACCGACTCCGGCCTCTTTCTCGTGCGCCACGGAGAGCGCGTGGTGGCGGCCCTGGACATGGACTTCCTGCACCGCGGCACCCCGCAGATGGAGCTTTCCGCCCTCTGGACCCCGCCTGCGGCCGCAGCCGCCACCTCCCGGCCGCGGGTGGAAAACGGCACCGACTTTTTGCTCGCCATGCTCGGCCGCCTCAATATCTGCTCGCGGGAATACGTCATCCGCCAATACGACCACGAGGTGCAGGGCGGCAGCGTCATCAAACCCCTCATGGGAGCGGGCGGCCCCACGGACGCCGCAGTGCTGCGGCCGCGGCTGGACAGCCTGCGCGGGGCGGTTCTCGCCTGCGGCATCTGCCCCAAGCTGAGCGACCTCGACACCTATTGGATGACCGCCAACGCCATGGACGAGGCCATCCGCAACGCCGTGGCCGTGGGCGCGGACCCCGACCAACTGGTTGGGGTGGACAACTTCTGCTGGTGCGACCCCATCGCCTCGGACAAAAACCCCGACGGCGCCTTCAAGCTCGCCCAGCTCGTACGCTCGGCCCGGGCCCTGTCCCACTTCTGCCACGCCTTCGGGGTGCCGTGCATCTCCGGCAAGGACTCCATGAAAAACGATTACCTGGGCGGCGGCGTCAAGATCTCCATCCCGCCCACGGTGCTCTTTACCGTGCTCGGCATCATGCCGGACGTGACCCGCGCCGTGTCCGCGGACTTCAAAAAACCCGGCGAGGCCCTCTACGTGCTGGGCATGACCCACGGCGACCTCGGAGGCTCGGAATACGCCCAGGCCCTGGGGATTTCCAGCGCCATCCCCCACGTGGACGCCCTCGCGGCCCGGCAGCGCTACCAGCGCCTCTATGCCGCCATCTGCGAAGGGCTCATCTCCGCCTGCCACGACGTCTCCGACGGCGGCATCGCGGTCACGGTGGCGGAAATGGCCTTGGGCGGGGCGCTGGGCGCGGTGGTGGACGCCTCCGCCATCCCGGCGCACGGCTGCCAGCACCCGGAAGAAGTCCTCTACAGCGAAAGCCCAAGCCGCCTGGTGGTGAGTGTGCCCCAAGACCGCACCCACGCCTTCGAAGCCCTCGTGGGCGCAGACGCCGCCCGCATCGGCGAGACGTGCGCCGAGCCCACGCTGCGCCTCACCCACGCCGGCACCCTCCTTGCCCAGGCGGCGCTCTCCGCCCTGCGCCACGCCTGGCAATCCCCCCTGGACTGGGGCCGCCAACGCTGAGCCTCGGCCGCATTCAGGCTTCCTCCACGACCAACGCCCCCGAAATGGGGGCGTTGGCATGAGAACCGGACCGAAGACGCGCTCACCCAGACGCGCCGGCCTTTGGCAAGACTGCGGCGCCCCGCGGCGGCACGTCTGGCAACAGTCTAGCGGACTCCTTTGCCCTGCAAGAAGGGTACATATTTTCGGTCCGTAACACAGATATGACTCATCAGCCAATCCTTGAGGAAATTGAGCAGCTCCTGAGCCAAGAACTCGTCGCCGGCGTCGAACTTCTTCGTGAAGGCAAGGGCCTTTTCCACCAACTTCTTATGAATGGTCTTGTGGGCCTCGGCCTCCGGATATCCATGCTGGTCGAAGAATTTCTCTTCCGTGCCAAAATGGTAGCCGGTGTATTCCACCAGTTCCTGGAGCACCCGCTTGGCGCCGGCGGCGTCGTTCTTCTCCACGGCCCGGTGCAGGCTGTTGATCATGGCCACGAGCTTTTTGTGCTGCTCATCGATGGTAGGGATGCCGAGTTCCAAATCCTGGGTCCACGGCATGAAGACCCCGCCGTCCTGGGCGCGGCTTCCTTCCTCCACAGTGATCCACTGCGAGAGCAAGTCCAGAACCTGGCTCAGCACCGGAGAGATCTCCTGGGAAAAGATCTGCATGATGTCCGCTGCCGACCGCCCTTCGGCCGTGGCCTGCCGCACCAGCCCAGCCGAGGCATGGAGCTTGTCGTGCAGGGGATGCAGAGTCTGGAGGATGCGCCGGACCTCGGGGTGTTCCGGCTGGTAGGTCTCCAGAAATTTGCCCAAGGCACACTTCTTGGGATCCATCTCCACTTCCGGTGGAACCCCCGCAACAATGGCCCGCATCACCGCATTGCCCCACGCAATGTGTTTGAAGAAGATGCTCTTGAGCCGTGCGGCTGCGGACAGACTTGCTTCCAAACGCGCCTCCATCCCCGGCGCGACCCCCACTTTGGACAGGACCACGGTGTTGGACTTGACGATACGCGCCATGGCCTCGCTGGCGATGGACACCTGGGGCGCGATGGCGGCGAAGTCCTCGGTGGAGGCCATAAGGGCGTCGGCCCGCTCTTTCACCACCGTGGCGGCTTCCTTGGTGCGGCGCACGTTGGTGGTGATCTCGGCCATGGTGGCGGTCTGCTCCTCCGTGGCGCTGGCGATGGTAGAGGCGAGGTCGTTGACCTCGGCCACGGAGCCGGTGATGCCCTGCACCCGAGCGATGGCGTCATCCACATCGCTCTGGATGCCTTCGATGAGGGCGGTGATCTTCTCCGTGGCCTCGGCGGTCTGCCGAGCCAGCTCCTTGACCTCGTTGGCCACCACGGCAAAACCGCGACCCGCCTCGCCGGCACGGGCGGCCTCGATGGTGGCGTTCAAGGCAAGCAGGTTGGTCTGGGCGGCGATGGCGCGAATCACCTGGCTCACGTCGCCGATATTGCGTGAGCTCTCGCTGAGCTTGGCGATGGAGGCCGCGGCGTTTTCCGCCTGCTCCCGGGCTTCGGCGGTCTTTTGGGCGGTCTTGGACACGGAAGTGGCGATTTCCGTGGTGGCCACGGACATGTCCTCCATGGACTGATAGATGGTCTCCGCGTCATGGACGGACTGCGTGGCCGCGCCCTGCACATCCTTGGCCATGGCCTCGGTGCGGGAGATCTGATCTTGCAGGCGCGCATCCAAGTTCATCAAAAACTGCTGCACCTCGCCCAGGATGCGGTTCTGACCGTCCACCGATCCAATGAGCCCCACCACAAAGGCCAAAAGGGCGTTGACAGGACGCTGGATCTGTCTGGCGGCAGCCCCGGAGAAATCGAGGACCTGCTGAAAGCGGCCGGTGCTGGCGGCATCAAGCACGTGCGCCATGGCGGCGAGGTCGCTCTCCCCCGACGCCTGCGCGGCAGTCCGCGCTCCACCGCGCGCCTGCCATCCCAACGTCCCGACCAGGGCCAGAGCCAAGAGCAACACCACGACACTGCCCCACGGGGCAGGTATGATGAAGCTCGCACCCGCGGCTCCAGCGGTGGCCACCGCCAAAATCATGGGCCATACACCGACGCGCATATCTCCTCCTTCTCCTCACGTATTACTTGTAATACACCTTGATCTCGTTGGTCATCACCGCCGGCATGCCGGGCGTGGCCTGGCCGCTGGCGATGACCACACTCTCGCCATGGCGGAAGCCCGCAAAAGATTGCACGAAGCGCTCCGCCCGCTTCTGGTGGCTGGGGATGGAGGCATCGCTCATCACCGGAGTCACGCCCCAGAAAAAGTTGAGCCAGCGCAGCACCCGGGCGTCGGTGGTCATGCCGTAGATGGGCTGCCGCGGCCGGCGGCTGGAGATGTACCGCGCCGTGGCGCCGGTGGTGGAGTGGCAGACGATGGCGGCGCTTTCGGCGTTGTCCGCCAAGAGACAGGCGGAATAGGCGATGAACTTGGGCGGATTTTTCTCTTCCTTGGGCCGATACGGGCCGCCGATGCGCTCCAGGTAATAGGGCTCGGCGTACTGGGCGATCTCCTGGATGAAGCGCACGGCCTCCACCGGATAGGAGCCGATGGCGGTCTCTTCCGAAAGCATGACGCAGTCCGCGCCGTCGAGCATGGCGTTGGCCACGTCCGTGGCCTCGGCCCGGGTGGGCACGGGGTTCTTCACCATGGAAAGGAGCATCTGGGTGGCGACGATGGCCGGTTTCTGGGCGTGGCGGCAGGCGCGAAGGAGCTTTTTCTGAATGATGGGCAGCTCCGCCGGGCTGCATTCCAACCCCAGATCACCCCGGGCCACCATGATGGCGTCCGCGGCATCCACGATGGCGTCGATGTCGTCCACGGCGTTGCGGCGCTCCACCTTGGCCACCACCGGGATCCAGGTGCCATGCCGGGCGATTTCGGCCTTGATGTCATCGATGTCGTCACGGCTCTGCACAAAGGACAAGGCCACGGCGTCGAGGCCGATGTCCAGGCCCTCGTGCAGGTCCCGGCGGTCCTTGTCCGTGAGCGCGGCCACACGCAGGCTTTTACCCGGAAAGGCGATGCCTTTGTTGGAGGTGAGCATCCCGCCGTTTTGCGCCTCCAAGAGGAAGAGCCGGTCCGGCTTCAAGACCTTGACCACCCGAAATTGGAGCATACCGTCGGACAAAGACACGGGCATGCCTTCGCCAAGACCTTCGAGAAGCTCTACCGCCTCCAGGCTGATGAAGATGTCCGTCTCCTGGGGCTTTTCGCCAGGCGCGCCCAAACACACGTAGGCGCCTTTGCGGATCTGCAAGGGAGAGCCCGCCACCTCGCCGATGCGGATCTTGGGGCCGCACAAATCCCCCATGACCGTGAGCAGCACCCCGGTCTCCGCCTCCACGGCGCGGATCTTCTGGATCACCGGACCGAAGTGGGCGGCGTCGGCGTGGGAAAAATTGAGGCGAAAGATGCGCACGCCATGGTGCACCATGGCACGCAATACACCAGGTTCCAGGGACGCGGGACCGAGGGTGGCCACGATCTTGGTCTGCATGATGGACCTCCTTGCAGGCTCTACGATAATCCGGACTCTAGATGCGGCCATACAGCGGACCGCCGGGGGCCGCAAGGGCGTCCACGCGTTTTTCCACCTCCGGGTCCATTTCCAAGGGCGGGGCATGGTAGGTCTTGAGCCGGGCGTCGATGACCATGGCCCGGCATCCCCAATGCTTGCAGTGCATCTGGGCGTCCACGCCATAGGTGTCCGTGGCCGGGTCGGAACGGGTAAAGGTCACCCACAGAAAGTTGTCCCAATGGCGGCAGGCAAAGTCCACGTCGTCCACCACCACAATCAGGGGAAGGCCCGACACGTCCCAGGCCGCAAGATAGCGGCACAGCTCCTCCATGGCGGGGTCCTGAGTATCCCGAGGCTGGGCGTGGGCAGGGCCGCCCAACACCACAATGCCGGGGGCAAAGAGCCGCGCCGGTCCAAAGCCTGCGGGGAGCGCCCCCGGCGCGGGCAAGACCGAAGCGAGCGTACGCTTGGGATCTCCCGCCGCGGCCCAGAGCACCTTGGAGCCCTGATTGAGGCTGATGCCCGAGTAATCCAGGGTGTCCATGGTGGTGCGGGTGATGAAGTGGAGATCCCGGGACAAATCCAACCGGCAGAGCACGTGGGCGAAAAACCGCGGCACGTCATGGCAGGAAAGCGCCGGGTCGTCTTCGCGGGCGGCGAGGAGCACGTACTTGGAAAGCGACGTCTGGGTGGATCCCAAAAGGGCCATGCCGTTGGTGAGGAGCTCCTGGGGCATGCGCTCTCCGGCATAGGGCACGTAACGCTCGCTGCCGACGGCCAAAAGCAGGGGGTGCACCCCGGCGGCGTCCACGGCGTGCACCTCGTGCACTCCGGGAAAGACCCGAGGCACGAGCTCGCCGGTAAGCTCGTGGATGAAGGCCCCGAACTCGGTGTCTTCCTGGGGCGGCCGCCCCACGGTGGTAAAGGGCCAGATGGCGTCCGGCCGGTGCCAGACGCGGTACACCCGCAGCACCGGGAAGGGGTGGGCCAGGCTGTAGTAGCCCAGATGGTCGCCAAAGGGCCCCTCGGGCTTGAGCAGTCCCGCAGGCACCTCGCCCATGATGCAAAAATCCGCCTGCGCCGGCACAGGCAGGCCATTGGCGCCGCGCACCAGCGGCAACCGGTGGCCAGCCAAGGCCCCGGCAAAGAGGATCTCGGGCATGCCTTCGGGAAGGGGCATCACCGCCGCCAGGGTCAAGGCCGGCGGCCCCCCCACCCACACGCTCACCGGAAACGGCCGACCCAAGGCCAAAGCCCGGGCATGGTGCGGGCCGATGCCGCGGTGGATCTGATAGTGCAGCCCGGCCTCGGCGTCCGGTTCCAGGGCGCCGCCGGAAATCTGCACCCGGTACATGCCGATATTGGAACCCCAAAGCCCGGGCCGGGCCGGATCTTCGGAGTACACCTGCGGCAAGGTGACGTAGGCCCCGCCGTCCTTGGGCCAAGACACGAGCTGCGGGAGATCCGAGAGCCGGCAGGACTGCGCCTGCACCGGCCCCTCCTGCACCCAGCGGGGCTGGGTACAGACCGCGGCCCGCAAGGCCTTGGGCCACAAGCGCGGCGAGCGCACAAAGGTCATGGGGTCGGCCTTGGCCGTGAGCATGGCCTCCACCAAGCGCAAGGTGGAGCGAAAAAGGTAGCGGATGCGCCGGCGGGAGCCAAAGAGATTGGCCAGCATGGGAAAGCGCGTCCCCCGCACCCGGGTCATGAGCACCGCCGGTCCCCCTGCGGCGTAGAGGCGGCGCTGGATGACCCCGGCCTCCAGATGCGGATCCACCGGCACGTCCAGGCGGATCAGTTCTCCCGCTGCCTCCAGGTCGGCCACGGCCTCGGCCAAGGTGCGATGGATCATCGTTGTGCCTCCTGCGCACGCTGCATCATGCCTTCCAGGGCCGCCATCTCCCGGTCGCGCAGGCCCAAAAGGTAGAGCACGCCGTCCAGGCCCAGGTTGGAGATGGCCTGGCTGGCCCCTTCCCGCACCACGGGTTTGGCGTGGAAGGCGATACCCAGACCGGCGATCTGGAGCATGGGCAGGTCATTGGCACCGTCGCCCACGGCAATGACCTGATCCAGGGAAATGCCCTCGGCCGCGGCGATGGCCCGCAGGCGCGCCGCCTTGCCCGGGCCGTCCACGATATCCCCCACCAAGCGCCCGGTGAGGCGGCCGTCCTTCACCTCCAACGCGTTGGCATGGACGAAATCGATGCCCAAACGCTCCTGCAGCACCCGGCCGAAGTAGGTGAACCCTCCCGACAAGATGGCCACCTTGTAGCCCAAGGCCTTCACGGTGCGCACCAAGCGCTCGGCCCCTTCGGTAAGCCGCAGGGACGCGGCCACCTGCCCGAGCACCGACTCCGGAAGCCCGGCCAAGAGCCGCACCCGCTCGGTGAGGCTTTGGCGAAAATCCAACTCCCCGCGCATGGCCGCCTCGGTGATGGCCGCCACCTGCGGCCCCACACCGGCCCGGGCGGCCAACTCGTCGATGACTTCGGCCTCGATGAGGGTGGAGTCCATGTCAAAACACACCAAGCGGCGGATGCGGCGAAAGACCGAATCCTCCTGAAAGGCCACGTCCACGCCCAGGTCACGGGAGAGCTCCAGCAAGGCGGCGCGCATGGCAAAGCGGTCCTGAGGCGTGCCGCGCACGGAAAACTCGAGGCACGCCCGGGGGGAGGCCGACGGCCGGGCCAGGGAAACCCGCTCCGAAAGCCGGGTGACGGTGTCGATGGAAAGCCCCTGCTGGGCGAGCAGCTGGCCCAACTGTGCCAGGTGCTGGGCGGTGAGCGAGCGACCGAGCAAGGTGACGATGTGCCGGGGCCGGCCTTGGCCAGCCACCCATTCCTCGTAGGCGTCCTCCGGGATGGGCGTAAACCTGGCCGAAAGCCCAAGGCCGTGGGCGCAAAAGAGCAACTCTTTGAGGATAGGCGCCGAGGCCGCACCCGGCGGCACTTCCAGCACGAAGCCCAAAGAGAGGGTCTCATGGATGACCGACTGGCACATGTCCACCACCCGCACCCCGAACTGCGCAATACTTCCCAAAATGGCAGCAAAAAAACCTGGCCGGTCTTCGCCGGCCAGCTGCACCAAAATGATTTCCCGCTTCATGCGCACAGCCTCCACAGTCCAACGGCCAGGGCCTCCAGGGCCAAGGCCGGATTCACCCCCAAACGCAGGCGATGGAGCGCCTCTTCCGCCAGCACCTGGGCCTCACGCACCGTCACCACATCCATGCGGCGGGTGAAGACGTCCGCCAGCTGCCCCTGGGGGACACCGCGCATGGTGGCGAGCACCGCCCGCAAGACCTCGAGCACCACTTCCTGCGCCAGGGCCGCGTCCACGGAACCGCCGGTGCGGGCAAGGAGATCCCCGCCGCCCGTAGCGGCAAACTCCGCCACAGAGGCGGTCCACGCCGCCGCCTCCTCAAGAGGCTCCGGAGAGACAGAGGCCAAGGTCAGCGCAAAGGCGCGGGAAACCACCGTGGGGAGGAGCACGTCCCGGTGCGGGACCGTCACACAGAACACCGTGGACGGCCCCGGCTCTTCGAGGATTTTGAGGAGCGCATTTTGCGCCTCCACGTTCATGGCCTGGGCCTCGGTGATGAGCACCACCCGCCGGGGCGCGGCCGCAGGCGGATCCAGGGCCATCTGGCGCAGGGCCCGGGCGTCGGCCACCTTGATCTCTCCGTCCTCGCCGCGCAGCCACACCAGATCGCGGCTGGCATCCTGAGTAACGGCATGGCACGCGGCACACGCGCCGCACGGGGGATCAATCTCCCGGCAGTGGACGGCGGCGGCCCAAAAAAGCCCCACCTGCCGCCGGCAGACGGCATCCGCGCCTTCCAAAAGCACGAGCGCCGGCGCATGAGGCGCCAAACGGCGCAGAATCCGCGTCACCCGCGCCTGGGTATGCACGACGGCGAAAACGTCCACCGCTTCCTCAGGCCACCGCGATGGTCTGCTCCCGATCCGGGCCCACGGCGATGAGGCGCACCGGAACTCCCGCAAGCTCCTCGATGCGGCGCACGTAGTTCTGCGCCGCCAAAGGCAGTTCGGCAAAACTGCGGCACCCGGAGATGTCTTCGCGCCACCCGGGCAAGGTCTCGTACACCGGCTCCACGGCGGCCATGGCGTTCTCTCCTTGCGGCGGATAGGCCACCTCGCGGCCGTCGGCCCGGTAGGCCACGGCAATGCGCAGCGGATCGACGCCGGAGAGCACGTCCAACTTGGTGAGGGCGATCTCGGTAAGGCCGTTGACCCGCACCGACTCCCGCAGCACTACGGCATCGAGCCACCCGCAACGCCGACGGCGGCCGGTGGTGGCGCCGAACTCCTGTCCGCGTTCCTGGAGCAGGTCGCCCACAGCGTCCGTGAGTTCCGTGGGGAAGGGGCCGGCGCCCACGCGGGTGGTGTACGCCTTGACGATGCCGATGATACGGGAAAGGGCCGCCGGCGCACACCCCGCCCCGGCCGCTGCATTACCCGCCACGGTATTGGAGGACGTGACAAACGGGTAGGTGCCGTGATCGATATCGAGGTGCGTGCCTTGAGCGCCTTCGAAAAGGACCCCTTGGGGGAGGGCGACGGCCACCTGCTCGGAGACGTCGTCCAAATAGGGCACGATACGCCGGGCAACGGGCACAAGCCGCTGCCACACGGCCTCGGCGTCCACGGCATCCTGACCGTAAAGGCCAGTCAACAAAGCGTTTTTCTCCACCAGGGCCTTTTCGATCTTCCGGCGCAAAAGCGCCTCGTCCGCCAAATCCGCGGCCCGGATGCCCACGCGCGCGGCCTTGTCTTCGTAACACGGCCCAATGCCCCGGCCCGTGGTGCCGATCTTGTCCGCCCCACTTTTGAAAGCTTCCCGGGCGGCGTCCAAAAGCCGGTGGTATTCCATGATGATATGGGCCTTGCGGCTCACCCGCAGCCGGGAAGGACGCACATCCACGCCCGAGGCTGCCAAGGTGTCGAGCTCCTGACAGAACACGAAGGGGTCCAGGACCACCCCATTGCCAATGAGGCAGAGCTTGCCCGGGTGGAGGATCCCCGAGGGGATGAGGTGGAGCACCGTCCTTGCGCCCCCCACCACCAACGTATGACCGGCGTTGTTGCCGCCCTGAAAACGCACGATGGCGCTCACCTGCGCGGTCAACAAATCCACGATCTTCCCCTTACCTTCATCGCCCCATTGGGCGCCCACCACCACGATTCCCGCCATGGCTGTCTCCTTCAAAAAAATCTCACCAGCGCTGCGCGCAAATGGCACTACCGCTTACGGGAGCCCCACGGGCAAGTCAATTTGCCGCCCCAAGCATTTGCCGCCCCCAGCACCCGCCTGCGTCTCGGCACCGCAACGATGACGAAAAAAAATATCCGAAGACTTTTTTGTTACGAACTCTTGATTCGTATCACGAAACCATATACAGAGCTTCGCGTTTGCAGCGTTTTACTCATCAAACCCCACAAGGAGTCTTCCATGCAGTTTCGTTCCCTCCTTCTCGGCGTGGCCCTGACGACCCTGGCCTCCCCTGCCCTGGCGCACTTCGGCATGGTCATCCCCTCCACCCCGGTGGTGGAAGAAAAAAGCCAGGCCACCGTGGGCCTCCAGATCAGCTTTTCCCATCCCATGGAAATGGTGGGCATGACCATGGCCAAGCCCAAAGCCGTACGTGTCATCACCGACGGTAAGGCAGAGGACCTCACCGCGCAGCTCACCCCCACCACGGTCATGGACAAAGAGGCGTGGAAGGTCAGCTACGCCATCAAAAAGCCCGGAGTCTACCAGTTCGTCCTCGAACCCACGCCGTATTTCGAGCCCGCCGAAGACAGCTACATCGTCCACTACACCAAGACCTACGTGTCCGCCTTTGGAGAGGAAGAAGGCTGGGACGAACCGGCCGGCCTCAAGACGGAGATCGTCCCGCTCACCCGGCCCTTCGGGAACTATGCCGGCAATGTCTTCCAAGGCCAGGTACTCGTGGACGGCAAGCCCGTACCCGGAGCCACGGTGGAAATCGAGCACTACAACCAAGGCAATGCCTACGAAGCGCCCAACGCCCTCCTGGTGACCCAGGTGGTCAAGGCGGACGACAACGGCGTCTTCACCTATGCCGTGCCCTTCCCGGGCTGGTGGGGCTTTGCGGCCCTCACCACGGCCAAGGAGAAAATCGCCCACGACGGCCAGCCCAAACCCGTAGAGCAGGGCGCCGTGCTCTGGGCCGAGTTCGTGGCGCCCCAGAAACGCTAACCCGCATCCGGGCGGCGGCCCAAGAGCGGTCCGCCGCCCCACGGAGTATCCACCATGCACATCGCTGAAGGGGTCCTTTCCCCCGCCATCCTGGTGGGCGGCGCTCTGCTCACCGCAGGCGGCACCGCCATGGGGCTCAAGCGTCTGCGCCACGAGGACCTCATGCTCGTGGCCCTCATGGCTGCAGCCTTTTTCGTGGCCTCCCTCGTTCACGTCCCCATCGGCCCCACCAGCGCCCATTTGGTCCTCAACGGCGCGCTGGGGATGCTTCTCGGCTGGGGGGCCTTTCCCGCCATCCTCATGGGGCTGGCCTTGCAGGCGCTCTTCTTTCAGTACGGAGGCCTCACGGTGCTGGGGATCAACACCTGGAACATGGCCGCCCCGGCGGTCCTCCTGGGCATCCTCTGCCGGCCGTGGGTCCTTCGGCCAGGTCAAGCCCGCACCATCGCCGCCTTTGTCTGCGGCTTTGGGAGCGTGCTTGGGGCCGGACTTTTGACGGCGCTCTCCCTCACCTTCACCGACGAGGGGTTTCTGCGCGCCGCCCAGGTCCTGTTCTTGGCCCACGTGCCGGTAGCCGCAGCCGAGGGAGTGCTCACCGCCCTGCTCGTGCGCTTCCTCGCCCGCGTGCGGCCGGAAACCTTCGGTATCGTCTCATCCTAAGGAGAAACCCCATGCGGATCCTCATCGCCACCCTTGTGTGCATCCTTGCCGCCACCGCGGCCTCTGCCCACCGCGTCAATATCTTTGCCTTGGTGGAAGGTCAGGAGGTCGTGGTGGAATGCTCCTACAGTAAATCCAAACCGGTCATGGGAGGCCGCGTCCAGGTGCTCGACGGCGCCACCGACGCCGTACTCCTGGAGGGGACAACCACCGACGCCGGCGTGTTCCGGTTTCCCGTGCCCGAAGCTGCGCGGCAGCATGGGCTGCGCCTCGTGCTCATTGCCGGCGAAGGTCACCAGAACGAATGGCGCATGGAGCCTGCGGAGTTCGGAGGGGCCCCGGCGGCCGTCTCCCCATCCACCGCCAAAGCCGCTTCGCCCGCAGCGGCGGCCGCACCACAGGCCGGCGCCGGGACCACGCAGGCGATCAACCCGGCCGAACTGGAGACGATCGTGCGCGCCGCCGTGCGCGCCGAGCTCGACGCCAAGCTGGCGCCGCTGCGCCGCGCCCTGCTGGAAGACAGCGGCCCCCGGCTGCAGGATGTCCTCGGCGGCATCGGCTGGATCTTCGGCCTCATTGGGGTGGCCGCATACTTTGGGAGCCGCCGCCATGGATGAGCCCTTCGCCCATGGCCGGGGCCTCCTGCACCGCATCGACCCCCGTGCCCGCATCCTTGCGGCGGTAGCCTTCAGCGCCAGTGTCGCCGCCATGGGGCAGCTTGTGGCTGCGGCGGCAGCCCTCGGCATCGCCCTGCTCCTCGTCATGGGTGCGGCCCCGCCCATACGCCCCCTGGTGCGCCGCCTGGCCTCGGTAAGCATCTTCTTCGGGCTCCTCTGGATCACCACCCCCCTCACCATGCCGGGCCCCACGGCCTGGGCCTGGGGGCCGCTGCACCTCTCCTGGCCGGGCATCCATTTGGCCGCCGCCGTCACCCTCAAAGGCCTGGCCATGATCCTCGCCCTCATCGCCCTGGTGGCCACCATGCACGTGGCGACCTTCGGCCACGCCCTGTGCCGCCTGGGCGTCCCAACCCCAGTGGCCATGCTGCTTCTGTTCACCTACCGGCAGGTGTTCGTACTCCACCAGGCGTGGACTCGCCTCAAGGATGCCGCCCGGCTGCGCGGTTTTGTCCCCCGCACCGACGCCCACTCCTACCGCACCATTGCCACCATGCTCGGACTCGTGGTGGTGCGGGCCCTGGATCATGCCCGGCGCGCCCATGAGGCCATGCTGCTTCGGGGATTTTCCGGAACCCTCACCAGCGTCACCACCTTCCGCGCCTCCTGGCAGGACGTCGCCTTCGGCCTGACCATGGCGGCCATCAGCGCGGCCCTCACCTGCCTGGACATCTGGGGCCTTCCTGGGCGCTGAACGCCTTGCCATGCCCCGCCCCTTCTGCCATAGCGCCGCCCATGCCGACACCCATCCTCGCCACCGAAGACCTTTCTTTTGGCTACCCAGGCCGGCCGCTGCTCCTCGACCGAATCCATCTCCGCCTCACCGCCCAGGACCGCGTGGGTCTCGTGGGCGCCAACGGCAGCGGCAAGACCACGCTCCTGCGGCTGCTCACCGGCCTTGCCCGCCCCAGCGGGGGACGCATCCTCTTTGACGGAGAAGAAGTCACCTCCGAGGACGGGTTCCGCCGCCTGCGCCAGGCCGTAGGCTTTGCCCTGCAAAACGCCGAAGATCAGCTCCTCTATCCCACGGTGCTCGACGACGTGGCGTTCGGTCCGCTCAACCAGGGCCTTTCTCCGGAAGAAGCCCGAAGCCGCGCCGAAACCACCCTCGCCATGCTCGGGCTCTCGGACTTTGCCGAGCGCCTCACCCACCGTCTCTCCGGCGGCGAGATGCGCCTCGTGGCCCTGGCCGGGGTCCTGGCCATGCAGCCAAGACTCCTGCTCCTCGACGAGCCCACCACCGGTCTGGACCCTGCCACCCGAGAACGCCTCATCGCCATCCTCCAGGAGCTTCCCACTGCCCGGCTGGTCATCTCCCACGACTGGGACTTTCTCGAAGCCACCTGCGACCGCTTTCTCCTCCTCGAGGCAGGACGCATGCACGACGGCTTTCAGCTCCATCCCCACTCCCACGTGCACGCCCATCCCCTGGGAAGCGCCCCGCACGAACACCCGGGAACTGCGAAAAATCCACGGTAATCCCAACGCTCGCCCACACATAAAACGCAGATTCCTGCGTGCGCTCCAGAACGCAGCAGCGCACATGCGCGCTATGGGACGGTTTTCGTGGAGAGATTTCCTGACCAGCCCTTCCCTAACCTGGCGGGGTGCACTGCCATGGAGGTCCTTCCCAACACCCAGGGGACGTGCCTGGCCCAGCCAGCTCACTGTGATCGCCCTGGTAAGGGCTACGCCACCACGCCCCAAAGCATCCGTAGGCCCACCATGAGCAGCAAGAGGGCGAAAATCTTTTTCAAACGGTCAACGGGCAGGGCGTGGGCCAAACGTACCCCGAGCGGCGCAGTGCATACACTCGCCAGAACGATCCCCAAAAGCGCCGGCAGTGAGACGAATCCCAGACACCACTCCGGCAGGCGCGGCACACCCAAACCATGCACAATGTAGCCCAAGGTGCCAGCAACGGCGATGGGAAAGCCAATGGCCGCTGAAGTACCGATGGCCCGATGCAGCGGGATATTATGCCACACCATAAACGGCACCGAAAGCGTGCCGCCGCCAATACCCACCAAACTCGAAACCGCGCCGATGACCACCCCCACCAGGCTCGTCCCCACCAGGCCGGGCATCTGGCGCGTAGGCTTGGGCCGCTTGCCGGAAAGCATCTGCCAGCACACGAAAAAGAGAAAGACCACAAACACCACTTTGAGCACCCGGGTGGGAAGCACGGCAGCCACGAACGTCCCTGCATAGGTCCCCACCAGGATCCCCAGACAGATACGCCGCACGACATCCCAGGCCACCGCCCCCCGGCGATGGTGGGCCATGAAGCTGGAAACCGCAGTAAACATAATGCTGGCCATGGAAGTCCCCAGAGCAAGTTGCATCATACTCGCCCCGTCCACCCCCTGCCAGGTGAAGCACAGCACCAGCATAGGGACGATGACGAGCCCGCCGCCAATACCAAAAAGCCCGGCCAACACCCCGGCCACGGCACCCACCGCAAGATAGACTGCAAAAATTTCAAGCATATATCATCTCCTGCACCAAAATTGGTCAGACCAATTCCTGCCAGATCCGCACCCCTGTCAAGACTCAGGCCGTGCAATTTCTCCTGAATGCGGGACGCCTTGGGCTGCTGCCCCTTTTGAGACGGCCATCCATCAAATCCCGGGCCGCATGACTTGCCCTGAAGGCCGAGCCGCCGTACGGATTCCGCCAGGCGCCGCCCAAACCGATCAAGGAGACCTCCCCATGGAACGCTTTTTCCGCTGTGCCGAACATGGCACCACGTTGCGCACCGAGCTCGTCGCCGGGGCAACGACCTTCATGACCATGGCCTATATCCTGGCCGTCAATCCCGCCATCCTCTCGGCCACCGGCATGCCCAAGGACGCCCTGTTCACGGCCACGGCCGCCTCGTCCATCATCGCCACCCTGGTGATGGCGCTTGTGGCCCGCCTGCCCTTCGCTCTGGCCCCGGGCATGGGACTCAACGCCTTTTTCGCCTACTCGGTCGTGCTTGGCCTTGGGTATTCGTGGCAAACGGCCCTGGCTGCGGTCTTTCTGGAAGGGATCCTGTTTATCGTACTTTCCGCCATCAATGTCCGCGAAGCCATCATCGCCTGCATTCCCCTCAACTTGAAACGCGCCCTCTCCGTGGGCATCGGGCTCTTCATCGCCTTCATCGGCCTGCACAACGCCGGCATCGTGGTAAAGCACGACGCCACCTTGGTCACCTTGGGCGACATCACCCAAGGCCCGGCCTTGGTGGCCCTTATGGGGCTTGTCTTCACTGGGCTGCTCCTTGCCTGGCGCGTCAAGGGCGCCCTGCTTTTGGGTATCCTCGCCGCCACCCTGGCAGGCATCCCCTTGGGCGTGACCCAATGGCACGGGACAGCGCTCGTATCCCTTCCCGTCTCCCTTGCGCCCATCGCCCTGCAGATGGACTTCTCCGCCCTGGCCTCTGGCGAGCTCATCATGGTGGTTCTCACCTTCCTGTTGGTGGACATGTTCGACACCATCGGCACGTTGGTGGGCGTCTGCACCAAGGCCGGCATGCTCACCCCGGAAGGCCAGGTGCCGCGGGCCAAGCAGGCGCTGCTCGCCGACGCCATCGGCACCACCGTGGGCGCCCTGCTCGGCACTTCCACCGTGACCACCTACATCGAAAGCGCCGCCGGCGTTGCCGAAGGCGGCCGCACCGGAGCCACGGCGCTGACCACCGCAGCCCTCTTCTGCCTCGCCCTCTTCCTCTCTCCGGTCTTTCTCATGGTGCCCAGCGCGGCCACCGCCCCGGCCCTCATCCTGGTGGGACTCTTCATGCTCTCGCCCATCAAGGACATGGACCTGGATGACCCCACCGAGGCCATCCCCGGTTTTCTCGCCATCATCGCCATGCCGCTTACCTACAGCATCGCCGACGGCATCGTGTTCGGCATCCTCTCGTATACCGCCCTCAAGCTGCTCACCGGCCGCGGCCGCGAGCTCTCCCTCTTCACCTACGCGGTTGCGGCCTTTTCTTTGCTCAAGTTCGTGGGCTGACCAAAAAAATGGGGCAAGCGCTGCACGGCGGCTTGCCCCAAACCCTCTATGGGACACTCGAGCGCCAAAGACATCTTCCGCGCCCTGGGGCGCAAACTCGATCAAACCTCGGTGCGCACGCCGTGGACGCCCACCCTGCGCCGCATCCTCACCCTGCTGTACACCGAGGCCGAGGCCGAACTCGTGGTGGCCATGCCCCACCGGCCGTCGTCCCTGGCGCGTATCGCCCGCATCACCCAAAGGACTGCGGCAGAACTCCAGCCCCTGCTCGAAGGGCTCTGCGCCAAAGGACTGGTCATGGACCTGTGGGACGGCGATACGGTCCAGTACATGCTCAGCCCCATGGTCATCGGCTTTTTCGAGTTCACCTTCATGCGCGCCCCCCAGGGGCTTCCCATCCGCCCGTTGGCCGAGGCCTTCCACGCCTATATCCTGGGAGAAAAAGCCTTCCTCGAGGCCAATTTCGGAGGCCAGGAACAGATATCCGTCATGCGCGCCCTACCGCACGAAGGCACCCAGGCGCCCCAGGTCACCATCCTAGACCATGAATCCGCCAGCGCCATGGTACGAGAAGCCAAACGCTTTGCCATCGGCACCTGCGCCTGCCGCCATGAGCGGCTGCACACCGACGGCAAGGTATGCGCCGCAGGGCTCGCCACCTGTACGTCCCTCGGAGAGACCGCAGATTTTCTCATCCGCCGCGGCTTTGCCCGCGAGGTGCCCCGGCAGGCCGTGGACGACCTCCTTGTCCGCTCCCGAGAGCTCGGGCTCGTCCTCTCCACGGACAATGTACGCCAGGCGCCTGGGTTTCTGTGCCACTGCTGCGCATGCTGCTGCCATCTGCTGCGCGGGGTGCGCGAAAGCGGCTATCCCGGGGTCATCGTCTCCTCGAGCCTCATGGCATCCGTGGACGAGGCCCGCTGCCGCCGCTGCGGCCGCTGCGCCCAGGTGTGCCCGGTGCACGCCATCACGGCGCCGCCCGGAGAAATTCCCCGCCTGCACGAGGCCTTTTGCCTGGGCTGCGGCGTCTGCGCCCTGCGCTGCACTGCCCAGGCCATCCACTTGGTCTCCCGCCCCAAGCGCACCCTGCTTCCCGAAGACATCTTCGAGCGCATCCTGCTGCAATCCCTGGAGCGGGGAACGCTCCAGCACGTGCTCTTCGACCACCCAAGGCGCCTCGATCACGCCTTCCTGCGCGCGCTGACCGGAGGCTTTCTGCGCCTGCCCGGAGTCAAGCAGGCGCTCATGAGCGAGGCGCTACGCTCCCGTTTTCTTGGGTTTCTCCGCAAGCACAGCGCATAGCGGCGCGCCGCAGCTCAGACCACCCAGCGCCGCTTGAGCCCCGCCATGGCCGCGCCCAAGAGCCCGGCATCAGGATGGGTGACAAGCCGCACCGGGAGAGCGGCAAGCACGGTCTCGTAGCCCCGGCAGGCGCAAAACTCCTCGAGAAACGCCGGGTGCTCCACCAGAAAGGGATTCTTGGCCGCCACGCCGCCGGCCACAAAGAGGCCGGAGGTCGGCAGGCTCGTGAGGGCAAGGATGCGCAGGGCGCGGCCGTAGAGCCGGGCAAAGGCCGCACACGTGGGGTGCGTGGGCGAAATGGCCTCTGCCACGGCTGCAGGGGCCATGGCCTTGCCCGTGCACCAGGCGTGCACCCGGGAAAGGCCCGGGCCCGAGACCACGGCGTCCAGGATGGCCTCACCCGCCTCCGCAAGGATGCGCTCCTGCAGGGCCTGTTCCGCAGGGAGAAAGGGAAAGGGCGTATGCCCCATCTCGGTAGGAAGCGGCACCCAGTCGGCCTCCCCGGGCATGAGCACGCAGGCCCCAAACCCCGTGCCCGCGCCGGCCACGGCCCGAGGACCCGGTCGCGCTGCCCCCTCCTGGAGCACCCGGCTCAAGGCCCAGACCTCCGGGTGCAGGGTGGCGTACGCCTGGGCCACGAAGTCGTTCAGGACCACGGCCCGTCCTGCCAGGCACGCATCCTGGGCGTCCACCGTGAGCCCGGCGTTGGGCAGCCACGCCCGCCCGTCCTGCACCGCGCCGGCCACCGCCAGGACCGTGCCCCGTGCCTTTTGGGGGGGCAGCCCCAAGCCGCGCTCCAGGGCCAAGTCCACGAGTCCCGAGAGATCCGCGGCCGCGGCCGTGGGCACGGTGACTGCGTGCGCCAAGCGCGGGGCCGCGCCGTTCAGCGCTTCCACCACCGCAAAGCGGGCATGGGTGCCACCGATATCCGCCACAAGCATCGCCATAGGGCCTCCCAAAAACACGGGCCGGGTTTCCCCGGCCCACGGTGCTAGACTTTCGCGGCGGTGCGCAGGTCGTCCACGGCGTCGGTCACTTCCCAGGGGAAGGTCACGTCCTCGCGGCCAAAATGGCCGTAGCAGGCGGTCTGCTTGTAGATGGGCTGGATGAGGTTGAGACGCTTGATGATGAAGTACGGGCGCAGGTCAAAGACCTCGCGCACCGCCTGGGTGAGCACCTCGTCGGGCACCACGCCGGTGCCGCCGGTGGTGACCAGAACCGACACCGGCTCGGCCACGCCGATGGCGTAGGCAATCTGCACCTCGCAGGTCTGCGCCAGGCCTGCGGCCACGACGTTTTTGGCCACGTAGCGGGCCATGTAGGCGCCGGAGCGGTCCACCTTGGAAGGATCCTTGCCCGAAAAGGCGCCGCCGCCATGATTGCCCATGCCGCCGTAGGTGTCGTTGATGATCTTGCGGCCCGTGAGCCCGCAGTCGGCCAAGGGACCGCCCACCACGAATCGGCCCGTGGTATTGATGTAGATGCGGGTCTGGTCGTCGAGCATCCCGGCGGGCAGGGTCTTGCGGACGACCTCGGCGGTGATGGCCGCGGCCAGGTCTTCATACGTCACATCCGGGCTGTGCTGGGAGGACACCACCACGTTGTCGATGCGTACCGGCTTGCCTTTGCGGTACTCCACCGACACCTGGGTCTTGCCGTCCGGCCGCAGGAAAGGCAGCAGCCCGGATTTGCGCACCTCGGCCAGGCGGCGGGAGAGGGCGTGGGCAAAGTAGATGGGAGCGGGCATGAGCGTGGGGGTCTCGGTGGTGGCGTAGCCGAACATCATGCCCTGGTCGCCGGCGCCTTGGTCTTCGGGCCGGGAGCGGTCCACGCCCATGGCGATATCCGGGGACTGCTTGTCGATGGAGGAGAGCACGGCGCAGGTGGTGGCATCAAAGCCCATGTCCGAGCTCACGTAGCCGATCTCGCGCACCGTGGTGCGGACGATCTCCGGCAGGTCGGCATAGGCGGTGGTGGTGATCTCGCCGGCGATGATGGCCATGCCCGTGGTCACCATGGTCTCGCAGGCCACGCGGGCGTTGGGGTCCTGAGCGAGAATGCAGTCGAGCACCGCATCGGAAATCTGGTCCGCCACCTTGTCGGGATGGCCTTCGGTGACGGACTCGGACGTGAACAGATAGTGATCAGCATTGAGGATCATGGCACGCTCCTTAGTAGCGGTAATGATCGGGTTTGAAGGGACCATCCACGGACACGCCGATGTAGGCGGCCTGCTCCGGGGTGAGGCGCTCCAGTTTCACGCCCAGACGCTCCAGATGGAGCCGGGCCACCTCTTCGTCCAGGCGTTTGGGCAGTGTCATGACCTGGGGCGGATAGGTGTGGGTGGCGAGGTCGATCTGGGCAAGCACCTGGTTGGTGAAGGAGTTGGACATGACAAAACTCGGATGCCCGGTGGCGCAGCCAAGGTTCACCAGACGCCCCTCGGCCAGGACGATGATGCTCTTGCCCGACGGGAGCACCCATTTGTCCACCTGCGGCTTGATGGGGATGCGGCGGCACCCCGGAGTGCGCTCGAAGTAACCCATGTCGATCTCGTTGTCGAAGTGGCCGATGTTGCACACAATGGCCTCATCTTTCATGCGCTCCAGGTGCTCGCCGCGGATGACATGGTAATTGCCGGTGGCGGTCACAAAGATGTCGCCCCGCTCGCAGGCCTCGTCCATGACCGTGACCTCATAGCCCTCCATGACCGCCTGCAAGGCGCAGATGGGGTCGCACTCGGTCACCAGCACCCGGGCGCCGAAACCGCGCATGGACTGGGCACATCCCTTGCCCACGTCGCCGTAGCCGCACACCACCACCACCTTGCCGGCCACCATGACATCCGTGGCCCGCTTGATGCCGTCAGCCAAAGACTCCCGGCAGCCGTAGAGATTGTCGAACTTGGACTTGGTGACCGAGTCGTTGACGTTGTAGGCCGGAAACAACAGCTCCCCCGCCTTGGCCATCTGGTAGAGGCGGTGCACACCGGTGGTGGTCTCCTCGGAGACGCCGCGGATCTTCTTGGCCATGGCCGTCCATTTGCCAGGGGCCGTGGCGAGAGAAAGCTTGAGGCGCTCCACCACGCAGGCCCACTCCTTGTTGTCCGTGGGCTCCTCAAGAAAAGAGGGGTCCCGCTCGGCGCGCACCCCCTGGTGCACCAGCAAGGTGGCGTCGCCGCCGTCGTCCACGATGAGGTCCGGACCTGTGCCGTCAGGCCAGGTGAGGGCCATCTCCGTGCACCACCAATAGTCTTCCAAGGTCTCGCCCTTCCAGGCGAAGACCGCGGCCAGCCCCTGATCCACCACTGCAGCGGCGGCATGGTCCTGGGTGGAAAAGATGTTGCACGAGGCCCAGCGCACGTCCGCGCCCAAGGCGTGCAGGGTCTTGATGAGCATGGCCGTCTGGATGGTCATGTGCAGACTGCCGGAGACCCGAAGGCCCGCCAAGGGCTTGGATTTTCCGTAGCGATCCATGAGGGCCATGAGCCCCGGCATCTCCCGCTCGGACAATTGCATCTCCTTGGTGCCCCAATCGGCCAGGCTCATGTCCGCCACCTTGTACGGCAGGGAAAGATCGAGTGGTTTCGTCATAGACTCTCCTTGGGGGATACGCCCCCAGCACGTGACCCATGCCGCTCGGCCGCCAGAACCACCAGACGCACGCGGCTGGGCAAAGGATATTCATCCACCGTCTGCACGAAGAACCCTGCGGCCTCCACCCAGGAGGTCAAGTCTTCAAGACGGAATCCAAGCCAATGATCGCCATGGCGCCGGCGCAGGCGCTCCTCGCCATGGGAAAGATAGTCCGCCAACACCAGCCGTCCGCCCGGACGCACGGCCCGCGCCGCCTCGGCCAGGACCTCCTGCGGGTGCGAAAGATGATGGAGCACCAGCGAAAGCACCGCGCCGTCCGCCTCGGCGTCACGCACCGGCAGATGGGCCAAGTCCCCCAGGCGCAGGCTGATGTCCGCACACGTGCCCACCCGCCGGGCCGCCGCCTCCAGCATCCGCGGCGAATGGTCCACGCCCACGGCCTGCTTGCCCGCTGCAGCCAAACGCTCCAGCAAGAATCCAGGGCCGCAGCCCAAATCCACCACCACCGAGGCCCCGTCCAAGCGCGCCACGACCGCGCCGTCCAGATCGAAATCCCCCAGGATCTCTTGAGAAAGGGTCTTCCAGTCCTGGGCCACGGCGTCGAAAAAACGCACCACCCGGCCACGGCGCTCGGCGAGCACGGCCGCGGCCCGCTGCCGGTCCGCCTGCACCTCGGGGTCCTCTTCCAAAAGCTTCAGGACCGCAGCCAACACCGACGGCACCGGGTCCGGCACCCGGTACAAGGCCCAGGCGCCGCTGCGCGTACAGGTCAAAAACCCCGCATCCACCAAGATCTTGAGGTGGCGGGAGATGCGCGACTGGCCCATGCCGAGCACGCTCACGGTCTCACCCACGGTAAGCTCATGAGAAGCAAGGATGCCCACCAAGCGCAACCGGGTGGCATCGGCCAAGGCCTTGGCCTGCAGCAACAGAGGTTCGATGCACGAAGTCTTCATATCAAAATATCTTGATATGAAAATCTAGCGGTCGCCCCGCCCCCTGTCAAGCACCAAAATCCACACGGACATCTCCGTTGGACTTGTGGAATTGACGTGCCCTACGGCGCACGCCGCGGGCCCCTCCTCTCCAGACCCAGGCCCGATAAAACGCCGCCGCCCACGAATTTTCCTTGCCCCCCGCCCGGCTCCAAGTCTAGGGAGCGGCTTTCCCGGAGGATGCCATGCTGCGTGTGTATGCCCAATTGGTGGGTTCCGTGGTTCTGTGGGGCGGAACGTGGGTTTCCGGTCGGCTGCTCGCCCAGAGCATGCCCTCCTTTTGCGCGGCGTTCTTGCGCTTTGTGGTGGCCTCGGCCTTTCTCGTGGGCTGGGCATGGTGGCGCACCGGCGCCATCCCCAGGCCGCCGCGCCACTGGGGGCTGGTGGCCCTTTTGGGGGCCACGGGCATTTTCGCCTACAACTATTTCTTCTTCACCGGGCTTGCCACTGTGCCGGCAGGCCGGGCCGCCCTCATCATCGCCACCGCGCCGCTGGTGATCACCTTGGCCAGTCCTCAAGGGTGGCGGCCGCAAGTGATTGGCGGCGCGCTTGTGGCCCTTGCCGGGGCGGGCACCGTCCTCGCCCACGGGGCGCCCTGGCGGCTTTTTGCCACCGGCCTGACGACGGGGGACCTGCATATCCTCGGATGCGTGGTGAGCTGGAGCGCCTATTCCATCCTCAACGCCCGGGCCACCCGACGCATGGAGCCGATCACCGCCGTCACCTGGGCATGCGTGGCCGGCACCCTGCTCCTTGCCCTGCCGGCACTGCAGAGCGACGTCGTGGAGCACGCCCGTACGGCCACGCTCCTGGATTGGGGCAATATCGTCTTTTTGGGAGTTCTGGCCACAGGGGTGGCCTTTACCTGGTATGTGCAGGGCATTCAGGCCGTAGGCGCACCCCGGGCAGGGGTATTCATCAACCTCGTGCCGGTATGCGCGGTGCTTCTGGCCTGGATGCTCTTGGGCGAGCCCATCGACTTCTCTCTTGTGGCCGGAGGGCTTTTGGTGCTCTGCGGCGTGCGGCTGGCCAACCGGCGCTAAGCTCCCCAGAGGCGCAAAACCATGAAGACGAGCATGCCCGCGCCCAGGGACATCTTCACCACCATGCCGCCCACCCGGCCGCGCAAGGCCCCCCAAGCTGCGGTGCGGGCCTGAGCAAAAGAAACTCCCCGCATCATCTCCCCCAGCAGACACCCGCCATAAGCCCCCAGAGCCGCGCCCACAAGCGCCCCCAGACCAAAGGCCACGGGCGCGCCCACAATGGCGCCCACCACCGCCCCCACCATGGCAAGGACGCTTCCCTGGGTGGAGGCTCCGGCGCGCCGCGCCTCCCGATCCTGCAGGAGCCACTCGGCCGCTTCTCCGGCTACGGCCACGAGCACCAGCGCCACCCACACCCCGGCGGTCGCCCCATGGCTTCCGGTCACCGCCGCCAGGGCAAAAAGCCCAAGCAGGATCCAATTGGCGGGCAAGGAAAAGACATGCAGGCCGAAGGCCGCCACCAACGCCACGCTGAAAAGCGCATCGAGCATCATCCGTCATTCACCATAAATCCCAACCGGCGCAGCACCGCCGCCAGCTGCGGCGCGTCATACGGTTTGGCGAGCACCGCCGAAATTCCCACAGCCAAACAGGCCTGCTCCATGGCCGCGTCGTCATGGGCGGTGATGGCCACCACCGGCAACCCCACGTCCTGCGCCCGCAAACGCTCCACCGCCTCCGGGCCGGAAAGTCCCGGCATCTCCACGTCCACCACCGCCAGGTCAAACCCGGTGGGGTCCTGGAGTACGGCTTCCACCAGTCGCTCGCCATCCTCCACGATCTTGGTCCGCCGCGCCCCCAGCCGCACCAGAAGCGACTCCAAGAGCGCCGCATTGAAGGGATTGTCCTCAGCGATAACGACTCGAAATCCTGAAGAAGTAGACGCAGAGCTGCAAACAGACGAGGGCTCTTCTGCGTGCGGAAGCGCTTCGGACGATGGGCCGGGCAAGGATGCCTCCGCCTCCTCCTGCGGCGAAGGCAGCACCTCCAGCTCCACGGAAAATCCGAGCTCCGTCCCCAAGGGACCCTGATGGCGCCCGATCCCCCGAGCCCCGAGACGGCGCAGGGTAAGCTCCGCCACCACCAGATGGAGCGCCTCGCCGTCCAAGAGCTCGTCCCCCAAAGGCATGTCCAGAGCTTGAGGGATGTTCGGCGGCTCCCCTGGGGCCTGCACCCCGAAAGTCACCAGGGCTGTGCCCGGGTCATCACTGGGGGCCGCATCCACGCTGATGAGCACTCGTCCCCCACGGGCGCGCAGGCACGCGCCCCAAAAGAGCTGCTCCATGGCCTGCCAGAGCATGGCCGCATCCACCCGGCACTTTTCCGGCAATCGCCCTTGGCCCACGTGCACCGAGACGCTCCAACGCTCCCCGTGCGCACGCGTCTGCTCGAAAAACCGCCGCAAAAAAGGCCGCAACGCCACTTCCTCGGGGAGGACGGCATGCCGCCCCAAACGCAATTCCAGCAGCGCCTGCAAGGTCTGGATGAGGCGGCGCAGCGAAATTTCCGCTTTGTCCAAATGCGCCACTTCCGCATGCATGCGCTCCAAGATCCCCAGACATCGTTCGAGCACCAGCCGCCGGCCGGCATCCACACCGCGCTGGTAGGCATCGCCGGCGTCCATGGCCGCCAGCACCCGAGCGCCGTCTCCCCCCTGGGGCCACATGGCGTCGCAGGCCAGCACCCACGCGCCATTCCACTTCCCTACCCAGCTCCCAGCGTCGTGGCCGCGAAGCCAAGGCACTGCTTCGCGCACCGAGCGCCCCACGACTTCCGTCGGCGCACGCCCCAAAAGGCGCGCCCAAGCGGCATTGGCGGCCACCACCTGTCGGGTGCCATCCACCGCAAGCAGACCGCACTCCAGGCTCTCGACAATGCCCCGCCACCGCTCCACCTCGACCCGAAGCGTCTGTTCCACATCCCGGCGCCGGGAGATGTCCCACAGCACAACGAGCCAATACTGCTCGCCCCCCATCCGGTAGGGAGCGACCATGCGCATCACCCACACCGAGGTTCCGTCCCCCCGAAGCAGACACACCTCCCGCGTGAGAAGCGAACCCAAGTCCAATTCCGATCCGCCCCCCTCGAGCACGGACCACGGATATCCTGGGTCCACGGCAGGTTCGACACCCAAAAGGGTCGCTGCCGCAGGATTGAGCCGGCGCACCATGCCCGCCGCATCCACCAACACCACGGGCACGGGCAGGGCGTCGAGCAGCGCATCGTCGCCACGGGAGCGCGTCGTCCCGGCAGAGGGCATAGCTGCAACCCGGAGGCGTCCCAGCCCCCATACAACGAAAAGAAATCCCATTCCCGCGAGGGCCAACAGCGGCCGCCAAGTCGTCTCGGGGGTCTGCATCCCAGCCCCCCTACGACGCACATCCCCCATGGCAGCCACCAATCCTTCCCGAGCATCCCGCATGCGTCCTGCTTGATGCCGCCAATCCTCGGCAGAAGCGCCCTGTTTCAAGGAAATCACGAGACGAAAGGCGTCTTCAAGCTCCTGGGCCTTGCTGAGTACCGGCTGCACCGTCTCCTCCCCCAAGACCGGGGCCGCAGCCACCCGCACGCGGTGAATGCCCTGCAGCAATTCACTCAAGGCATCGTCCAACGCCATCCGCACTTGAAGGCGCAGGGGCGACCGTTGGGCCGCGTCCTCCAGCACGGCCACCTCTGCGTCCAGACGGCGCACCGCCGCCCCCATGTGGGCGAGTCCCGCTTCCACCTGAGCCCATGCCACCCGCTGGGCCGCAGCGCGCTCGGCCATCCGCGCTACGATCAGCGCCCCCACCAGGGCGGCCAGCATCAGCCCCAGCCCGATCCCGATCCACCATCTGCTGCCCACCGTCATGCCCGTGCCACCACCGCGCACCATACCTCCCGCGCCCCTGCGGCCTTCAATGCCCAGGCGCACGCCCGGGCCGTCGCCCCGGTTGTCATGATGTCATCCACCACGGCCACGCGCAGCCCGTGCACCGGTGCCGATACAAACGCCCCAGCCACGTTCGCCTGGCGCTCAGCGCACGAAAGCCGCGCCTGGCGCTCGGTATCCCGGATCTTGGTGAGCGCCTGGTGCAACGGCCAGCCCATGCGCCGGGAAAGCATCCGGCCCAGTTCCACACTCTGGTTGAAGCCGCGCTCCACCAACCCCGAAGGGCGCATGGGCACCGGCACCACCACGTCGGCGGCAAGCCCCCGGGCCTGCACCGCCTCGGCCATCATCCAGCCCAAAGCCCCCACGAGGCCCAGGTCGCCGGCAAATTTCAAGCGCACCAAAAGCCGGCGCAAAAGCCCGGCGTACCCCCCCCAAAAGGCCACCGCACTCCACGGCGGTGGGTCCAGGCGGCAGCGACCGCACACCAGCGGCGCTCCCGCTGCCCCCGCACGGATCTCTCCACAGCGCGGACAAAAGGAATGCGCCTGCCGCGGCATGCGCCGGGAGCATTGCGCGCACAGCCAACCCTCCGCCACCACCCCGCCACAGCCCTGGCAACGACGGCCAAGCCACGCGCCCCCATTGCCCATCATCCGCCCTCCGGGTACGGCCAGGCAGCAAGCCCTCCGCGCACCGTCTCCCAGACGCGCGCATCCAGATCCCCAGGACCTTCCACACCGCGCAGTTCCACTACAGGACCTAAGGCAAAGCCCAGATATGGCAAAAAAAACCGCAGCGTGCGCGCAATGCCCGAAAAAAGCTCCTCCCCCCGACTACGACCGGCCACGAGCACCGCTGCCGCAGGTTTCCATGGCCCTGCCGACGGTCCGGACCAATACCGGCTCTGGGCCCGGTCGATCCACGCCTTGGCCAGGGCCGGCACATGGTAGAAGTACACCGGCGCCGCCAGGATGAGCCGGGAGGCCGCGCTCACTCGGGCAAACAACGCCTCGGCATCGTCGTCCGCCGCCAGGGGACACGCCCCCTGACGGCAAGCCCCGCAACCCCGGCACGGGACGACCTGAAAATCCCGCAAAAAGAGACACCGCGCCTGGCGCATTCCCGCCACGGCCGCGGCCAGGGTCTCCGTCGTGCCCCCTTGATGCGGGGAAAGGCTCAGTACTATTTCCATGAGGTGTTACGCCGCCACACCACCCGCACCGTGTCCGGGGAGACCGTCTCGGCGTCCGCCTGCCAATCCGGCTCCAGCCAGCGCGCCTCCAGCACCGCATCCAGGCCTTCGGGCCGCACCAGCATCACCACTTCCGACGCCGTGGCAAAACGCAGATGCCAACTGGCATCCCGCGTCAAGCCTCAGCACACGCGGCGCAAGTCGATTTCCGCCATAAGTCCCCACGCATCATGCCTGAAAAGGCGAAAAAAATGGGTTGTGGCGCATTTCGTCGCCCACGGTGGTGGCTGGCCCGTGGCCGGGATAGACGCGGGTCGCCTCCGGCAGGGTGAAGATCCGCTCGCGCACCGAGCGTTCCAGCACCGCAGCCGAGCTGCCCGGAAAATCCGTGCGCCCCACGGAGCGATAAAAGAGGAGGTCGCCCACGAACACCGCCCCCAAGGAGGGGAAATAGAAGGAGAGCCCGCCCGGGCTATGGCCGGGGGTACTCAGGATCTGGCACGGGATGCCGAGAAGCTGGTGTTCGCCGGGCTCCACCGGCGTCCAGGAAAAGGCGGGGGTGCGGGGAAAGCCCCACATGCCGCCGGCGCCGAGTTCCGTGTCCAAAAGCGAGGCCTCGCGGGGATCGGCCCAGACCGGAGCGCCCGTGGCCTCGGCCACGCCAGCGATGCCTTGAATGTGATCGAAGTGAAAATGGGTGGCGAGGATGGCCTCCAGGGTCCGTCCCTGAAGCGCTGCCAACACCACTTCAGGTTCGCCGCCGGGATCGATGACCACTGCCCGGTCGGCGTCCCCCACCACGTAACAATTGGTTTCCAGCGGCCCAAGGGCCAGAGTTTCGATGCGCATCGCACCCTCCCGATAGTGCTTTCCCAACTCTTAGAGGGGAGAGAAAAACACTGTCAAACACGAAAAAAGAACGCCCCCTGGAACTGCCAGAGGGCGCCACCGCAAGCATTCTGCGGCACCAAAACCATCTTCTTATCGCCCGAGGCTCACCAGCGCACCGCGGGTAAACAGGGCATGGAGCTCGAAGCCGGCCTCGGCAAGCCGGGCGCGGCCGCCTTCCTCGCGGTCCAGCACGCAGAGCACCGCCGCCACGGTGAGGCCTTCGGACTGCACCCGCTCGATGGTGGTCAGCAAGGTGCCGCCGGTGGTAACTACGTCTTCCAACAAGGCCACCCGCGCACCTGGGGCAAAGTTGGTCAGGCCCTCCAGATAGCGGTTGGTGCCGTGCCCCTTGGGGTTCTTGCGCACGATAATGCCCGCAAGCGGCATGCCTTCCAGATACGACACCACGGTCACGGCCGAAACCAGCGGATCCGCACCCAAGGTCATGCCGGCCACCCCGTCCACGCCACCGAGTTTTTTGAGTTCCTCCACCAACAACCGGCCGATGAGATAGGCCCCTTCGGGATGCAGGGCCGTCGGCTTGCAGTCGAAATAGTAGTCGCTCTTTTTGCCCGAGGTGAGGGTGAACTCCCCTTCGAGATAGGATTTTTCCAGCAAAAGCTGGGCAAGACGTCGGCGCATCATGCCCCTCCCAACACGCGCGTAAAAATGGCGTCTTCGTGGCGCAGATAGAACCGGGCGTCGAAAAGGGCATCCAAGGCTTCGGCAGAAAGCGCCGCGCGCAAGGTGGCGTCGGCGCGCACGGCCTCGGGAAAGGAGCGACGCTCGTTCCAGCAGGCCATGGCCACCTTCTGCACCGCCTCGTAAGCCTTTTGCCGCGACCAGCCGGCCTCCACCAGGGCCAAGAGCACCCGCTGGGAGAAGAAGAGCCCGTAGGAGCCCATGAGATTGCGCTCCATGTTCTCCGGGATGACCCGCAATCCCTCGAGCACCCGGCGCAGGCGGTGGAGCATGTAGTCCACAAGGATGGTGGAGTCGGGAAAGATCACCCGCTCCACGGAGGAGTGGCTGATGTCGCGCTCGTGCCACAGGGCCATGTTCTCCATGGCCGCCAGGCTGTTGGTGCGCACCAGCCGCGCCAGGCCCGCCAGATTCTCGGCGGAGATGGGATTCTTTTTGTGCGGCATGGCCGAAGAGCCCTTCTGGCCTGGGGCAAAGCCTTCTTCCACCTCCAGGACCTCGGTGCGCTGCAGATGCCTGAGTTCGACACACAAACGCTCCACGCCGCCGGCAAGCAGGGCGAGGGCCGTAAGCAACTGGGCATGGCGATCGCGCTGGAGGATCTGGGTGGACACCGGATCCACGGCCAGGCCGAGGCGATCCAGCGCCCGGCGCTCCACCTCGGGGGTGAGCATGGCGTACGTACCCACTGCGCCGGAGATCTTGCCCACGCGCATGTTTTCCACCGCAGCGTCGAGGCGTGTCAGGTGCCGGGAAAATTCCGCGTAGAACCCGAGCATCTTGAGCCCAAAGCTGGTGGGCTCGGCGTGGATGCCGTGGGTGCGGCCCATGCACAGCCGCCCTTTGTGCTCCAGGGCCAAGCGCTTGAGGGTCTCCAGAAGGTCCAGCAGCCCCTGGCGGATCTTCCGCCCCGCCTCCACCAAAAGCAGGGCACCGGCGGTATCCACGATGTCCGAAGAAGTGCATCCCAAATGGATGTAGCGCGCGGCCTCGCCCACGCGCTCCTCCACCGCCGTGAGAAAGGCGATGACATCGTGCCGCGTGGTCTCCTCCAGCTCCAGGATGCGGGCCGTATCGAAACCGGCCTTGGCGCGGATCTCGGCCATGGCCGCCTCCGGGATGACGCCCAGCTCGCACCACGCCTCGCATACGGCGAGCTCTACGTCCAGCCAGGCCTGAAATTTCCGATCCAAACTCCACAAAGCGCCCATTTCCGGGCGGGTGTAGCGCTCAATCATAGCATGTCCTTCCAAATGAAACAGGCAGCCGAAGCTGCCTGCGTGATGCGGGGGTTAGGCGTCCGATGATGTCGAGGAAGAACACGAGCTCGACGTGCACGAACACGACGATCCGGACTCGGTCTTTTTCTGCCCGTTGCCCCCCTCTTTGCAGTAGCCGGAAGCATACCATCCACCGCCCTTCAAGATGAACGACGTATTGGAGATCACGCGATGGGCTTCGCTTCCGCAGATGGGGCAGCGCATGGTGCGCTCCACGAAGTCTTTCTGCCACTCCTCGAAGACTTGATGGCACTCCTCGCAGCGGTATTCGTAGATGGGCATAGTCGGTTCCTCCGCCTCTACACAGAAATAGAGTTATTTTTTGGCCTTGGCCGCAGCCGCCTTGGCTTCCTTGATACGAGCCTTGAGACGCTCTTCACGGCGCTTGCGGCGGCGGTCCAATTCCTTACGGCGTTCAATCTTCTTATGAGCCATGGTGCATCCTCCCTAAAAATATGCGTCGAAAGCGGACCTCTTATAGGCAGCGACCCAGCCTTGTCCAGCCCCCAACACGGCAGCCCCCAACACGGCAGGCGGCCCTAAATCTCCCGCAAACGGTACTCCCGCCGCCCCAGGCCCAAGGCTTCGGCGTACGCCAAAAGCACCTCGCCGCGCACCCCGGGGTGCAGGGCGTGAAACTTGTCGTCCCCAGGGGCAAGTCCCTCGGGCAAAGCGCTCGGATACAAGGGCGGCGCGGCATTGACCAGATCCAGGCAGGCCTGATCCAAGGCCACGGGGTCCATGGAGGCAAGCACCCCGATGTCCGGACAAATGGGGGCGTCGGAATAGCCGAGGCAGTCGCATCCTGGGGTCACGGCGCGCACGAAGGCCAGATGCACGGAAGGCCGGGGCCGCGACAGGAGCGCAGCGGCCGCATATTCGGCCATGCGCTCCAAAAACGCCACGATGTCCGTGCGCCAATCCACGTGCAGGGCGCTATGGCGGCAGACGAGAAAACACGCCGCGCACCCCACGCACGCCTCCCGGTCCAAGGTGATCCGCTTTTGGGCATCCAAACGCAGGGCCTGGGCCGCGCACACCTCCACACACTGCCCGCACCCCACGCAGTGCGTCGGGTGCACGTCCGGCCCCAGGCCGCCGTGCTGGCGCATCTTGCCCCGCCGCGTAGCGCACCCCATGCCCACGTTCTTGATGGCCCCGCCAAAGCCCGCCAGCTCATGCCCCTTGAAATGGGACACGGTGACGAGCAGATCCGCATCCACGATGTCGCCCGCCAGATAGGCTTCCTGAAAATGCGTGCCCCCCACGGGCACGACGCGCTCGTTGCCGCTTTTGAGCCCATCGGCGATGATCACCGGCGCGCCCAAGAGGTTGGGGTCGAACCCATGGCGGGCGGCCTGCAGTGCATGGGACACAGACTCGCCGCGCTGGCCCACGTAGAGGGTGTTGGTGTCCGTGAAAAACGGCGCCCCGCCGCATTTGCGGATAAAGGCCACAATGGGGACAAGCTCCAGGGGCTGCACGTGGGCCGTGGTGCCCTGCTCGCCAAAATGGAGCTTCACGGCCACCAGATCCCCGGAGCGCACCACACTGCCAAGCCCCACGGCCTTGAGTAGGCGCTTCATGCGCACTTCGTAGGGCGAGCGCCGGGCCGCCCACAGGTTCCACCACCAGACGTCCGCGACCATGGCGCTTACCGCGAAATGATGGGTTCCTGGGGCTCGGTGAGCAAAAACCGCCCTTCCTCGATCCAGCGTTTGAGCTCCTCGGCGATCTCCAGAGACAAGGCGTAGCTGGTGAGCGGCACCGTGGGGACGCGTTTGCCTTCGATAGTGATGGCCCCGCTTTTGAGCTCCTCGAAGGTGACGTGTCCGTAGGGACTGGGCCGGCAATTGGGGTAGTCCTCGCTATAGTCCACCACCGGCACCTGGATGTCCGCATCGCCAACGCCCGTGAACCAGGCCATGTCCTCGTCGAGGATGGGAATGGGGATGCCCACGCCCACAGCCAGAGAGCATCCATACCCCAGGATGCTCACCCCGCGCAGGTAGCGGGCGTTCATGCCCGAGAGCTCCCCCTTGAGCATCAAGGTGGCCGACGGCGCGAGCGGAATGCCCCGGGCGTTGCGCGGCGGCGCTTCCACGTGCTGGGTGCCGGCGCCGATGACGTAGCCCACGCCACCACCGAGAAAGATGCGCGTCCCCAGGCCGATGGTGCGCAGGTACGGATCGTTGAAAAGCGGGCTCAGCTCGCCGGAGGTGGCGTAGTTGGCGTTGCCCATGCCAGGCTTGAGCGGCCCCATGTACGTGTATTTGATGCGCCGGGAACGGTTGATGGCGCAGTTGTAGTTCTGGTAGCAGTTGCGCGGGTTGAGGAGCACCGCATTGCGCAGGTCCGCCAGGGTGATGTCCTTTTCCAGTGCGCGGCGGGGGTAGCAGTCGGTGCCGTAGGACGTGGCCCGCAGGTGCACGGACTTGCCGCGCACCAGGTCCTCGATGACGTGGCCGCCGCCGTACTTGAACTGCCCGGGATGGACCTTGTTCAAGGGGTCTTCCTCGGTGGGTTCGGTGGCGCCGATGTAGGCGTCCACCGCCGCCACCCCACAGTAGCAGGGGACCCCGTTGAGCCACATGCGGCTCACCTTGATGGTCGGCGGATTTTTCTGACCGATATTAAAGAGCAGTCCCGAGGAGCACATGGGGGAAAAGGTGCCGGTAGTGACGACGTCCACGGCCTGGGCGGCCTTGACCTTCCCCTCCGTGCGCACTAGGCGGGTCATTTCTGCCGCCGTAACGACCACGGCCTTGCCCTGACGGATCTTCTCATTGATTTCCGCGATGCTCCGGTGCACTTTGTGTGTTCCCATATGGCCTCCTCGTGCTGGTTGCTGCCGCATGCAAGCGTTCGCGGACCGGCGTTACGGCAATTATTGCTGCGAGTAAACATGACGACCCCAGACCTCCATACCTTGCGCGACACCGTACGTCAGGCGCTGCTGACCGTCCTTTCCGCACCGGAAATGGAAGGCTGGTTCGACTCTCTGGACTTTTCCCAAGAGGGAAACGAACTCAGCGTCCGTCTCCGCCAGCCGGACATGGCACCGTGGTTTTCCGAGAGCGTCCTGCCGCTCTTCACCCAAGCCTTGGCGCCCAGGGGGCTCACCGTGCGCCTCGTCCCGCAGGCGCTGCCCTTTGGCGAGGAGTTCCGGCTGGACGAATTCCTCGCCAACAGCAAGAACGCCTTTCCCCTGGCCTCCGCCCGGGAAGTGGCGGAAGACCAGAGCGCCCGCTTCAATCCCCTCACCGTGTGCGGTGAGTCCGGATCCGGCAAGACCTTCCTTCTGCGTGCCATTGCCAACGCCAAGGCCTTGCAGGGTCGACGCGTCCTCGCCAGCACGGTGGCCGATCTGGCCACGGAATACGACCGCCGTAGCGACGCACGCACCTGGGTGCTGGACCACGACGTCTTCGTCCTCGACGACCTCCAGGATCTGGAATTCCACGACACCCTCCAAGGAGAAATCATCCTGCTCTTCGACCGATTCCACGCAGGCCGCCGCCAGATGGTCTTCTCCTGCACGGGGACGCTTGCGGCGTGCAGTTTTCTCCAGCCCAAACTTCGTTCCCGCCTGGAGTGGGGGCTCATGATCGCCCTCAAGGCCCCGGACCTCGACGTGCGCCTCCAGTTTGTCCGCCGCTGGCGCAAACGCCACGGACTGACGCTTTCCCGCGACCGGGAGATCTTGCTCGCCCAGCGGTTTACAGACATGCGCCTGCTCGAAGGGACCCTGCTCAAACTCCTGGCCTACACGGACCTCGTCTCGCCCCACATTTCCGACGACGAATTCTTCAAAATCCTGAGCTACTCCACCACCCCGGCTCAAGCCGCCCCCATCACGGCCCACGATATCATGGACGCCGTGAGCCAGACCTTGGGCGTGCGCCGCGAAGACCTCATCGCGCACGGCCGCCAACGGGCCATCGCCTGGGCGCGGCATGTGGCCATGTACCTATGTCGCAAACACCTGCGCCTCTCATACCCCGAGCTCGCCCGGCTCTTCGGCGGACGGGACCACACCACCGCCATCTACGCCTGCCGCAAGGTAGAGAGCGACATGGCCCGGGACCCGGGACGTAAAGCCCAGGTGCACGAAATCTCCCGCCGCATCCGCGCTGCGTCCAGCCCCTCAACCGAGTAAGGAATACCCCATGCTTGTGACCTTGCGTAAGGAAGACATCGTGGACGGCCTTCTCCAGGCCACCAGCATCACCCCCACCCGCACCGGCGCCGCCTACCTGCGTACCGTATGGCTGCACGCCGAAAACGGCACCTTGACCGTCTCCGCCACCGACTCCTCCCTGGAGTTTTGCGGCACGTATCCGGCCGAAGTGGAACGCGCCGGCACCCTGGGCGCCCAAGGCAAATACCTGGCCGACCTGGTGCGCAAACTGCCGCCCGGGCCCATCACCCTGCGCGCCAATCCCGGAGAATCGGTGCTCCACCTCACCCAAGGCCCCAGGTCCTACAAGCTCGCGGTAAGTGACCCAGCCTGGTACCAGCCCACGACCCCCTTCCCCCAAGGCCCGGCGGCCCAAATCGACGGCCAAGAGCTCCGCCACATCCTGGACCGCATCCTCTTTTGCGTGGCCGACGACGACACCCTCGGCAGCATGACCTGCCTCAAGGTCACGGCACAGGAGAAAAGCGTGGAATTTTGCGGCCTCGACGGCCTCAAGATCGCGCTCGCCACCATAGAGCATTCCGACCTCGCCCAGGCCCTTGCCCCGGAGCTTCTGGCCCCAAAAAAATATCTCCATGACCTGCGCAAATGGCTGCCCGAAGGCCCGGTGGAGATCGCCCGCCACGGGACCAGACTCTTCGTGCGCACCCCCGACCGGCGCGAAACCATGAGTCTGCCTTTGCGGGACATGCCGTTTTACGACTACCAAAACCTCCTCTCCTCGGCAGAAGCCCGCTATCAGGGCCACGTCACCATGGCCCGGGAAGAACTCTTGGACTCCCTGGACCGCATCGCCATCTTTGCCACGGACAACAACTACGTGGCCGTATTCGACGTCCAGCAGGAAACCCTCACCGTTTCCACGCCAGGCCACGAAACCGGCGCTGGAATGGAATCGTTGCCATGCCAGGCCCAAGGCCAATTCGACACCTTCTCCCTGGCCGCCCGGCCGGTCATGGACATCCTCTCCCGCTTTGCCTCTGCCCAAATCACCATCCACTTCGCCGATTATCGCTCCTTGATACGCATCACCGGCGCCGACGACCCGGGCTATAGCGTCTCCATCATGCCGGTGGTCATCGAAGAAGAAGTCTACTACGAATAAACGGTATGAGCACATCCTACACTGCAAGCAATATCACTGTTCTGGAAGGCCTGTCTGCGGTCCGCAAGCGGCCCGCCATGTATATTGGATCCACCAATAGCGCAGGGCTCCACCACCTGGTGTACGAAGTGGTGGACAACTCCATCGACGAGGCCATGGCCGGGTTCTGCTCCCATATCCAGGTGACCCTCCACCTCGACAACTCCATCACCGTGGCGGACAACGGCCGCGGCATCCCGGTGGACATCCACCCCAAGGAAAACCGGCCCGCCGTGGAAGTGGTCATGACCGTACTGCACGCCGGCGGCAAGTTCGACAACGCCACGTACAAAGTCTCCGGCGGCCTACACGGCGTAGGGGTGTCGGTGGTCAACGCCCTGTCCGAATACCTGGAAGTGACCGTGAGCCGAGACGGCAAGCGCCACTACCAGCGCTACGCCCGCGGCGTGCCCCAATGCCCGCTCAAAGAGCTCGGGCCTGCGTCCGCCACCGGCACGGTGGTCCGCTTCAAGCCTGACGAAGAGATCTTCGAGGAGACCGAGTACCAGGCCGAGATCCTCGCCAAACGCTTCGAGGAGCTGGCCTATCTCAACCCAGGGCTCACCATCGAGTTCCACGACGAAAAGAGCCAGGAGACCCACCGTTACCACTTTGAAGGCGGGCTCATCTCCTTCATCAAAAACAAGAACGGCGACGACGGCATCCACAAGGTGATCTCCGGCAAAGGAGAAGTGGATGGCGTCTCCATCGATTTCGCGCTGCAGTATTCCTCCACGTACAAAGAAAACGTGTTTACCTTTGCCAACAACATCCGTACCAAAGAAGGCGGCACCCACCTTGTGGGTTTCAAGACTGCCCTCACCCGCGCCATCAACACGTACATCACCAACAGCGACCTGCCCAAAAAGCAGAAGCAGAAGGTCTCTGGAGACGACGTCCGCGAAGGCCTGACTGCAGTGGTCAGCGTGCGCATCCCCAACCCGCAATTCGAAGGGCAGACCAAGACCAAACTCGGCAACTCCGAAGTGGCCGGACATGTGGCCACAGTGGTCTATGAGCGCATCACCGCGTTTTTCGGCGAAAACCCCAAAGATGCCCGCCTGATCATCGACAAAGTGGTGGATGCGGCGCGCGCTCGGGAGGCTGCCCGCCGCGCCAAAGAACTGGTGCGCCGCAAAGGTGCCCTTTCGGACCACTCGCTGCCCGGAAAGCTTGCGGACTGTCAGAGCAAGGTGGCGGAAGAATGCGAGCTCTTCCTCGTGGAGGGCGACTCCGCGGGAGGCTCCGCCAAACAGGGCCGCAATCCCAAGTTTCAGGCCATCTTGCCCCTGCGCGGCAAGATCCTCAACGTGGAGAAGACGCGCTTTGACAAGATGCTCCAGAACAAGGAGATCCGCGCCCTCATCACCGCCATGGGCGCGGGCATCGGCGAGGAGGACACCGACCTCTCGCGGCTGCGCTACGGCAAGATCATCCTCATGACCGATGCCGACGTGGACGGCGCCCATATCCGCACCTTGCTGCTCACCTTTTTCTACCGCCAGTACCAGGAGCTCGTCGAGGCCGGACACCTCTACATCGCCCAGCCGCCGCTCTACCGGGTGCACAAAGGCTCCTTCGAACGCTACATCAAGAACGAAGAGGAGATGACCCAGTTTCTCCTTTCCCGCGCCGCCGAGGAGATCTCCTTGCGTCAGGGCGAGCGCTGGATCCAGGGCGAGCCGCTGCAGGCGCTCCTCCAGGACGCGGTGTTTCTGCGCTCCATGGCCCAGGAGCACGCTGGTCTCGGCATCCCGGAACCCCTCTTTTTCACCTTGGTGGGACACGGGGTGGCCTTGGACGGCGACGAAATCCGGTGTGGACATTTCCCTGAGGCCTTCACCGCCGCGCTGGCCGCGCGCGGCGTACGCCTCATGGTGGAGCACGAAGACGACCCCGCTGCTGCCGGCATGGAAGGCCGCTTCGTGGTGCGACTCTGGGAAGCGGATGGGCATGAGGTGCGTCTCGGGGCGGAGTTTTTCACCTCCAAACGCTACCGCCGGGCCTTCGAGCTGGCCACTCGCATGGCCCAGGCCCACCCCGAGCCCACCTTCGTCTTCCGCCACAAAGACACCGAGGTCCAGGCCGATTCGCCGCTCACGCTCCTCGACGCCGTTTTTGCCGCGGTGCAAAAAGGCCTCGCCGTCCAGCGGTACAAAGGCTTGGGTGAGATGAACCCGGTGCAGTTGTGGGAAACCACCATGAACCCCGAAACCCGCACGCTCCTGCAAGTCACCATCGAAGACGCCGAAGAGGCCAACGAGCTCTTCGAAAAACTCATGGGCGACAAAGTCGAGCCGCGGCGGGAATTCATCGAACGCAACGCACTCGCAGTCCGCGATCTCGATATCTAAACGTTAGGAGTATCGGTCGGCCGTATTCCGGCCCCGCACGAGGCACGCATGTCCCAAATCAGTATCGAAAAAGAACTCCAGCAAGCCTATCTGGAATATTCCTTGAGCGTCATCATCGGGCGCGCCATCCCGGATGTGCGCGACGGGCTCAAGCCCGTGCACCGGCGCATCCTCTACGCCATGCACGAGCTGGGCAACACCTACAACCGGCCGTACAAGAAATCGGCCCGCGTGGTCGGTGACGTCATCGGTAAATACCATCCTCACGGGGACGCCGCCGTGTACGACGCCCTGGTGCGCATGGCCCAGGACTTTTCCATGCGCGAACCCTTGGTGGACGGCCAGGGCAACTTCGGCTCCCTGGACGGCGACGCGCCTGCGGCCATGCGCTACACCGAAGTGCGCATGGCCAAGCTCACCAGCCACTTTCTGGCGGACATCGACAAAGACACCGTGGCCTTCCGGCCCAACTACGACAACTCCCTCTCCGAGCCCGAGGTGCTTCCCACCAAAGTGCCCAACCTGCTCATCAACGGGTCTTCGGGCATCGCCGTGGGCATGGCCACGAACATTCCACCCCACAATCTGGGCGAGACCATCGCCGCCACCCTCCACCTCCTGGACAACCCCGAGGCCAGCGTCGAGGAGCTCATGGTCCACTTGCCCGGCCCGGACTTTCCCACCGGGGCCCAGCTCTACGGCCGCGAGGGACTGCGCGAGGCCTACCGCACGGGCCGCGGCAGCGTGCGCATGCGGGGCCGGGTGGAGGTGGAACGCCGCAAAGGAGATCTGGAAGCCATCGTGATCCGCGAGATCCCCTATGGGGTCAACAAGGCGAGCCTGGTGGAACGCATCGCCGCCCTGGTGGGCGAGCGCAAAATCGAAGGCGTGGCGGATCTGCGCGACGAGTCGGACCGCAACGGCATCCGCATCGTCCTCGACCTCAAGCGCGGCACCGTGGCCGAGGTCCTCATCAACCAGCTCTACAAGTTCACCCCCCTGGACACGGCCTTCAACATCAACATGCTCGCCGTGGTGGGAGGTCGACCCAAGCTCCTCACCCTCAAAGACGCCCTGGCCCAGTTTTTGGCCCATCGCCGCGAAGTCATCCTGCGCCGCTCCCGCTTCGACCTGGAAAAGGCCCAGGCCCGCGCCCATATTCTCGAAGGCCTGCGCATCGCCCTGGACTTCATCGACGAGGTAGTGGCCCTCATCCGGGCCTCAGCCTCTCCGGCGGAGGCCAAGGCCCGGCTCATGGAGCGCTTCGGCCTCTCCGACGCCCAGGCCCAGGCCATCCTCGACATGCGCCTGCAGCGGCTCACCAACCTGGAGCGCGAAGCCTTGGTGCGCGAATATACCGAAGTGCTCCAGCGCATCGAGTATCTCCAAAGCGTCATCAACAATCCCGAAGTATTGCGTTCGGTGATCCGCGAGGAGCTCACGGAGCTGCGCGACGCCTTCGCCACCCCCCGCCGCTCCCAATTCCTGGAGCACGAGCCGGGGAGCATCGACGTGGAAGACATCATCCCCGATGAGCCGGTGGTCATCACCATCTCCCAAAACGGCTACATCAAACGCACCAGCCTCGAGGTTTACCGTCAGCAGCGCCGCGGTGGCACCGGGGTCACCGGCGTGCAGGTGGCGGAAGAGGACTTCATCACCACCCTGATCACCGCCACCACCCACCAATGGATCAACTTCTTCTCCAACCGCGGCAAGATGTACCAGCTCAAGGTGCACCAGCTGCCGGAGGCCAGCCGTACGTCCCGGGGCAAGCATCTGGCGAACCTCCTTGCCTTGGACGAAGGAGAGCAGATTGCCGCCGCCATGGCCTGCCGCGAGATGGAAGAAGGAAAATTCTACTTCTTCTACACCCGCCAGGGCACGGTGAAACGGACGGCCACGGAACTCTACCGCAACGTCCGCTCCCAGGGGCTCATCGCCCTCTCCATGCGGCCGGAAGACGAACTCGTGGGCGTGCTGGAAGTGGCGGAAGACGACGAGATGATCCTCGTCTCCCAAAACGGCTACTCCATCCGCTTCCCGGTGGCCGAAGTCCGCGCCATGGGCCGAGTGGCCACCGGCGTGCGCGGCATGCAGCTGCGCTCCGGCGACTGTGTGGTGGCCGGAGTGGTGGTGCCCCGGGAAGGGACTCAGGAGCTGCTCACCGTATCGGCAGGCGGCTACGGCAAGCGCACGCCCCTTGCCCAATTCCGGGCCCAGTCCCGCGGAGGCATGGGCATTATCAACATGCGCATCACGCCGCGCACCGGCCCGGTGGTGGGCGCCTGCCTCGCGGACCCCAGCGACGCCATCGTGCTCCTGACCTCTGCAGGCAAGATCATCCGCATCAGCGCCGAGGACATCTCCGTGCTCGGCCGCGCCACCCAAGGCGTGCGTTTGGTGCGTTTGGAAGAAGGACACGTGGTGGTGGCCTTCGATCTGGCTCCCGCCGAATCCAGCACGTAAGGAGCGCACCCAGCAAGGAGGGCACCATGGACGGCCTCTCGCCCCGACAATTGGCCGAGCGACTGGGCATCAGTGAACGGCGACTGCGGCGCCTCCTCAAGCGCCACGGCGACCGCATCCCACACCAGCGTGTAGGCAGGGCCCTGCGCTTTCCCCCCGAGGCCGAGGCCGCACTCGTGGCCCTCCTGCCTGCATCGACAAGCCTGCCCCCTGCGGTGATCGCTCCGGCCGCAGAGGCCACCGAAGAGCGCCGCCTGCTCACCGACCTCATCCACACCCAAGCCCGCGTCATGGAACGTCTGGCCGCGGCCCTGGAGCAGCGCCCCACGTCCTTTGCCCAGGAACAGCTCCCTGCTCCGGCCCACGACCTCGAAGCCCGCGTCCAATCCCTGGCGCACGAACTCGCCCGCCAAGGAGAACGCATCCACTTTTTGGAGCGCGAGCTGCGCGAGGCCATCGCCGCCCTGCGCGAAGACATGGAAAAATGCCAGTTCTGGTCCAAACGCCTCATGCTCCACCTGGCGAGCAAAAACCCACCAACCTCGTGAGGGCCCCATGCGCAAAGGCATCATCCTGGCCGGCGGATCCGGCACCCGGCTCTACCCCGCGACCCTTGCGGTCTCCAAGCAACTCCTGCCGGTGTACGACAAACCCATGATCTACTACCCACTCTCCACCCTCATGCTGGCAGGAGTGCGAGAGATCCTCATCATCTCCACGCCCGAGGACACCCCTCGCTTCCAAAAGCTCCTTGGCGACGGAACCCAATGGGGCATCCACCTCAGCTATACGGTCCAACCCTCCCCGGACGGTCTGGCCCAGGCCCTCATCCTCGCCGAAGACTTCCTTGCAGGCAGCCCCTGCGTCCTCATCCTGGGCGACAACATCTTCTACGGCCACGACATGCAGCGCCTGCTTGCCCGGGCCATGGCGCAGACCGACGGGGCCACGGTCTTCGCCTACCACGTGCACGACCCGCACCGCTACGGCGTGGTGGAATTCGACGGCGAAGGGCAAGTCCTCAGCCTGGAGGAAAAGCCCGCCTGCCCCAAGTCCAACTACGCGGTCACCGGCCTCTATTTCTACGACGAAACCGCCCCAAGGCGCGCCCGGACCCTCCAGCCATCGGCCCGCGGCGAACTGGAGATCACGGACCTCAACCGCCTCTACCTTGAGGACCACCAGCTGCGCGTGGAGCTCATGGGCCGAGGATATGCCTGGCTCGATACCGGCACCTTCGAAAGCATGCTCGATGCCTCGCAGTTCGTGGCCACCATGGAGCGCCGCCAAGGGCTCAAGATCGCCTGCCCGGAAGAGATCGCCTGGCGCCACGGCTGGATCGACACCGAGGCCCTGCGCGCCCTCGCCAAGCCGCTGCAGAAAAACGCCTACGGTCAGTACCTGCAGCGTCTGGCGACCCCTGAGGCGTGCCGGGGTTAGGCAATTCCCACGCCTGCCCCGGAGAGGGATCCCCGCTGCGGATACCCTCCCGGCAAGTTTGGCCCCCTGCCCCCACGGCCTTGGCGTCATTGCTATCCAGGCGGACGCTTGACTTCCCGCTTTCCGCACGCCTTCACCAACCCTTGCGGAAAAACGGACGTTGCGACGAGAGAGAACGGCCCGAACCGTTCCGCCCCCAAGCGGGGGCGGAAGTCCGATGCCAGCTAGGGCTTCAGCACCGGGAACTGCTCCCGATGGGGGGCAATGGCCGCCCCAAGCCAGGCGATGACCTGGCCGAGGTTGCGCATGTTGGCCAGGCCTTCGGCGTCGGAGAGGACCTCGCCCTTGTTGCGGCCATAGCCCAAGTTCCAATAGGAGGACCCGGGCACGATCACCTGGTTCATCAGGAACATATGGTTGATGGTGTCGTAAACGTGCGTGCCGCCGCCACGACGCACCGCCACCACCGCGGCACCGATCTTGCCCTTGAAGGCACGATCGTTGGCAATAGCCACCAAGCCGGCGCGGTCGATGAGGGCCTTCATCTCCGCCGATACATCGGTAAAATAGGTGGGCGATCCCAAGATCATGGCGTCGGCGCGCAAGAGCTTGGGCATGATCTCGGCAAAGGCGTCGTTCTGGAAGGCACAAGTGCCGTCTTTGCGTTCAAAGCATTGGTAGCAGGCCTGACACCCGCGGATCTTCTGCCCGCCCACCTGGATCAGCTCAGTCTCCCAGCCGGCCTCGGCCAAAGGTTCGAGCACATGGCGCAACAAGGTTTCCGTGTTTCCCCCCTTCCGAGGGCTCCCATTCACAGCGACTGCGTACATACATACACTCCTCAATGGTTGATGACGATCTCACGCGCTCAGCGGCTCCAATGGGCCATCCTCACCAAAGCATGCCAAAGCATGCCATGGTTGCCTTGACGGCGCAATTTGGGTAATTCCCCTCCGCTTTGCCGGCTGGACGGGGCGGATGGGCCGCCCCACACAATAACCCCTTGCAGGAGGTTCCCTATGCGACGGTTCCCCCTTTTGCTGTTGGCGGCGATGCTTCTTGCCGTATCGCCGGCCATGGCCGCACCCAAAGTGCTCCGGCTGGCCCTGGACGCGGACCCGGTATCCATGGATCCCCATGTGCAGCTGTCCGGCGGCATGCTCCAGTACTCGCACTTGGTCTTCGACCCCTTGGTGCGCTGGACCCAGGACATGCAGTTCGAGCCACGCCTGGCGGAAAAATGGGAGCGCATCGATGATTTGACCATGCGGTTTCATCTGCGCCACGGGGTCAAGTTCCACTCGGGCAACGAACTCACCGCCGAGGACGTGGTCTGGACGCTGAATCGACTCCTCCGGAGCACCGACTTCAAAGGTCTTTTTGACGGATTCTCGGCCAAGGCGGTGGACAAGTACACGGTAGACATCTCCACCCGGGAGCCCTACGGACTGCTCCTCAACATGGCCACCTACATCTTCCCCATGGACTCCAAGTTCTACACGGGCACAGATGAGAAAGGTAAACCCAAAGACGCCATCGTCAAGACCGACTGGTCCTTTGCCAATGAGCACGAGTCCGGCACCGGCCCCTTCACCGTGGCCCTGCGCGAGCCTGGGCAGAAGTGGATCCTCAAACGCTTCGCCGACTACTGGGACAAAAACAGCGGCAACATCGACGAAATCATTCTGACCCCCATCCCGGAAGACGCCACCCGCGTGGCCGCGCTCTTGGCAGGAGATGTGGATTTCATCTCCCCGGTGCCGCCCCAGGACTACGACCGCATCGACAACGCCAAAGACGCCAAACTCATTACCATGGACGGCACGCGCGTCATCACCCTGCAGGCCAATATGAAACGCCGGCCGGAGTTCCAGGATGTGCGGGTGCGCACCGCCCTCAACCTGGCCATCAACAACGAGGGTATCGTCAAACGGATCATGAAAGGCCGCGCCAAGGCCGCAGGCCAGAACTCGCCAGAAGGCTATGCCGGCCACAACCCGGCCCTCACCCCGCGCTACGATCTGGAAAAAGCCAAGGCCCTCATGAAGGAAGCTGGGTATGAGAAGGGCTTCACGGTCTCCATGATCGCTCCCAACAACCGCTACGTGAACGACGAGAAGATCGCCGAGGCCGTCGTGGGGATGCTCGCCAAAATCGGCATCAAAGTGGAGCTCAAGACCATGCCCAAGGCCCAGTATTGGGACCAGTTCGATGCCCAGGTGGCGGACATCCAGATGATCGGTTGGCACTCGGACACGGAAGACTCCGCCAACTTCTTCGAGTACCTCAACATGTGTCCCAACAAGGAAACCGGCAAAGGCCAGTACAATTCCGCCAACTACTGCAACCCCAAAGTGGATGAGCTGACCATGGCCGCCAACAAGGAAACCGACCTGGAAAAGCGCGCCAAGATGCTCCAGGAAGTGGAAACCATCCTCTACAACGACGCGGCCTTCATCCCGCTGCATTGGCAGATGCTCTCCTGGGCCTGCTCGCCCAAGCTCAAAAACGCCGACAAGATCGTCAACGTGATGAACTTCCCCTATTTTGGGGACCTCATCATGGAATAACCCCAACTTTGCGACACTCGGGGCCTGGGGTGTTGCGCCCAGGCCCTCCATACCACCACTATGTTTGCTTTCGCCATCCGCCGTATTGTTCAAGCAATGCTCGTGATGCTGGTCATCAGCATCTTGGGCTTCAGCATCAAACAGTCCGTAGGGGACCCCATTCGTGAGCTCACGGGCATTTCGGTCTCCGAAACCGAACGGGAAGCCCTGCGCCAGCAACTGGGGCTCAACGACCCCTTCTTGGTGCAGTGGGCGCGCTTCGTCAAAAACGCCGTCCATGGAGACCTGGGCAACTCGTTCTACTTCAAGCGCCCGGCCATGGAAGTCATCCTGAGCAAGGCACCCGCCACCTTGGAGTTGGTGTTCGTCGCGTCCATCATCGTCATCGTCTTTTCCGTGCCCATTGGCATCTACGCCGCGGTCAAACCCACCAGTTGGCTCTCACGGATATGCATGGGGGCGTCCATCGTCGGAGTCTCCATTCCGGTGTTTTTGACGGCCATTTTGCTCATCTACGTCTTCTCGGTGCAACTCGGCTGGCTGCCCGCTTACGGGCGCGGAGAACTGGTGGAGATCTTTCCCGGCTGGCAGTCGGGGCTGGTCACCACGGACGGGCTGCTCCACCTCATCTTGCCGAGCATTGCCCTATCCTCCATCATGCTGCCGCTTTTCATCCGCCTCATCCGGGCGGAGATGAAAGAGGTGCTGGAGGCTGAATACATCAAATTCGCCCGCGCCAAAGGCTTGCGCGAACGACGCATCCTCTTGGTGCACGCCTTCAAGAACACCCTGCTTCCGGTCATCACCGTGGGCGGTGTGCAGCTGGGCACCATGATCGCCTTCACCATCCTCACGGAAACCGTGTTCAATTGGCAGGGCATGGGCTCCATGTTCATCGAATCCATCAACCGCGCCGACACCTCACTGACCGTCGCCTATATGGTGTTCGTCGGCTTCGTCTTCGTGGTGGTGAACACGGTGGTGGATCTCATCTACGGCGTGGTCAATCCCATGGTCCGTATCGCGGGGAGGAAATAATGGGCTGGTGGCAACGGCTGCGACGATCTCTTCTCGTCCATTCCTTTCTCCAGGACCCCTTGGCCGTGGCCAGCGCGGTTGTCCTCCTGGTGCTCCTTATCGCAAGCCTGGGCGCTCCGTGGATTGCGCCGTACAACCCCTATGATCCCTCCACCGTGGACATCTTAGACAGCGAAATTCCCCCTATTTGGATGCCCGACGGAGACGCACGCTTTCTGCTCGGCACCGATACCCAAGGCCGCGACATGCTCTCCACCATGCTCTACGGCATGCGGGTTTCGCTCATGATCGGCATCGGCGCCGTGGTGCTCCAGGCGGCCCTGGGGATCCTCGTGGGGATGGCTTCGGGATATTTCGGAAAAAAACTCGACGCCTTCCTCATGCGGCTCACGGATGTCCAGCTCTCCTTCTCCACCTACATGGTGGCCATCTTCTTCGGCGCCATCTTTCAGTCCGCCTTTGGCATGGGCACCTATGAGCGCCTGGCCATTCCCCTGCTTATCGTCATCATCGGCGTAGCGGAGTGGCCGCAATACGCCCGCACCGTACGGGCCTCGGTCCTTGCGGAAAAGAAGAAAGAATATGTGGAGGCGGCGCGCGTGGCGGGGCTGTCCACCAGCCGCATCATGTGGCGCCACATTCTGCCCAACACCATGACCCCGGTTTTGGTGATCTCCACCGTGCAGGTCGCCAACGCCATCATGTCCGAAGCGGCCTTGTCCTTCATCGGCCTCGGCATGCCCGTGACCCGGCCGAGCCTGGGCTCCCTCATCAAGGCTGGCTTTGACTACATTTTCAGCGGTTCGTGGTGGATCACCCTCTTTCCAGGCATCGCCCTGGTGATTCTCATCCTCGCCATCAATCTTTTGGGCGACTGGCTGCGCGATTACCTCAACCCCAAGATCTACAAAGGATAACCTGCGTCCCCCATGAACCACGAATCCTCGGCACTCCTCCAAGTCCGTGACCTGTGCGTCGATTTCAAGCTCCGCACCGGCCCTCTTCCTGCCGTGCGCCACGTCAGCTTCGACCTCGCCAAGGGCGAGCGTATGGGCTTAGTGGGCGAATCCGGGGCCGGCAAGTCCGTCACCGGCTTTGCCCTGCTCAATCTGGTGAGCAAACCCGGACATATCGCCTCCGGATCCATCCTCTTTGAAGGCCAAGACCTGGTAGCCCTCTCTCCGGAAGCGATGCGCCAAATCCGCGGCAACCGCATCGCCATGATCTTTCAGGATCCCATGATGACCCTGAATCCAGTGCTGACCATCGGCACCCAGATGGTGGAGACCCTTCAGGCCCACTTCCCCATGAGCACGGCCGAAGCCGAGGCCTTGGCCCTGGAAAAACTGCGCCAGGTGGCCATCCCCTCGCCGGAAAAGCGCCTGCGCCAATACCCGCATGAGTTTTCCGGCGGCATGCGCCAGCGCATCGTCATCGCCATCGCCCTGCTCACCTCTCCGTCGCTCATCATCGCCGACGAGCCGACCACCGCCCTGGATGTCACCATCCAGGCGGACATCATGGAGCTTTTGCTGCACCTGTGCGAAACAGAGCACATGGGGCTTCTGCTCATCACCCATGACCTGGCCGTGGTCTCCCAGGTCACCCAAAAAATTGCCGTCATGTACGCCGGAGCCATCGTGGAGATGGGCCCCACCGAAAACATCGTCCGCGCCCCCAAGCATCCCTACACCCAAGGACTCCTCGCCGCCCTGCCCCAAAACGCCGCGCGCCGCGGTCGGCTCAACCAGATTCCCGGAACAATGCCCACGCTCTCTCGCATTCCTTCAGGGTGCTCCTTCCACAACCGCTGTCCCAAGGCCGCGGATATCTGCCGCACGACTCCCCCCCACGTGCACCCTCTTGCCGACGGCACGGCAGTGGCCTGCCATCTCGTGGACTAAAAGGAGCACTGCCATGAAGACACCTGTACTGGTAGAACTCCATAACGTGGTCAAACACTTCGATATTTCCGGCGGCTTTCTGGACCGCATCTCCTGGCGGAACGGCAAACTCACCCAACGCCGCACCATCGTCCATGCGGTCAACAATGTCTCCTTCTCCATCCATGAAGGGGAAACCGTCAGCGTGGTGGGAGAATCCGGATGCGGCAAATCGACCTTGGCCCGCACCGTCATGCGCCTCTATCCGCCCAATTCCGGCGAAATCCGCTACCGGGGCGAACGCATCGACAATCTCTCCCGAAACCGCATGCGGCCGTACCGCACCAAGATGCAGATGGTCTTCCAGGACCCGTACGCCTCCCTCAACCCGCGCATGCGCATCCGCGACACCATCACCGAGCCCATCCTCTTCCACAACCCGCATCTGTCCGCGCACGAGGCCGCACAGCGGGCGGCAGAAGTCATGGAACAGGTAGGCGTCAACCCCGACTGGGGGGACCGCTTTCCACACGAATTTTCCGGCGGCCAACGCCAGCGAGTCTCCATTGCCCGAGCCTTGGCCGTGGACCCGGAGTTCATCGTCGCCGATGAACCCATCGCGGCCCTGGACGTGTCCATTCAGGCGCAGATCCTCAATCTGCTCATGGACCTTCAGGAACAACGCGGCCTGACCTACCTCTTCATCAGCCACGACCTCTCGGTGGTGCGCCATATCTCCAACCGCGTGGCAGTGATGTACCTGGGATGTCTCTGCGAGCTGGCGGACGCCGAAGAAATCTTCCAGGCCCCACGCCACCCGTACACCCAGGCCCTCATCTCCGCCATTCCCAAGATCGGCGCCACAGGCTTTTCCCATGTAAAACTCACCGGCGACGTGCCCACGCCCATCCACCTGCCTTCCGGCTGCGTGTTCCACGGCCGCTGCCCCCACGCCCGGGAGCGCTGCCGCCAGGACATCCCCCGGCTCCACGCCCTGCCCTCCGGCACGCACGTGGCCTGCCACGGGGTGGAGGAGGGGTGGATATAAGTCCTGGACGGCCACGTCTCTCTCGGCTAGAAAATTTTGCGGAGGAACGCCGGACCCAGTATCCGCCCAGTGCCATGATTCTTCGAAAATCCGCTGAACTTTTCAAGCCAACGGGGCCCTTCCGCAAGTGGAGGGCCCCTTTTTTTTCGTCCTAGCCCAGCGAGGTCCCCATGCAATGGCCCCATAAAGACTTACTCGACGTCTCTCAGCTCACCACCGAGGAAGCGCTCTTTCTCTTGCGTACGGCCGAACGCTTTGCCGAGATCAACACCCGCCCCGTCAAGAAGGCGCCCATTCTCAAAGGCAAAAGCGTCGTCCTCTTCTTCGCCGAGCCCTCCACCCGCACCAAGGTCTCCTTTGACGTTGCGGTCAAGCGCCTGTCCGCTGACAGCTTCAGCATCAGCGCCTCCACCAGCTCTCTGCAAAAAGGCGAAAGCCTCAAGGACACGGCCCTCACTCTGGAGGCCATGCGGCCGGACGCCATCGTCATCCGGCACCGGGCAAGCGGCGCGGCCCAGTACCTGGCCGAGCGACTGCGCTGCGCGGTCATCAACGCCGGCGACGGCCAGCACGCCCACCCCACCCAGGCGCTGCTCGACACCTTCACCCTGAGCCAGGCCTGGCAGGGGGCGTTCGCCGGCAAGGTCGTCTGCATCCTCGGCGATATCGCCCATAGCCGGGTGGCGCGCTCCGGCGTGGACCTCCTCTCCCGCCTGGGCGTGCGTGTCCGCCTCTGCGGGCCCCGCACCCTGCTACCCCCAGGGGTGGCCAGCTGGCCCGCCCAGGTGTACACCGACCCTGGCGCGGCAGTGGCCGGGGCGGACGCCATCATGTGTCTGCGCCTCCAATTGGAACGCCAGCAGGCAGGGCTTCTCCCGAACCTTGCCGAATATGCCCGACGCTTTGGTCTGTCGCGTGCGCTGCTCGCCAAGGCGGCCCCGGGGGCCGTGGTCCTGCACCCCGGTCCCATGAACCGGGGAGTGGAAATCGCCGATTCTGTGGCCGATGGCCCTGCCAGCCGCGTCCTCGGTCAAGTGACCGCGGGAGTGGCCGTGCGCATGGCCGTGCTCCACTTGCTTCTTACCCGCAAAGCCTAAAGGAGAATTCCATGCTCACCTGGATCATCCGCCATGCCCGTCTGGGCGATGCGATCATAGATCTTGCCGTCCAGGCAGACCGCATCGCCGCCATCGCCCCGGCAGAAAGTCTCCAGGCCGAGGATGCGCGCGTCCTGGAGGCGCACGGCGCGCGGCTGCTGCCGAGCCTCATCGACGCCCACGTCCACCTGCGGGAGCCTGGATTCGAATACAAAGAAGACATCGCCTCGGGCCTTGCCGCTGCCTTGGCGGGCGGCTTCGGCCAGGTGATGGCCATGGCCAACACGAACCCGGTCAACGATTCGGCCACGGTGACCACCTTCATGCTGGAGCGGGCCCGTGTGAGCCACCCCCACGGCCCCTGGCTTCGGCCCATCGGCGCCCTGACCAAGGGCCTGGCCGGCCAAGAGCTGGCGCCTGCCGGCGAACTGGCGGAGGCAGGATGCGTGGCCCTCTCCAACGACGGAAAACCCGTGGCCTCCACGGAGATCCTGCGCCGGGCCATGGAGTACGCCGCCGACCTTGGACTTATGGTCGTCGACCACTGCGAAGACCCCGCGCTGGGCGCTGGCGGCGGCATGAACGAAGGCGCGCTCTCCGGCCGCCTGGGGATCAAAGGCATCCCGGACGTCAGCGAGGCCATCCAGGTGGCGCGGGATGTCCTCTTGGCGAGCTATCTCGACATCCCCATCCACCTGGCCCACATCAGCTGCCGCGCCTCGGTGGAGATCATTGCCCAAGCCAAGGCCAAAGGGGTGCCGGTCACGGCCGAGACCTGTCCCCACTACCTGGTGTGGGACGAGACCATGGTGGAGGGGTACCGCACCGCCGCCAAGGTGAACCCGCCGCTGCGCACCGCCGACGATGTCCTGGCCCTGCGCGAGGCCGTGCGCACCGGAGTCATCGACATCCTGGCCACGGACCACGCCCCGCACGCGGCCCACGAAAAAGACGTCCCCTTCGATGAGGCGCCCTTCGGCATCAGCGGCCTGGACACGGCCCTGGCGCTCACCACCCTTTTGGTGCGCGAGCACGCGCTTTCCTGGAGCGACGCCGTGCGTCTCTGGGCCGAGGCTCCGGCGCGCATCTTCCGCCTGCCGGAAGCACGCATCGAGGAAGGCGCTCCCGCCAATTTCCTCCTTCTGGCGGAAGACGCCTCCTGGACCGTGTCCCGACAAACCATGCTCTCCAAGAGCACCAATACCCCGGCCCTAGGCATGGAACTCCCTGGCCGGGTCGTCGCCCACTTCCTCGGCGGCCAACTCTTGTTCCACCGCACGCCATGGCCCGCATCCTGATCGTCGATGATGATCTCAGCCTGCGGGAGGTGCTGGAAATCGCCCTCTCCCGCGCCCGCCACCAGGTGCGCCTGGCCGCGGACATTGCCTCGGCCTGGAAGACCCTGGAGCGGGAGAGTGTGGACCTCGCCCTGGTGGATCTGCGCCTGGGGACGGAAAGCGGCCTGGAGCTCTTGCGGCGCATGCACGAGGCCGGCCTGCCCACGCCGACGGTCATGATCACCGCCTATGCGGACACCAAAAGCGCCATGGAAGCCATCCGCCTCGGCGCCCGGGATTACATCCCCAAACCCTTCGAGCTGGACGAACTCCTGCTTCTCGTGGAACGCACCCTGGAAAGCGCCCGCCTGGAGATGGAAAACGCCCTGCTCAAAGGGGAGCTCCACGACCGCTACGGCACGGTCATCGCCCACTCCCCGGCCATGGGCCACGTGCTGCGCCTTGCCGAACGCATCGCGCCCACGCCCATTTCCGTGCTCATCACCGGCGAATCCGGCACGGGCAAGGAGCTCATCGCCCGCACCATCCACCGCCAAAGCCCCCGGGGGGGCGGGCCGTTTCTGGCCATCAACTGCGGCGGCCTCCCGGAGCACCTGGTGGAGAGCGAACTCTTCGGCTTCCGCAAAGGGGCCTTTACCGGCGCCGATCGCTCCAAAAAAGGCCTGGTGGAAATGGCAAACGGCGGCACCCTGTTTCTCGACGAAGTGGCGGAACTCACGCCAGCCATCCAAGTCAAACTCTTGCGGTTTCTCCAAGAACGCCGTTTCCTCCCCTTGGGATCCACGGAAGAGTGCAGCGCCGACGTGCGCATCATCGCCGCAACCAACCGTCCGGTGGAGGAGGAAGTGGCCCAGGGGACCCTGCGCGAAGACCTCTACTACCGCTTGAGCGGCATGCGGGTGCATCTCCCGCCGCTGCGGGAGCGCCAAGAAGACATCCTTCCCCTGGCCGAGCACTTCCTGCGCCGGGCCTGCGCCGAACAAAAACGCTCCATCGAGGCCTTTTCCGAAAGCGCCCGCGCCAAACTCCTCTCCTACACCTACCCCGGCAACGTGCGCGAGCTGGAAAACATCGTCGAGCGCGCCGTGGCGCTGGAGACCGGACGAGTCATCCACCCAGAATCTCTTATTATTTACGAGACCTGCCCCCATCGTGCCCACGATCCGGAACTCTCCCGCCTGTGGAACGGCCAGATCAACCTCGATCAATACCTCCTGGAGCACGAGCGCTCGATCCTCCACGAAGCCCTTGCCAAGACCGGCGGTCACAAAGGCAAGGCCGCGGAACTCTTAGGAATCAGTTTTCGGCAGCTGCGCTACCGCTTGACCAAGACCACAGAAAAAGACGAAGATTCTTTCTCCGGCCCGTAAGCCGGGACTTCGTTCGCCCATAAGGAGCCTTCCCATGCCCCAACCCATCCGAGACGCTGCATCGCTGTGCAAAACCATCATGCGCAACGGCTACGACGCCTACGTCATTGGCGCCGCCCTGCATGAGCGCCTCCTTGCCCACTCCAAAGACGCCACCGTGGATATCTGCACGGATTTGGACATAGACGGCCTGCGCGGCCTCTTTCCCGAAATCAAAGCCGCCGACGGCCCCATGTTCGCCACGCTCACCCAGGGAGAATCCATCTTCCACTTCTATGCCGCCGACGTCCTCGACGCCTCGCATCCCGAGGTCTGCGTGGCGCAGCTCACCCCGCGCATGATCCTCGCCCTGCAGGAATGCGAAGAATTCCCCCTTTCCGTGGCCTGCCCCTACATCCCGCAACCCCGAGACACCTACGACGGCTTCGAACCTCTGGATCGCGGAGTGGTGCAACTCAAGGGCATCCCGGACGAAACCCTCAAGCACGACTACTCGCGCGCCATCCGCGCCCTGCGCTTTGCCGCCAACTACCACCTGCCCATCGAGGACAACACCTGGATGGCCTTGGTGCGCGCCTCCCGCCGCGTGCTCGACTACGTCTCGGTCACGGACATCATGGACGAATGGCGCAAGGTGGAGGCGGAAAACATGTGGCGCTTCGTCCAACTGCTTTTCGACACCATGATCCTCCACGGCCTGGTGCCCGAGCTCGCCGCCTTGTCGCGCATTTTCGAAACCAACGACGAAGACCGCACGTCCGTGTGGCAGCATACGGTGGCGGTCATGCGCCACTATCCCGAGGAACTCCCCTACGACTGGTACGGCACATTGGCGTGCCTCTTCCACGACTGCGGCAAGCTCTACACCGGCGAACGCGTGGGCGAGCGCATCACCTTCTACCAACACCATCGGGTGGGGGCCAAAGTCGCCCGCAAGATCCTCAAACGGCTGCGGTTCAACACCGACGAGGTGGACCTCATCTGCCACTTGGTGCGGCACCACATGCATTTTCATTTCATGCTCACCGACAAAGGCATCCGCCGCTTCAAGGCCCTGGACGAGTACCCGCGGCTCATCGAGATCGCCCGCGCCAACATCAAGGCCCGCGACGGCGCCTACACCGAATTCAATCACAATATGAAGATGCTCGACCGGGCCGATATCCGTGAAGAGCTGCTGGAACCGCTGCTCAACGGCAAGCAGATCATGGATATCGCCGGCATCAAGCCCGGCCCCGCGGTGGGGCTCATCCGCGACAGCCTGCTCCAGGCGCAAATCTCCGGCGATGTCACCACCGTGGACGAGGCGGTGCAATTCGTCCTGCGCTACAAGGAGCACAACCGCCTGTAGTGGCCATGGACACCCCGAATCTCCTGGGCTTCACTCTCCCCGAACTGGAGGACTTCGTTGGCGAACGCGGGCATCCTCCGTTTCGGGCACGGCAGCTGTGGCAATGGCTGTGGCGCCGCGGCCAGCTGGACTTTGCGGCCATGACCAACTTGGCCAAGGCCCTGCGCGCCGAACTCAGCGCCACGGCGAGCGCACGTTTGCCGCACATCGCCCAAGTCCAGCGAAGCCAGGACGGCACGGTCAAATTTCTCCTCACCCTGGAAGACGGGGCCCAAGTGGAAACCGTGCTCATCCCCGATGACGACCGTTTCACCCAATGCCTGTCCTGCCAAGTGGGCTGCCCCATGGCCTGCACTTTCTGCGCCACCGGGACCATGGGGCTTCGGCGCAACCTGACCGGCGGCGAGATCGCCGCCCAGGTGCTTGCCGCCCGCCTCTGGGCAGAGGAAAACGTCCCGCAAAAGCCCATCACCAACCTCGTGTTCATGGGTATGGGGGAACCCTTTCTCAATTGGCCCAACGTGCGCCGCGCCCTCCACATCCTGACGCATCCCGAGGGGCTGAACTTCTCCCGCCGCCGCGTGACCCTTTCCACCTGCGGTATCCCCGGCACGCTGGAGCTTCTCGCCGAAGAAGACCTCGCCCTGCCGGCCATCTCGCTCCATGCCCCCACCCAAGAACTGCGGGCGCGCATCATGCCCAAAGCCGCGCACTGGGAGATCACCGAGCTCGTGGCGGCGCTTCGCCGCTACCCCCTGCGCCCCCGGGAGCGCATCACCATCGAGTATCTGCTCCTTGGCGGGGTCAACGACACTCTTGCCCACGCCCGGGATTTGGTGCGGCTGCTGTCCCACCTCAAATGCAAGATCAATCTCATCGCCTACAATCCCACGCCCGGCGCGGTCTACCAGGCCCCCGCCCCCGACGCGGTCCTCGCCTTTGAAGACCTCTTGCGGCGCAAAGGCTTCACCGTGACGCTGCGCAAAAGCAAAGGCCAAGACATCGCCGCGGCCTGCGGACAACTCGCCACTCAAGGAACAGCCCATGCACAAACCTGATTTTGCCAAGTGTGGCGGCCTCGTGCCGGCCATCGCTCAAGACGTCCATACCGGCGAAGTCCTCATGCTCGCCTACATGAACGAGGCCGCCTGGGAGGCCACCCTCGCCACCGGACAGGCCCACTACTACAGCCGCAGCCGCCAGACGCTCTGGCATAAGGGCGGCACTTCCGGACACGTGCAAAAGGTCCACGCCATCCGCCTGGACTGCGATGCCGATACCGTTTTGCTCGTGGTGGAGCAGGTGGGCGGCGCCGCCTGCCACACCGGCCACCGCAGCTGTTTCTATACCGAGCGCCTGCCCGATGGCTCGTGGCGTGCGTGCTCTCCTGTCATCTTCGATCCCAAGGAGGTATACAAATAATGGATGAACCCCGCTTGCGTCTGGGAATCCCCAAGGGTTCCCTGGAAGAGGCCACCGTCAAACTCTTTGCCAAGGCCGGATGGAAAATCACCTCCCACCACCGCAACTACTTTCCGGAAGTGGATGACCCTGAACTCTCCCTGGCCCTATGCCGGGCCCAGGAAATGGCCCGCTACGTGGAGTCCGGAGTGCTGGACGCCGGGCTCACCGGCAAGGACTGGATCCTGGAAAACGAGTCCGACGTCGTGGTGGTGGCGGACCTCATCTACTCCAAGGCCAGCAACCGGCCCGCGCGCTGGGTGCTCGCCGTGGCCGGCGACGCCCCCTACCGCCGCCCGGAAGACCTGGCCGGCAAAAAGATCGCCACGGAATTCGTAGGCTTTACCCGCCGCTACTTTGCCGAGGCCGGCATCCCGGTGGAAGTGGAATATTCCTGGGGCGCCACCGAGGCCAAGGTGGTGGAGGGACTCGCCGACGCCATCGTGGAGATCACCGAGACCGGCACCACCATCAAGGCCCATGGGCTGCGCATCATCGCCGAACTCCTGCAGACCAACACCCAGCTCATCGCCAACAAGAAGGCCTGGGAGGACCCCTGGAAGCGCCGCAAGATCGAGATCCTCAATACCCTGCTCCAAGGGGCCTTGCGCGCCGAAACCATGGTGGCCTTGAAGATGAACGCGCCCGCGGACAAAGTGGATGCCATCATGGGGGTTTTGCCGAGCATGAACGCGCCCACGGTGGCCCACCTCTACCAGTCCGATTGGCTGTCCGTGGAGACGGTGGTGGAGCGCCGCCAGGTGCGCGACCTCATCCCCAAGCTCCTTGCCGCCGGGGCCCAGGACATCATCGAGTATGCGCTGAACAAAGTCATCTAGCCGCTGGGAGGGGATTCCCTCCCAGCCCTGGAGGAACCCATGCCCGCCGTCTGCTCTCGCATCCTCCTCATCGCCCTGCTCATGCTTGCGAGCTGCGCCCATATGGGCAGCGGATCCAAGGAAGTGTCCTTACGGCTGGACCTCGCGGAGGCGTACATCGCCAACCGCAAGCCCCAACTGGCCATGCAGGAACTCGTGGCCATTGCGGACCGGGCCGAAGGCCTCAAGCGCTACCACTTCGACCTGGGGCTCGCCTACTTTGCCCTGGACCAGGTGGACGACGCCCGCAAGGCCTTTGCCCGCACCGTGGAAATCGACCCGGAATACGGCGAAGGCTGGAACAACCTCGGCCGCGTCCTCGAAGCACAAGGCAAATGGGAGGAGGCCAAGGCGGCCTACGAAAAGGCCATCGCCATCCTCACCTACGCCACCCCGGAGCTGGCGGCCACCAACCTCGCCCGGCTGCTGCTACGCCACGGCCAAGCCGACCAAGCCGAAGCCATGGCCCGGCTCGCCATCCGCCGCAACTGGCTCTATACGCCCGCCTATCTCCTCCTGGCACAAATCCAGGAAGGCAAGGGAGACCTCGCCGCCGCTCAGGCCACCCTGGAGGAAGGACTCGCCGCCAACCTCAATGCCGTGGCCCTCAAACTCGCCCTTGGGGAAAACATCCTCCGCCAAGGCAAGACCGCCGAGGCCAAGGCCCAGTTTCATGCCATCGTCAAAGACCATCCCGGCACCCCAGAGGCCAAAGTGGCCCAGGATTACCTGGACATCCTCCCCGAGGGCAAATAGCCCCCGCATCCTGGGCATCAACCCCTGGATCCACGACTTTGCCGCCTACGGCCTGTGGTCGCGACCGGCAGGGCTGCTCGCCGCCCTCTCCATGCTCTCCCAATGCGGCTGTTCGGTGGCTCTCATGGACACCTTGGAGCGCACCTGGGCTGACATCCCCTGGCCCCGCCCCCGACCTGATGGTCGTGGCCCTTATCCCAAGACGGAGATCCCCAAGCCTGCGGTCCTCGCCCAGGTCCCCCGGCGGTTTTGCCGCTACGGCCACGATCCGGCGCGGGTGGAAGCGGCCCTGGCCGCCCTCTCCCCGCCTCCGGACCTGGTGCTCGTCACCTCCATCATGACCTATTGGTATCCGGGTGTGGACGAAGCAGTGCGCCTGTGCCGACGCCTTTGGCCCCGGGTGCCGGTGGTGGTGGGCGGCGTCTATGCCACCCTCTGCCCGGAACACGCCCGGCGCCTGGAGGCGGATCACTGCATCTGCGGCCCCCTGGAAACTCCGGAGAATTGGGCCGCCTTGTGGCGGCTTTTGGGGGCTTCCGCCCCGAGTCTCCCGGACCATGCCGGACTGCGCCTCGCCCACGAGCTCTACGCGGCCCCGGATTTCGGTGTGCTCCTCGGCTCCCGCGGCTGTCCCTTTGCCTGCGCCTACTGCGCAAGCCGACTGCTTTCCCCGGGATTTCACCAGGCGCCGGCACGTCTCGTCCTCGAGCGCCTTAGGAGCCTACACGCCCAAGGGGTCCGCCATGTGGCCTTCTACGACGACGCCCTGCTCGTGGCCCCGGAAACCTGGCTCTGGTCGGCGCTTGCCTGGTGCGCCGAACACCACATGACCCTGCATACCCCCAACGCCGTGCACGTCCGCGCCCTGACCCCTGACGTCTGCCGGCGCCTGTGGCGCGGCGGGGTGCGCACCCTGCGCCTGGGCCTGGAGACTCTGGACTTCAACCACCGCCTTGACGCCAAACTCACCCTTGAGGAATGGGGACAGGCAGTGGCCGCCCTGCACGCGGCCGGGTTTGAGGCAAGGCATGTGCGCGCCTACGTGCTCTTTGGCCTGCCGGACGAAGACGACGACGCCACCGCGGCCACCATCGCCGAAGCAGGCCGCTTGGGCATCCCCGTGGAACTTGCGTTCTACTCCCCCATCCCGGGGACGCCGCTCTTTGCCCGAGCGGAGCGCGTCTCGCCCTGGCCCTTGGCCGAAGAACCCCTCACCCACAACAACTCCCTCTGGCCCTGCCGGCCCGGAGGCTTTTCCTGGACCGAGGCCGCCCGCTGGAAAACCCTCGTGCGCCAAGTCCAACGCAACCCCAACCCCCAATGAGGAAGCCATGACTTTTTCCGATCTCTGCGACGCACCGAGCGGCACCCCGGTAGTCCTGCAAGGCAATATCGCCTTCGCCCTGGGGTGCGTGCGTGCCGGCATCCATGCCGCCGACGGCTACCCCGGCACCCCGAGCACCGAAGTCATCGACCGGGGGCTCTCCCAGGTACAGGACCGCATGATCGTCGGCTGGTCCGTCAACGAGGCCGTGGCCGTGGCCGTAGGCTTTGGCCACACCCTGGCGGGCAACGACTGCGTAGTGACCATGAAGATCCCCGGCCTCTTCCAGGCCGCGGACGTCATCACCAGCAGCGCCTTCTACTGCGCGCCGCGCGGCGCCCTCATCTATTACATCGCCTCGGACTACACCCCGAGCTCCACGCAACACCTCCTCGACCCCAAGGCGCTGCTGCGCAGCTGCGGCATTCCCATCCTCGAACCGCGCACCCACCAGGAGCTCCACGAATCCGCCGGACTCGCCGCGGACATCAGCCGCCGCTTCCATACGCCGGTGGCCATTCTGGCGAGCGGCACCCTGTGCCATTGTGAAGGCTTGGTGCGCCTCATGCCCACCGCCACCCGGCCCAAGGCGGAACTCAGCGAAGGCTTCCCGCCCTTCGTCACCCTGCCGGCCAAGGCCCGCGTGGCCTACGACCGGATCCTGGCCGAACGCCTGCCCGCCCTGGAGGCCGCGGCCGAGGAAATCCTGCCTCCTGTGCGCCTTGCCGGGGACCGGCCTCTCGGCGTCATCACCCACGGGGTGAACCTCCTCCACGTGCAGGAGGCCTGCCAGCACCTCGGCATCCAGCCCCATGTGCTCGCTCTCGGCCTCACCAACCCCCTGCCCTGGAAGAGCATCGAAACCTTCGTTGCCCAGGTGAAGGGCCCCATCCACGTCATGGAAGACGGGCAGCGCTACCTGGAGGAGCTCCTGCAAAGCCGCGGCATCGCCGTATCCGGCAAAACGCCCACGGATCCCACCACCGAATGGAGCCCGGCCACGGTGGCCGCCCGGCTGGGGGTGGATCTTCCCCGCGCCGGCGTGTCCATTGCGCCGGTCCCCCGGCCGCCGCTCATCTGCCCAGGCTGCCCGTACCGCCTCTTTGGGCTCATCGTGGGCAAGATGCGGCGCAAAGGGAAGCTCGACGCCGTGTTCGGCGACATCGGCTGCAACACCCTGCTCCACTTCCTCGGCGCCATGGACACGGTCCTGGCCATGGGCGCAAGCGAGGGCAAACGCACAGGGTACGTACTCGCCAAACCCGAGGCCGCGGGCCGCTGCCTCTCCGTCCTGGGCGACAGCACCGAGTGCCACAGCGGTATGGATGCCACCCGCAACGCCCTGTTCCGCCACGTCCCCGGCGTCAAAGTCATCCTCGACAACAGCTGGACCGCCATGACCGGCGGTCAGCCCGCGCCCACCTCACCCGTGAATCTGGCCGGACAATCCAATGTCTTCGATCTGGAAGCGAGTCTGCGCGGCCACGGCGCCACGGTGCACACCGTGGACGCCTACGACAAGAAAGGCATCGAAAAAGCGCTCCAAGACGCACTGCAAGGGGCTGCCGACGGCGGCTTCCACGTACTGGTAGTGCGCGGCATGTGTATCCGCAAGGTCCCCAAAAACCGCATGCAGACCCGCGTCACCGTGGATGCAAAAGCCTGCGTGCGCTGCGGCCTGTGCCAGATCTGCCCGGGACTCACTGCCGACGCCGAGGGGCTGCCGCAGGTGACCCCGCAATGCTCGGGTTGTGCCGGCAACGTGCCGGCCTGCGCGCAGATGTGTCCTACCGGCGCACTCTCCGCCCACACCCCCGAGGCGTGCGGGCGCACCGGTTGCGTGGAGATCCCCGAAGCCCCGGCCGCCCGGGAGCTTTCCCCCTACACGCCGCTGCCCGAACGCCTGTCCGTGGCGGTGCGCGGGGTGGGCGGCCAAGGGAACCTCTTCTTCGGCCGGGTCCTCACCCAGCTGGCCTTCCTTCTGGGCTACGAAGGCGCCAACATCGTCAAGGGCGAAACCCACGGCATGGCGCAGATGGGCGGGCCGGTCATCAGCACCTTTGCCTGCGGCACCACCTGGAGTCCCGCCCCCTTGCCCGGCACGGTGCACTGTCTGGTAGCCATGGAACAGGCCGAAGTGCTGCGCCCCGGTTTTGTGGATCTCCTCACCCCGGGCGGCACCATTCTCATCGCCCCCACGACTATCCTGCCCGGGGGCATGCAGCCTGAGGACTATCCCTCGCGGGAACGCATCGAGACCGCACTTTCGGCCTTTACCGTACGCTGGGTGGACGTCCAGGCCGAGGCCCTGCGCCTGGGCGACGTGAGCGGCCGCTCGGCCAACGTGGTCATGCTCGGCGTGCTCTCCACGCTTGCGCCGTGGAATAGCTTCCCGGTGGACTACTGGCTGGAGGCCCTGCGCCGCGTGGCCCCCAAGCCAGAGGTCTGGCAGATGAACCACGCCGCCTTCCAAGCCGGCCGCTGTTTGTAACCAGACACGCTGTGGGCAGCATGCGGCCCGGCCTCCGCGCGAGGTTGGGCCGCGCTTGGAAAGCCCTTGAGGCCACGACAAAAACGACGCCCCCTGGAGCAGCACTCCAGGGGGCACGATTGTTCAGTGGAGCCAGGAATGGGACTTGAACCCACGGCCTGCTGATTACGAATCAGCTGCTCTACCAACTGAGCTATCCTGGCGGAAGAGAAGCCGCTCTTATGCGCAGAACCCCAAGCCGTCAAGAGCCATTCTGAAGACGCGCGCGCAGGGCGCAAAACGCCGGCACATCGTCCAAAAGCAGGTCCACCAGGAACGGATCGAACTGGCGGCCGCGCTGCGCGGCCAAATACTCCAGCGTCTGCGCCAATGACCAGGCGGGTTTGTACACCCGCGGGCTGAGCAAGGCGTCGAAGACATCCGCCAAGGCCGTGAGCCGGCCGAAGATGTGGATGGACTCTCCCGCCAGTCCTTGGGGGTAGCCGCTTCCATCCCAACGTTCGTGGTGTTCCAAGGCGATGATGGATGCCGCGCGCAAAAGGCGGCGTGACGACTTGGCCAAAATGGCATGACCGATGGAGGTATGCCTTGGATGACGGCAAACTCCTCCGGCGACAGGCGGCCGGGCTTGAGCAGGATGGCATCGGGGATGCCGATCTTGCCCACGTCGTGGAGCGGAGTCGCCCGGCGCACCAAGTCCACCACCTCTTCGCCAAGACCGGCCTTGGCCGCCAAAAGCGCCGCGCATTCCGCCACCGAACGCACATGATAGGCGGTTTCTTTGGAGCGGGTCTCCACCACATCCCCCAGGGTGGCGATGATCTCCCCCTGGGTTTCGGTGACTTCCCGGTGCAAAAACACGTTGTCCAAGGCCAGGGCAAGCTGCAGGGCAAGGGTATCCAAAACCTGGCGCACCACCGGGGACACGGGCGCGGAGAACTCCGCCACCACGGCCACGCCCCCGTCCACAAATCGGGCCACGAACCACGCCTCTTCCACCGCAAAGGCGCCCGCGCACGCCGCCAGACGGGTGCTGGCCTGCTCGAGCCACGGCCCGGTCACCCCGTTGCTTGCCACGATGGGCTCCACCCCATGGGCGCCCACACGCCCTACCATGGCGCACACCCGGCACGCCGCGGCCTCAGCCACACTCTGCACCGTATCCAAGGCCGCGGCAGCAAATTGGGCCTCGGTGCGCAGGGCGAGCATACGGCTCGTACCCAGAGCCAAGGCGGCCATGCCGTCCCGGGCCAACGCCAGAGTCTGCATCTGCTCGTAGGCGCGCAAGGCCGCGGTGAGCGAGGTCATGAGCTTGAGCTCGCTGAGCTCCGCTTTTTGCTTGTAGTCGTTGATATCGTAGTCGAGGACCACGGAACGCTCCGGGGCCCGTCCAGGCTGCCCGGTCCGCAGGATGATGCGCACTTGAGAGTTGCCCAGCTCGTCGCGCACGTAGCGCACCAGATCGAGTCCGGCCTGCTCGGTCTCCATGACCACGTCCAAAAAAATGACCGCAATGTCCGGATGCTGGGCGAGCAGGCCCCGGGCTGCGGCCGCGCTTTGGGCATGGAGGAAGCAAAGCCCCCGTCCCTGGAACCGGTATCCCTGCAAGGCAAGCTCGGTAATGCGATGCACGAATTCGTCGTCATCCACTACCAGGACCTTCCACGGCGGCCCCTTAGGCCCCTCGTCCTCCGGCCCCTCGGCGGCGAATACCAGTGGTTCTTCATCGGCATGCATGACCGGCTCCATTCAGTAGTGCCCAACCGGGTGTATCATAGCGATACACTGAAGCCCCGCCTCTGTCCAGGAGCACATCACGCCAAACGTTCCACGTTATCGAAGACCACCCCTTGCGCCTTCGCTCCGTTGACGCTGTCTTCGCCCCCCAAGACGCACACACACCCCTCGGCCTGCTCCATGGCGGCAGCCAAGGACGCCAACGACTCGGACGAAACCGCCAAGACCTCGTCTCGGACCTGTTGGAGAATGGCCGTGGTCGTCCCGGAGAGGTGGCGCGAAAAGGCGGCAAAACCCTGGGCATCGGGCAGGAGACACGGATCGAGATCCCCGCTCACTCCGATGGCGGCCTGCTCCAAGGAAGCAGGATCCGCACGCCGCAAGGCCGTAGCCGCAGCGGCAAAGGCCTCAAGGGTGGAGAGGACATTGGGGTCCCGGTACGAGCCGAAATGGAGAAGCCCCGTCTGCCTTCCCAAAGAACAAAACGCCCCATAGGCCCCGCCCACAACCCGGACCCGCTCCCAGAGCCAGCCGGTGCGCAAGAGCTTGCAGCCCACCAGACCGGATCCATGGAAGTGGTAGCCCGCCTGCGCCACCGGCAGGATTTTGCCCACGTGGTTCACCTGGGCCGGCAGAAGAAAGGCCTCGCTGCGCGGGGCGTGCGGGAGAGGCCACACAGCGGCCGAAGAGGCGCCTGGCGCAAAGCGCTCCGGCAAACGCAACACGGCGGACTCTACGCGCGCCAGCAGGCCGCCGTCTGCAGTGAGATTGAGCGTCACCCCGCCCTGACGCACCACTGCCTGGCGGATACGCATCAGGGCAGCATGAATCTCCTGCCAATCCGTATCCAGACGCGCCACGAGACGACGAACAAAGCCAAGGTACGCAATGCCGCCCATGTGCTCCTGCAGGGCCTCGGCCGGGTGATAGAAACTGCGCAGGCGCGTGGCGACGAAACGGTGCCCTGCAGGCACCAAGGCGTGTTCCAAAGCGGCCTTTTCCTCCAAGAGGATCTGCCGGAAGCGCTCCCGGTCGTCCAAGCGGGCATCGAGAAGGGCTTCGGCGATGATGTCGAGCATCTCCGGCACGCCGCTGGCAAGGGCTTTGGCGCGCACCAGCATGCAGAGCACCGCGTGGCCGTCTTCATGGAGAAAAACCGAAGGACGCACGACGACTCCACCCGTGTGCCGGTGGATGCGTGTGGCAAAAGCGGCATAGTCCTGCCGGCTGGTGCCTGCCTCAGTGGCAAGGCGCGCCCACAAGGGGAGATACGGCACCAAGTCCCACGGTACGCCTGCAGCATCCAAGGCAATGTCCAAATAGAAGACGCCGGAGGTCGGGAGCTCATGGATCAAGGCAGGGACCGCCGCAAGCTTGCGGGTGGGGACGTCTCGCACTGCCCGCTCCACGTCCGCCAGCGTCAGCCGCGGGATGCGCGCCAAGTCCTCGGGGGCGTCCGGGGCTTCCTGGCGCTGCCGCAGGGCCTGGGTGCGGGCGGCAAGCTCGGCGTCGGAAAGGGAGCAGGCCGCACGCAGACGGGCGATGCGCTCCTTTTCCTCGGCCGCCAGTTGGGCGCCGTGGCCACTGCGCGGCACCAAACGCACGTCCGAGCCATGGCCATTGGCCACCAAGGCGCGCTCTACCAGCGAGGAGAACACCGGTTCGCCTGCGGCCAGGCGCTCCTTCAGGCGGGCAAGGGGGGCTTCAAAGGCTACGTTCTCCAAAGGATCACGGTCGTAGAGCCAGGAAGTGAGCGCCCGGAGCATGGTGATGAGTCCCTGAGGGTACGCACCGGTATTGCGCTCCCGCAAATCGAATTCCACCGAGTGCAGCGCCGCCTCCACCACTTCGGGCGCAAAACCCTCATGAGCCAGGCGGCGCAGGGTCGTTTCCACCAACTCCACCACGGCGTCCAAACGCTCTTCCGCCACCCCTTTGAGGCCCACGCTGAAATAGGGCTGCGCCAGCTCCAATTCCATGCCGCAGCCGAGCACGTCCTCGCCCAGGCCCGATTCCACCAGGGCCCGACGCAAAGGCGAAGCGTCCATCCCCAAAAGGGCCTGATCGAGGATGCGCAGGGCAAGGCGCGTCTCCGCCATGGAGGAAAAGCCGAGATCCTCCGGGATGAGCCAGCTGCGCAGCACCATGGCCCGCCCCGTGCCATCGGCCTCGAAGGGGAAGACCTGACGCACCAGCCTCGGACGCAGCGGCTGCAGCGGGATGCGGGAATCGATCGCAAGCGGCGCAAAGGCATCGAGGTACGGGGCGAGCAAAGCAAGGCGGGCCGCGGGGTCGTCATCGCCGGAGAAAAAGATCCAGCTATTGGCCGGGTGGTAGTAGCGGCGATGAAAATCCGCGAACGCCTCGAAGGTGAGGTCCGGGATCACCGCCGGATCGCCGCCGGAGTCGAAGGCGTAGAGGGTATCGGGAAAGATGGAGTGCTGGGCCCGCTCCATGATGCAGGACTCCGGCGACGAGTAGGCCCCTTTCATCTCGTTGTACACCACGCCCTTGATGGTGAGCTCGCCACCAGGGGCGGGGAGATCCAAATGCCAGCCCTCCTGCTCGAACACCTCGGGACAGAGGCGCGCAAAGAAGACCGCATCCAGATAGACATCCACCAGGTTATAGAAATCTTTGAGATTTTGACTTGCCACCGGATAACAGGTCTTGTCCGGATAGGTCATGGCGTTGAGGAAGGTCTGCAGCGATCCCTTGAGGAGCTCCACAAACGGCTCCTTGACGGGATATTTCCGCGAGCCGCAGAGCACGGAGTGCTCCAAGATATGGGCAACGCCCGTGGAATCCGTAGGAGGGGTACGGAAGGTAATGCCAAAAACCTTATTGGGATCGGCATTGCGAAGCGAGAGGATGCGCGCGCCCGTGGAATCGTGACGAATGAGGTCCACATGGGAGGCGATCTCCGGGACAACGGTTGAATACACCAGAGTAAATCCAGGAATGATGGACATGGAGTCTCCTTATAGCGCAAAAGTCCGACCCCGCCCAAGGGCCATAGAGCCGTTTTCCTTTGCAAGGCCGGCGCCTTCCTGTAAAGCCCTGGGCACACATCCTACATCGAGGAGAAACCCATGCCTACCGTGCTAGTCACCGGCGGCGCCGGATATATCGGCTCCCACACCACCCTGGCCTTCACCCAGGCCGGCTACGACGTCATCGTGTACGATAACCTCTCCACCGGCCGCGCCGAGGCCGTGCTCCCACCGGCACGCCTGGTGGTGGGGGATTTGGCCGAAACCGCCAAACTCGCCACACTCATGGCAGAATCCCGCTTCACGGCGGTGCTCCACTTCGCCGGCTCCATCATCGTGCCCGAGTCCGTGGAAAACCCCATCAAATACTACAAAAACAACACCACCAACACCACGGCCCTGGTGGAACTCGCCCTACGCCACCGCATCCCCCACTTCATCTTTTCTTCCACCGCCGCGGTGTACGGCATCCCAGAGGCCGTTCCCGTCACCGAAGAGGCCCCCACCGCGCCCATCAACCCCTACGGCCGCAGCAAGCTCATGAGCGAATGGACCATCTTCGATGCCGCCGCAGCCCACCCGCACTTTCGCCCCGTGGTTCTGCGCTACTTCAACGTGGCCGGGGCAGACCCAGGAGGGCGGCTTGGCCAATGCACCCCGCAGGCAACCCACCTCATCAAGGTGGCGGCGCAGACCGCCCTGGGCCGGCGCGAGGCGCTGTCCATCTTCGGCACCGACTATCCCACGCCGGACGGCACCTGCATCCGGGATTACATCCACGTCACCGATCTGGCCGAAGCCCACGTGCGCGCCCTGCGGCACCTGGAAGGCGGCGGAGCTCCGGGGATCTTCAATTGCGGCTACGGCCACGGCTATTCGGTGCGCGAGATCATCACCGCCATGCAAGCCGTCATTGGACACGCATTTCCGGTGCGCACCGCACCACGCCGCGCCGGTGATCCACCGGCGCTGGTGGCGGACAGCACGCGCATCCAGCGCGTCATGGGCTGGCAGCCCAAACATGACTGTATCGAGGAGATTGTGAAGAGCGCCTATCTCTGGGAGCAGCGCCTCTAGACCATGGTGCGGGGATTCATCCCAAGCAGGCAAAAAACCTCGTACGGAATGGTCCCCCACCAGGCGGCAAGCTCGTCTGCCGTAATGGCCGCCTCTCCCGGACCACCCAAGAGATACGCCCGGTCTCCAGGCCGCACCGACGGACAATGGGTGACATCTACGGCGGTCATCTGCATACACACCCGCCCGAGCACCGGAGCGCGCACTCCGCCCACCACCATGGCCGCCTTTCCGGAAAGCCCCCGCGAATAGGCGTCGGCATAACCTGCAGTTACAATGGCGATGCGCATGGGGCGGGAGGCACGAAAGGTGCGGCCATAGCTCACCGTAACACCCGGAGCGATATCACGCACCTGCAGGATGGGAGCGGTTACCGTCATGGCCGGAAGCAGCGGCGGGCAGCGGTCTTCCCAGGCCGTCCCCGCCAAGGGGTTGGCGCCGTAGAGGGCAATGCCTGGGCGTTGCATCTGAAAGTGGGCCACGGGATGGGCTACCAAGGCTGCAGAGTTGGCCAAACTTGCCGGCACAGAAAATCCCGCTGCCGCCAAAAAGGTCTGGATGGCCGCAAGCCGGGCGGCCTGCTCGGCCACGAAATCCGCGGCTTCGGGGTCGTCGGCAGTGGCTAAATGCGAGAAGACGGCCACCAGACGCAGCATGGGGGCCGCGCGCAGGGCATCCACCACATGCTCCAGCGCCTCCACAGTGAAGCCGAGACGAGCCATCCCAGTATCGAACTTGAGGATGACCGCCAAAGGCGCAGCCGCCGCAGCCGCCGCACGGCGCAAAAGCGGCCACTGCTCGGCATGGGTCACCAGGGGAACGATACCATAGTCCCGGCAGGCAGCAGCATCCGAAGCATCCTGAATCCCCAGCAAGGCGATGATCTGCGCTCCAGGCAAGGCCTCGCGCAGCGCCACGCCCTCGGCCACCGTGCCCACGGCAAAGCGCCGCGCCCCTACCCGCGCTAGGGCCTGGGCCACAGGAATCAAGCCATGACCATAGGCGTCCGCCTTGACCACTGCCACCATCTCGGGGCCTTTGTGCTGCAGGCGCAGCCAATTGCCCGCCACGGCCTGGGGAGCAACGAGAACCTGTACCGCGTTGTACCCAATCATGACTCGTCGCTGGCGGTGACTTTCTGCAGCTGCAAAATATCGAAATCACCCCGGAAGATCTTTGCGATCCCGTCCTGAACCAGGGTCCGCATGCCCGAGGCCAAGGCCATCTGTTTAATCTCGTCCGTTGGGACGCGACGGGCAATGGCCCTGCGGATCTCCGGGGTCGGCACCAGGAGCTCATGGATGCCGGTGCGGCCTTTATATCCAGTGTTGTCACACCGGGGGCACCCCACTGCACGGTAGAGCTGCGCGGTCTGACGGTCCACGCCGAGCTCCGGAAACAGCTCCGCCCCGTACTGCTCCACCAGAAACTCCCATTCTTCGTCGCTGGGCGCATACGGTGCCTTGCACGCCGAACACAAAGTCTTTACCAGGCGCTGGGCAAGCACTCCCTGCAACGCCTCGGAAAAGTTGAGCGGTTCGATGCCCATCTCGAGCAAACGGGTCAATGTCTCGGGGGCCGAGTTGGTATGCAGGGTGGAAAACACAAAATGCCCGGTCAGGGAAGCCTCCACGCCGATCTGGGCGGTTTCCAAGTCGCGCATCTCACCCACCAGGATCACATCCGGGTCAGCGCGCAAAAAGGCCCGCATGATGCGCGCAAACGTGAGCCCTATGGAGGTATCTACCTGCACCTGCTGCAACCCCGGCTGGGTGATTTCCACCGGGTCTTCCACGGTCCAGATCTTTTTGTCCGGCGTATTGATGCGCCCCAAGATGGCGTGCAAAGTCGTGGTCTTTCCCGAACCCGTGGGGCCGACCACCAAGAAGATCCCATGGGGCTTCTTCATGACGGCTTCGATGCGCCGGGCGTTGTCCGCACGCAAATTGAGCTTTTCAAAGGGCATGGTCTGACCTGCGGCAAGCATGCGCAGCACCACGCTCTCGCCGTACACGGTGGGCAGGGTGGCCACGCGCATCTCGATCTCCTTACCCTTGAAGCGGACCTTGGCCTTGCCGTCCTGCGGGAGACGGCGTTCGGCGATGTTGAGCCCGGAGAGGATCTTGATGCGGGAGACCACCGAAGGCAGGAGATCCCCCGGGACCCCCAGAACCTTGGCGCACGCCCCATCCACCCGCATACGCACCACTCCGGGTGTTCCAGGTTTGTTGGGCTCGATATGGATATCCGAGGCGCCAATAGTGTGGGCGTGAATGATCATCTTGTTGACGAAGCTCACTGCCTGCTGGCGGCTTTCCGCCGAGATGTCCTCCTCGGCGTGGCCTGCTTCGGCGGTATCCACCACATCGCCCCCCGTCTCGGCGGCTTCCAGGAATTCCGCCAGCCCAGAGGCGACGGCCTTCGCGTCCGCCTCGGAAGACTCGGCGTCCGTATATGCGGTCGCCGTAGCCGCAGCCTCGGGAAGCAAAGAAAAATCTCCCAAAAAAGCCAAGATCTCTTCCGGGAGCCCCACACGAAATTCGTAGCTCGTGGCCCCCAAGGCATGGCGGATGTCTTCCATGAGGTTGAGATCCGCCGGGTTGTGCACCAGGACCACGCAGCGCTCCTCTTCGCGCTTGAGCGGGACCCAAAAATTCTTTTTGAGGTATGCCCGGTTCATCCCCTGCAGGGCGTTGTCGCCGAAGAACTTTCCCTCGAAGGCCACAAACGGCACCTGGTAATAGCGCTCCAGCGACGCCCCGATCTCCATGGGGGCGATGCCGTAGTCCCGTCGCAGGATGACGGACACCGGCAGACCGCGCTGGCGAGCCGCGGCCTTCGCCGCTTCCAGGGCGTCGGCGTCCAAAAAGCCCCCATGCACCAGGGCATCGAAAGGCCCCTTGGGGATCTGCAGTTCCTCGTGCATCCTCCGGGCGAGCAAATCCGCCAAAAGCCGGGCAACGGCTTCATCTTCCCGCTGAAACGTGCCCTCTTTTTTGTTCACGAGTTGCAGGACCCCCAAAAAGGCATCCCCATGGGTCAGCGGCAAGGAAATGAGATTGCGGGTCACCACATTGGTGGCAGCGTCATAGCGGGAGTCAAAACGCAAGTCCGGATGGATGAGCGTGAATTCCGAACGATTCAAACTCTTGAGAAGGATGGGAATACGCACCAGGGCCGTATACCCGGCAATGCTCGAAGTAGCGAACGATAGCGTGATCACCTGTTGCTTTCCGTCGTTCCCGGAAACACGGGCAATGACTTCGGATTTGGAAGGATGCTTCCGGTACAAGCGGACCTGCTCACAACCAAAAACTTTAGGCACTTCGGTGATCAGTTTTTTCCATGCATCGTCGAAAGACGGCGCATGCAAAAGGATCTTATTGAGGGAAAGAATGACTTGGGGATGCATATGCACGCTCTTATGCTCCGGCGGAAACGGCGACAGTCTGCTCTTCGGCGGCCGCCAAACGCGCAAGGAGGGCGTCACGCTGCACCCGGAAGATATAGCGCTCGGAATGGCAGCGAATGCGGGCGATGAGCTCCAGCTTGTCCGGGACCTTGATCATGTAGTCGTCGGCACCGAGGTCAAAGGCCTTTTTCTTGAGTTCCGGCTCTTCCCGGGCGGACAATACGATGAGCGGGACATCCCCAAAGTCCTCGCTGGTTTTGAAAAATTTCACCATGGTCAGGCCATTGACCCCAGGCATGACCAGGTCCAGGAGGATGACCGTAGGATGCACGGAGAGGGCCACTTCCAAGGCCCGGTCAGGCTCACGGCAGTAATGGAAGGCGATGTCGCGTTGGCTTGCGAGTTTGATGCGCATGGCCTCGCCGATGAGAAACTCGTCGTCCACCAAAAGCACGGTTATGGGTATCTGGGGAAGGAGTTCACGCTGCCGCATCATCCGTCATTCCTCCTTGCGGACCACTTGCACCGTGGCCAAATATGCTTCCATGGCATCGAGCAGGGCCGCCACTTCGGTGGAGTCCTTCCGATTGCCGGCATCCTCGATCCGAATGCCCATCTCACCAAGTTCCTCGAAGCCGTACGTACTCCCGAGCCCCTTTTGGCTATGGCCATGGCGGCAGATGGTCTCGAAGTCCCCGCGCGGCAGGGCCTCGTGCATCTCCGCCAGATTCCGGCGCATGGTATCCAAAAAGAGCGGCACCAAATCCATGAGCTCCGCATCCACGGCCACCACCGGGGCTGCGGCGGCCGACCGCACCGGTTTGCCGCCTTCATCCAGGCGTACCGGCTCCACGGCCTCGGGGGCCGGCGCTTCACCGTACACCACATGCACCTGGTCGAGATATTGGCTCAAATTCTGCAGAAGCCGCTGCAACTCCTCGGTGTTCTTGGCCTCGGCCGCACATTGGATGGCATAGCCCGTCTCGGTGACGTAGTCGAAGCCATACGTGGAGCCAAACCCCTTGTGGCTGTGCCCCAACCGCCGCACCGTGGCGAAATCGCCCTGCTCCAAGGCCCCGTGCATGATCTCCAAATCCTTGCGCATGGAGTCCATGAGGAAGGGGATGAGCTCGCGCATCTCCGGGGCCACGTAGACCACCAACCGCTCCGACCCGCTGGCTTCCGGCAGATCCTCCACCAAGGTACAGGCCGCTTTCTCTGCCTGCACCTTGGGGACCTCGCCGGTATCCATAAAGGTGCTCAGGAGATTGAAGGCTTGGATGGCCGCGTTTTTCTGCTTGTTTTGCCCGGCGAGCTCCAGGCTGCGCCCCATCTGGCTCACCGGGTCCACACCGTACGTGGCGCCCAGGCCCTTGAGGCTATGGCCGCACCGCTGCACGGTGAGAAAGTCCTCCACATCGAGGGCTTCCTTGATCTGACGCTGGAAGTCCCGCACGGTGCGCAAAAACATGGGACGGAGGTCCGCCAGCTCCGGATCGATCTGTACCGGCGAGGAGTCCTCGTCGGCGCTTTCCGGAAGCGGCGCCTGGCTTGCCGCCGGGGCCCCTGGCCGCAGCGACTCCCGCACGCCCGCGTAGCGCTCGATCATGTCGAGCAAGTCCTGCTTCTTGAGCGGCTTGGCCAAAAAGTCCGTACACCCCGCCGCCAAACACTGCTGGCGGTGCTCCTGGAAGGCATGGGCCGTCAGGGCCACGATGGGCGTGGAGTACTCCCGCTTTTCCTGCTCCCAGAGACGGATGCGCCGGGTGGCCTCCAGACCATCCATGACCGGCATTTCCATGTCCATGAGCACGAGATCGAAGGGTTCGGCCATGAAGCGGTCCACCGCCACCTGACCGTTTTCCGCGTGGGTGAGCACCACATTGGTGTTCTTCAGGAAGAGTTCCACCACCTTGCGGTTGGCCTCCACATCGTCCACGAGCAGCACCTTCCACTGCTGGCGCGCCGAGGTCAGGCGGCGGTGCTTCTGCTGGGAGGCCAGATCCAAGAGCACGTCTTGGAGCCGGGCGGTGCGCTCCCGACGCAACATGTACGCCAGCGGCCCCACGTCCGAAGGGCTCGGGAGCTCACCCAAGGCCTGCGGAGAGTCCACCAGCAAGACCATGGGCGGGGCTTCTACGTCCTGGCCGAGCAAAAGCTGCACCACGTCAAAGCCCGGGTCTCCGTCCACCTGGCTGTCCACGACCACCATGTCCACCCCGCCCAAACGCACAACGTTGACCGCGTCCGCAGGGTGCGACGCCACCTGCGGCGTCAGCCCCCACGAGCGCACCAGGGCAGCGATACTGTCATGGGCCTGCGGCCGGTCTTCCACCACCAGGAGCCGCAGATCGGAAGGCACCTGGCTGCGGCGCTCCTGCGCGGCAACGCTGAAGTCCGGCTTGAGGGGCAAGAGAACGAAGAACGTCGTCCCGCGGCCTACCTCGCTCTCCAGCCAGATATCGCCGCCCATGAGCTCGGCCAATTTCTTGGAAATGGCGAGACCGAGACCGGTGCCGCCGAACTCCCGGGTGGTGGAGGTGTCGGCCTGGGCAAAACTCTCGAAGATCGTCGCGATCTTGTCCTTGCGGATGCCGATACCCGTATCCTGGACTTTGAAGAGGCAGCACGGGGAGCCGTCCTCGCCCACGGCGTCCTCCACGGTCAGGCGGACACTGCCCTGGTGGGTGAACTTGATGGCATTGCCCACCAGGTTGATGAGAATCTGGCGGATACGGAACGGGTCGCCCTGATACCGCGTCGCCAGGCCCGGCGACAGGGTGCACGACAGCGCCAGCCCTTTCTCCTCGGCCCGGTATACGAACAGCTTATGGATATCTTCCACCAACTCCTGCAAATCGAAGGGCACGGTCTCCAGTTTGATCTGCCCCACCTCGATCTTGGAGAAGTCGAGGATGTCGTTGATAATGCCCAAAAGCAGCTCGCCGGCGGAGCTGAACGTGCGCACGTATTCCGCCTGCTCTTCCGTCAGGCCCGTTTCCTGGAGCATCTCCGCCATGCCCAAGATGGCGTTCATGGGCGTGCGGATCTCATGGCTCATACGCGCCAAGAACTCACTCTTGGTCCGGGTGGCCTTGTCGGCCTCTTCCTTGGCCAAGCGGAGTTCCTCGGCATGACGGCGCAAAAGCTCGCTGGCCTTTTTCCGCTCCGTGATGTCTTCGAGCACCACGATGATGCCTTTGTCCGGATCGCTTTCATCCAGCGCCTTGGCAGAGATCTGGCTCCAGAAGATCTCGCCGTTTTTCCGGCGGAATTGGAACTCCAGCTGCGTGATCTCCACTTCCGGCAACTGACTGAAAAACTTCTCCACGAAGGTGTCGAAGTCCCGGTTGGACACATGCAGTTGCACCGGGTCGACGGATGGCATTTCTTCCTGGGTATAGCCGAAGATCATGGCGAAACGGGTGTTGGCCCGCACCACCCGGTGATCCGGGGTCATCACGGCGATACCCACCAAGGAGTTTTCGAAAATGGCCTCCACTTCCCGAAAGGCCTTGCCCAGCTCCTCGGTACGCTCGGCCACTTTTTGTTCCAATCCGCGGTAGAGCTCGCGCAAGTTGCGGCTCATGATGTTGAAGCCCTCGGCTAGAACGCCGAGCTCGTCCGAACGACGGTCCAAGTTGGAGGTCACGAACTCGCCTCGGGCCAAGGTCTCGGTAAGCTCCGCCAAGTTGGCCACAGGCTGGATGAGCAGACGGTTGAGGAAAAAATACAAAAATACCGCGATGACGCCGAGCACCACCGCAAAGGCGGCAATGAGCTGGATGATGGTGCGTTGGGCTTCTTCCTTCGCCTTGTCGACGCGCATGGCCAGACGCACCTGCCCCAACGTGACTCCGCCACGCGTCAAGTCCTGGGTGAAGACGAGCACATCTTGCGGAGGGATCGCCTTGGCCATGGCAAAACGAGTCACGCCGGGACGAACTTCCCCATCGTTGACGGGATTGCCGTTGGCATCCGTAATCAAGCAGTAGGCCACGGAAGGAGAAAACTCCGCCCGAGCCGCAACCTCCTCCAGGAGGTATGTCGCCCCGCGCTCCAAAGGCGGCACGCTGGCCTGCGCTACCAAGTTCACCTGCTCCTGTCCTTGGCGCTGCACCTCGCCCAAAAGGAATGCGAGCTGGGCCTGGTACATGAAGTACCCCAGGGCCACAAAGCTCGCCACCAGGATAATCTGGATGCCCAAATGAATCTTGAATTGGAGCAGGTTATAAAAAGCCCGTCTTCGTTCCATGACCTCGTCCTCTTTCGCTGCTGCCGGTTGTCCGGAGAATGCCCTAGGGCAGAGCCAACACTTCCGCCACCGCCTCGATCAATTCTTCACGCTTGATAGGCTTGCTGAGGCAGCGCTTGGCCCCCATCAATTTGGCCCACTTGAGATAATCCGTGGCCCCGCCCCGGCCGCCACCCGACATGGCGATGATGCGGATTTTGGGATCCAATTTCCGCAGCTCTCGAATAATCTGAATGCCTTCCTTGTCCGGCATGATCATGTCCGTGACCACCACATCGAAGGGGTTTTGGCGATACAGACGCAATCCTTCGTCTCCATCGCCAGCCTGCTCCACTTCATATCCTTCCGCCGCAAGCATCTTGGCCAGCGCCAAGCACATCAACTTGTCGTCATCAATCACCAAAATTCGCTTCTGCATGCCATTTTCTCCCATGCGCCATCAACTCGGTGATACCAGAAAACCAAAACGCTCCAGAATGCGCTTGCCTTCACTGGAAAATATGGTCTCCAACAATTGGGACGGAGGTGCGTCTTTGCGCCAGGCCACAAAGAGCGACCGCACCAAAGGATACGAACCATCCCGCACCGAGACCGGAGAAGGCAAGACCGGGGCTTGGCCTGCCTCGGTGCGGACAGCCACAAGCGCCGCGCGCTGCGTGAGCGGCAAGCTGGTGTACCCGATGGCGCCTGGATCGTCCGCCACCAGGGCATCCACCGCTGCCGGCGATGGCGCCCAACGGACCTTCGTCGTGAGAGGCAGGTACCCCAACACCAATTCCTGGAAGAGCTGTTGGGTCCCGAAATTGGGTTCCAAAGCGACCACCGTGATGGGCGCATCCGGGCCGCCCACCTCGCTCCACCGCTGGATGCGCCCACTGAAAATATCCCGCAGCGCATCCATATCCAGGGTCCGCACGGGATTTCCCGGAGCGACCACGACGGCCAAGGCATCTCGGCCCACCATACGGGCTTGCAGCCCCGAGGCTTCCTCCGTCACGGTAAGCGGCCGGGAGCTCAGCGCCATCATGCAGGCCCGGCTCATCAAGGCCGTGATCCCCGCTTCCGTGCCCACAGCGCGCACGTCAATGGACCGGCGGACCTTCGAGGCGAAAAACGCCCCTTCCACTTCCGTGGCGTCCGGAGTCAAACCAGGCAGGCGCCGCACCTCGCCGGCACCGGAGCGCTCGAGCGCCAGGCGCGCCCACTCCACCGCCGCATCCGCCAAGACCACCGATCCCGCCACCTTGATGGGGGGTTCCCGAGTGAACGGGGCGGGCTGATATACCCCGCGCACATCCACGCCGCGCTCTGCCTGGGAGAGGAGCACCGGGGGGGGCGTTTCCCAGTCGGGCACGGGCTTGAACTCCACGGCCCACAAGGTTTCCTCGCCGTCCTGTTTGCCCGGAGAACGCCACTGGCCCGTCAGCCGCCAGGCAGCCCCGGCCTGGGCCGCCGCAGGCGGAAAAATGAACACCGAACGAACGCGCGGCTCCTGTCGGCCGATCACCAGTTCCGGCCGCCATGCCACCAACGCCGCTGCCGCGATGAGCACCAGCGCCCCGAGCGTGAAAAACATCGGAGTCCAACGTCTGTGAACTCGTCCGAAGTCTATCGCCATACATCGTTCCTATTTCGCCGATACCCAAGCAAATACCGCGGGATCAAACCGGCGGTCCACAAAGCGCGCGCCCACGCGATCGCCGCGCACGGATTTGAGTTCCACGTCCTTGCGCATCTGTTCGCCCTCCGCCGTAGGAAATTGGAGCACCAACGTCTCCCCGGAGCTCAGGGTGCGCTCGGCGTCCTGCACTTCCAGGCCGACCCCCTCCATGGAGATGTCGCGCACGAGCACCCGAGCCACCGGCGCGTCGGCAGCCGCGGCGTCCAGGAGTTGCCCCTGCAAGGCCACCGCCTTCCGAAAATACTTGCGGAAATTAAGACTGATCCGAAAGACGTGGGCGCAACGGGTACATTTGGCCTTGACCTCCCAATGCCCCTTGGTGCGCAGCGGCTCTACGGGCACGGTCTTGGCGAGCCCGCAGCTCGGACACACGATGGCAACCTCTTTTTTCTTGAAGACGTACAATTCAACGACTTCACTTGTGGACTGAGCCATGGTTTCCTCTCCCGGTTGCGGTCACCACGATGCTTGAGCGACCGCGCACGTGACACAAAAACCCCGCCTTTGGCAATGGGCAAGAAGCATCTCAACAAAAACCATCACAGAAAGTCCGAAAATGCCACAAGGCCTCCGCGTGCACCGCGAAGGCCTTGTGATGTCCGTCAAATTCTCGGGATTGCTCCATCAGCCGACCACGGACGCCACCAGCGCCGCATGGACCCCCACCAAACATGCAACCGCCACCAATCCCAGAACGATCTTTTTGCCAAGGTCTTTGACCACTGTTGCCTCCTCAACCATTTTCCGCCATACAAATTGCAGGAGGCCATACCCGCAACGAATGCCAACGTCTAGAGGTTTTGTGTCCCAAACACGCACGACGAGGAGGACCCATGGAGACCATTTCGTGGCAGGATTTCGAGGCCGTGGAGCTGCGCGTCGGCCGCATCGTGGAAGTCCTCGACTTTCCCGAGGCCCGCATCCCCGCCTACCGCATTCGCGCGGACTTCGGCCCGCCATGGGGCATCAAGACCACCAGCGCCCGGGTGACGGAGCTCTACACCAAAGAGGCGCTGTTCGGCCGACTCATCCTCGGAGTGCTCAACCTGCCGCCCAAACGCATCGGCCCAGTGCTCTCGGAATTCCTCCTCACCGGGTTCGCCCGGGAGGACGGCGCCGTGGTCTTGGCGGTCCCGGAGCAGGACGTCCCCGTGGGGGCGCGCCTCTTTTAGGGCCGGGGCCAAAGACGCGGCGCCTGCGCGTACATACCCTCCAAATTGTAGCGCTGGCGAACCTCGTCCACGAACACATGCACCACCACGTCGCCCCCATCGAGGAGCACCCATTCGCCGAGGGCCATCCCTTCCACACCCAACACCGGCCACCCGTGCTGGCGGAAATAGAGTCCCAGGTCCTCGGCCATGGCCTGGGCGTGGCGGGCGGAAAGGGCGGTCACGAGGATCACGACGTCACAAAGACTCGTGTGGCCCGACACGTCCATGGCCACAATGTCCTGACCTTTTTTCCCATCAAGCCAGGCAGCGATTTCCAGTGTTTTGTTTTCCACACGCTCCTCCTGCATCTCACGGCGTCTGCCTACTGCAAACCTCGCACAAGGGCAAATCGCCTTGACGAACAATAATCGATTGTTCAAGGACAGGGCACCCCGGCTCAATACCTCAAGCGCCCCAAAAGGGCGCGTCCACTGCCTTCAAGGAGGACCCCATGCTCTACGATGTATCGCAAGAGACCTTGCCCCGCGACGAACTGGAAGCCCTCCAGCTTCGACGCCTGCGCCAATTGGTGGACAAAGTGTACTACAATGTCCCCTTCTACCGTAAAAAATTCGATGAACTCGGGGTGCGGCCCGAGCACATCCGCACCCTTGCCGACGTGCGGCACCTGCCCTTTACGGAGAAGCAGGATCTGCGCAACAATTATCCCTTTGGCCTCTTTGCCGTGCCCCGCGACAACGTGGTGCGGGTGCATGCCTCCTCGGGTACCACCGGCAAGGCCACGGTGGTGGGCTATACCGCCCGGGACGTGCACAACTGGGCGGACCTCATGGCCCGCTCCTTCATGTGCGCCGGAGGCAGCCGCCAGGACATCGTCCACAACGCCTACGGCTACGGCCTCTTCACCGGCGGATTGGGCATGCACTACGGGGTGGAACGCCTGGGGGCCACCATCATTCCCATTTCCGGCGGCGGCACCCGGCGTCAGGTGATGCTGCTGCGCGACTTCGGCGCCACGGTGCTGTGCAGTACGCCGTCCTACGCCATGTACCTCTACGAAACCATTGTGGAGTCCGGTATCGACGTGGCGGACCTCAAACTGCATACCGGCATCTTCGGGGCGGAGCCCTGGAGCGAAAAGATGCGGGCGGAAATCGAATCCAAGCTGCGCATCAAGGCCCTGGACATCTACGGCCTGTCGGAAATCATGGGCCCCGGCGTGGCCATGGAATGCCGCGAGGCCCAGGACGGGCTGCACCTCTGGGAAGACCATTTCCTCATGGAGATCATTGACCCCAAAACCGGCGAGGTGCTGCCGAAAGGGGAAACCGGCGAGTTGGTCATCACCACCCTCACCAAAGAGGCGCAACCCCTCATCCGCTACCGCACCCGGGACATCACCCAGATCAACGCCATCCCGTGCAAATGCGGCCGCACCCACCGCCGCATGGGACGCATCCAGGGCCGCTCCGACGACATGCTCATCATCCGCGGGGTCAATGTCTTCCCGCAGCAGATCGAAGCCATCCTCCTGGAAACCCAGGGCATCACCCCGCATTATCAGCTCATCCTGCGCCGGGAAGGCAGCCTCGACACCCTGGAGGTGAAGGTGGAAGTGGACGAGACGCTCTTCTCCGACGAGATCAAGCATTTACAGCGCATCGAGGCCAGGATACAAAAAAACATCAAAGAGTTTCTCGGCGTCACCGCCAAAGTGACCCTGTCGGAGCCGCGCAGCATCGAGCGCTCCGAAGGCAAGGCCAAACGCATCCTGGATCTCCGCAGCGCCTAAGCTCTCCCTGGGAGGAACCATGAAAGTCGAACAGATCTCCGTATTTCTGGAAAACCGCGCCGGTCGCCTGGCTGAGGTGACCAAACTCTTGGCCCAGGGGGGCATCAACATCCGCGCCCTATCCCTGGCCGACACTTCGGACTTCGGCATCCTGCGTCTCATCGTCACCGACTCGGAAAGGGCCAAGGAGATCCTCAAGGCCGGCGGCTTCACCGTGGGCCGCACCAACGTGGTGGCCGTCGAAGTGGCCGATCAGCCGGGCGGGCTCCATAACATCCTGGAAATCCTGGGAGCAGGAGGGGTCAACGTGGAGTACATGTACGCCTTTGTCACCCAGAGCGGCAAAAATGCGGTACTCATCTTCCGCTTCGACCGTACGGACCAGGCCATCGAGACCCTCCAGGCCGCAGGGGTGCGCATCCTCTCCGGCCCCGAGCTCTACGCCCTCTAAGCCACGCCGCGCGCCTCGGGGCCCTTGCCTCGAGGCGCGCGGGGACCTCGGCTACGAAACCATCTCCGCCATCTGGGCAAAGAAGTCTTCCGCGACAAAAACACCCGGAAACTGCGCCTCCCAGACGGGAAGTCTGGCCGCCAGGCCGTCGAATCCCTGCACCTCTTCCACCTGCTTGCCGTCCACGAAAAACCGAAAGCGCGTGCCCCGCGGGCAACGGGTCATGATCATCTCCACCTTGCGGCCGCCGGCAAAGACCATCCACGGCGCGGACCACGAGGTGCGGTCCCCCTCGGTCTTCTTGTACTTGGCGAAAAAGGCCTCCCACAAACGCTCCATTTCCTGCTGCTCCATTGCTGCCTCCGTACGCGGCACGGCTTCCTCTTGACCGAAGCCCCCAGCCGCGGCAATTGGTCGGACCAATGACAACGCCACTTTCTCACCACCTTCTTCGGCTCATCGACGAGATGGGTCTTACCCCAGGCGACCGGCTTCCGCCAGAGCGGGACTTGGCACAAAGATTTCGCGTCTCCCGAGGCAGCATCCGGGAGGCGGTCAAGCATCTGGCCGCCCAAGGCGTGGTGGAGAGCCGACGCGGCGCAGGCACGTTCGTGGTGAGCGCTCCCCAGGCCTTTGCCCGCGCCATGGAAGCGGCGCTCGCCGGCGCGCGCGCACACCTGGACCGTCTCTTCGAACTGCGTCTGATCATCGAGCCGGGGATCGCGGCGGTGGCCGCCCGCAAGGCGAGCGCCGCGCACCTTCAGGCCATCCAAAAGGCCGTGGCCACCCAGGCCGAAGAAACCGACTCCCGTCGCTGGGGGGAGCGGGACCTGGCCGTACACCGCGCCATCGCGCAGGCCACGGAGAACCCTCTCGTACTCGAGCTCTTGGCCGCCACCGGCGCCATCACGGAAACGCGGGAAGAGGCGCTCCAATCCGCCGCCCGGCACGAAGCCTCGGTAACCGGGCACCGCCGCATCCTGGGGGCGCTCCTGGCCCATGACTCTGCAGCCGCGGCCAAGGCCATGGAAGACCACATTCTTTGGGCGCATGCCCTCACCCAACTTCCTTCCAAGGAGGATTCCGCATGAAAGAAATCCGCGCCACAGCCAAAGAACTCATGCAAGGCTACTGCCGGGTGTGCCCGGTATGCAATGGCAAGGCCTGCGCCGGCGAAGTGCCGGGCATGGGCGGTCTCGGCACGGGCTCGGCCTTCATGGCCAACGTGGAGGCCCTTTCCCGCGTACGCCTGGCCATGCGCCTCATCCATGACACCACCGAGCCCGACACCAGCGTGGAGTTTTTGGGACACACCCTGAGCGTGCCGGTGCTGGCCGCGCCCATCGGCGGGGTATCCTTCAACATGGGCGGCGGCAGGAGCGAACAGGAGTACATCGACGCCATCATCCACGGCTGCGCGGCCCGCGGCACCTTGGGGTGCACCGGAGACGGCGTGCCGCCGTTCATCCTGGATGCGGCCTGCTCCGCCCTTACGGCAGCGGGGGGCCGGGGCATTCCCTTCATCAAACCATGGGAAGATCAGGAACTCTTCGAAAAACTCGAACGGGTGCTCGCCTGCGGCGTGCCCATGGTGGGCATGGACATCGACGCCGCCGGGCTCGTGACCCTGCGGAAGATGGGCCGGCCCGTGTCACCGCGCTCGTCCAAAGAGTTGCAGCGCATCCGGGAGCGCATTCCCGTGCCCTTCATCCTCAAGGGCATCATGACGCCGGATCAGGCGCGCCTGGCCGTGGACGCCGGGGTGGACGCCATCGTGGTCTCCAACCACGGCGGCCGGGTGCTCGACGGCACTCCCGGCACAGCGGAAGTGCTCCCTGCCGTGGCCCGCGCCGTGGGGCACCAAATCCCCGTGCTCGTGGACGGTGGCGTGCGCAGCGGCGGCGACGTGCTCAAGATGCTCGCGTTGGGCGCCCGCGCCGTGCTCATCGGCCGCCCCTTCTCCGTGGCCGCCATCGGCGGGCTGCAAAGCGGGGTGGAGACCTACCTGGATGCCCTCACCACGGAACTCAAACAGGCCATGGTCATGACCGGCACCGCCAGCTGCCGGGCCGTGTCCAGCGACATCCTCGCCTAACCCGTCCTCGTGGCCGGCCTCACGTCGGTCACGAGGGACCACGCACCCACTCTATGCCGGCCTCGAACAGGGGGAGTCCCGGGCCTTCCACCTTGCGGGTCCAGCGCACCACGCCCTCGTAGGTCTCAAACAAGCTCAAGGCCGAACCCTCGGGCACAAAGCCCTCGAACACCAGTTCCACCTGCGCCCCTTCCTCGAAGGCGGAACGCGACAGCACGCGAAAACCGCCGTCGCTATGGTCCACCATGCGGGCGAACTGCACCCGCCATCCCGCGTAGCGCACCCGCACCGGCGCCAAGCATTCCAGGCGCGGATACCGGCGGGCGTCTGCTGTTTCCTGTGATCGCTCCATGCAAAAATGCTCACCCGCCAGCACCGCCCCTGTCAAGCACGCTCCGGCGACAGCAGCCCAGCCCCAGGACGCCACGGGCGCACAGCCGACCTTGACACCAGGTCCCGAGCACCTCTAGGCGACATCCATACTCCCCACAAACCACAAAGAAAGCCGGAGTTCCCATGACCGACATCGCCCAACTGCTTCGCAACAACGCCGCCTGGGCCGAACGCATGGAGCGCGACTATCCCGGATTCTTCCGCAAACTGGAACGCCAGCACAAACCCAAGTTCTTGTGGATCGGCTGCGCCGACAGCCGCGTGCCCGCGGATCAGCTCACCGGGGTCATGCCCGGGGAAGTCTTCGTGCACCGCAATATCGCCAATCAGATCATCAACACGGACATGAACCTCATGTGCGTGCTCCAATATGCCATCGATGTCTTGCGCGTGGAGCACATCATCGTCTGCGGGCATTCGCGCTGCGGCGGCATCGAGGCGGTGATGCGGGGGACGACCCCCGGCGTGCTCGACCATTGGCTCGAATCGGTCCGCCGCCTGGTGGAAGCGCACCCTGAGGCAGACGTGGACGACATCGGCCAGCTCAACGTGCGCCACGGGGTCGAGGCGCTGGCGCACAACGTCTTGGTGCGCCGGGCCTGGAGCCGAGGCCGCCGCCTCTTTCTCCACGGCTGGTTCTACTCCATTGCCAACGGCCGCCTCCAGGACCTCGGGGTGTCCCGCGGTCCCCACAGCGAAACCACCGCCCCATGAAGCAGATACGCGCCACGGCCTGCACCGGCTTCAGCCTCCTGGAAGTGAGCATCGCCCTCGTGATCATCGGGCTGCTCCTTGCCGTGGGCGTGCTCTCGTGGAACACCTTGGCCGAGACCCGGCGCCTGGCCAAAGCGCGGGCCCAACTCTTGGAAGTACGCGACTGTATGCTGCGGGCGAGCCTGCTCCACGAGCACTACCCCAGCGACGCCGATTTTCTGCGCTGCAGCAACGCAACCGGGCTGGACCCCTGGGGCGGGGGGCTGCGCATGATCCGCGGGGTCACCACCGCCGGGCTTGCGCTTGACGAGTCCTTCGCCGTGGTCACGGACGCCGCCCGCGACCAGACCCTGACGCTTCCCGATGGGAACGCCTCCCGGGCCATCCTGCTGCCGGAAGGCGAAAACCGCACCAGCATCGCCTTTGCCGTGGTCAGCCTGGGGAAGAACCGCGCGGCCGACCACCCCAGCCTTGCGGGACTCAATACCGCCACCATCGTGCCGCTTGCGGCGAGCATGGACTTTTCCTCGCCCACCAAAGACGATGTGGTGCTCCCGGTCCAAGGATATGAGGTCATGGGATATCTGCGTAACGTGGTGGGGCCGCAATGAAGATACGGCGTGGATTCACCTTGGTGGAGCTGGCCATCGTCCTGGTGGTGCTGGGGCTTATCGCCGCCATGGTGGTGCCGACCCTCAAAAGCGGCATCCTGCGCGGCAAGATGAGCGAGGCCCGCGCCACGCTCCAGGCGGTGCGGGACGGCGTCATCGGCGTGGCGCAGGCCAACTCCCGCATCCTTCCCGCCACCCTGGCCCCTTTGGGCGCGCCCAAGGACCCTTGGGGAAACGCCATCCGCTACCGGCGGGATCCGAACCTCACCGGCGACGTGTGCGCCGCCAACGCCACATCAGGTACCTTCGTTTCCCCAGAAGGCCAGACCATCGCGGACGTGGCCTTCGTGGTGGCAAGCTCGGGGCCGGACTTTCAAGAAGACGCGGCGCTGAACGCCAGCACCGACGCCCGGCAGGCGGACGACGACCTGATCCTTGCCGTCACGCTGCCGCACCTCAAGACCATCCTGTGCGCCGAACGGGCAAAAGGCGCGCAGACCCCCGGCGCCCTGGCCACCTGGGACGACATCCTCCTGCACACCGTAGCCGTGACCAGCGGGCTCAACGATCTGGGCGCCAAGATCACGCCCTCGTCCATCGTCCTCGGCATCCCCAATGGCACGACCCCCGCATTTTCCTACGGCTGCGTGTGGTACACGGGGAATCTCAACGCCACCAGCGGCACGCCGGTCTGCACCAGCGGCAAGTGCACCCTGGGCAAGGGACTGCGGGCCTATTTCACCTTCACGGTGGAAAAAGTCGGCAATCCGCTCGCCGACGGCTTTACCTTCGCCGTGGTGAGCGCGGCCACCAACTCGCATCAGTCCTGCGGCGGCAAGGGTTCGGCCCTGGGATACGCCAGCACCTTCAACCAGCCCGGCGATAACGGCGTCTCCCCCTTCGTGCTGCCGCCCAAGATGGCGGTGGAGTTCGATTTCTATACCTCTGGGGCTTTTGGCGATCCGAAAAGCCACCGCGACCACCTGGGCATCGCCTATTGGGGAAACAATACGGGAAGCAGCGATCTGGACCGGGGCAAAGACGACCTCAAACACAATTTCACCCCGTCTGACGGCAGCCCACCGCACCCCAATTACGTCCGCTCTTCCAACCAAACCTATTTCGACGAAACCGGCACCGTTACCTATCCGGTGCGCGTGGAGATCCTGCGCAACGCCACCAGCGGGCAATACACCACCCACGTGTGGTTCAACTGCGCCGGGTGCAGCGATCTCACGATCTCGGGCCTGGACGGCGGGGTGGCGCCGGAGCACCGCTACGCGGCCAGCGAGTATTTCGCGCACACGGTCACCATGAACGCCACCTGGAACGCCCTCATGGACAAGGTCCTACTCGGTTGGACCGAGGGCACGGGTTCCTACCGGCAACGGGTCACCCTCAAAAGCGCCCAATTCTTCTTCCCGGAGTAGCTATGCCGCAGCGTGGGTTCACCCTGGTGGAAGCCGCCATCGTCCTCGTCCTCCTCGGCATCCTTGCCGCCCTGGTGGTGCCGGCGCTCGTCTCCAGCACCCGGCACGAAAAACGCCAGGAGGGCAAAGAGGCCCTGCTGGCCCTGCGCCACGCCATCGTCGAGTGGGCCGATGCCCACAACGACACCCTGCCCGCCAACCTCACCAGCGCCCAACTGCCGGATACCGACATCTGGGGCCGCGCCTACACCTACCGCCCCTTTTCCTCCACTATCAGTGTCTGCACCATCCCCAACGCCACCGCCACCCAGATCGTCTCCGGGGGAGGGAGCATCAGCGCCGCCTTCTGGGTAGCCTCCCGCGGCCACGACACCACCCAAGACCTGGACTACACGGCCCCGGTACTCAATACCACGGACCCCAAGGACGACCTCGTGGAATGGATGGGCATGGAAGAACTCTACTACCTCATCTGCACCGGGACCAACACCTCCCCCCAGGCCCACAACGCCACCCAGCACCTGCTCTTCAGTCCCGCGGCCATCGCCATGCCCCAGAACTCCGACGTCACCGGCAACGTCGCCAGTGACGGATCCATCGCCATCCAGCAAAATGTGGACATCAATGGAACGATCTTCGCCGGCGGCGCGGTCGATCTTGCCCAAAACACCCAGGCATCGGGGATCATCGCCAACGGTTCCATCTCGCTTGCCCAACACGTGATCATTCACGGCGACATCCATGCGGGCGGAGACATCACCATTGCTCAAAACACGGATGTTTACGGCAATGTGTATGCCGCAGGAAGTGTCCACATCCGTGGAACGGTGCATGGCAATGTCGTTGCCGGCGGCACGGTGACGGTGACTGCGCCAGGCAGTGTCACGGGGACTATCCAGCAAAATCAAAGTCCTGTCCCCGGGCTACAGCCCTACGTCTCCCCCGGGATCCCCCGGATGCAGACCTTTGCCTCCACCGGGCCCGACGTCAGCTCGGGCGGCCCGCTTGCTCCCGGCAATTACGGAAGCGTCACCATCCCCAAAAACGGTATGCTCACGCTGCAAAGCGGCTCCTATGTCTTCAAGAACCTTTCCATGAACAAAGGGATCTTGCGCCTCAACTTCAACGCCACCGGCACCCTGGCGGACATTCAGGTCTTTGTGGTGGAAAAGGCGTCCCTTTCCAAGATCACCACCCAGATTTCCCTGGATGGGACGACCTTTACGGACGCCACCAACGCCTCCACCGACGCCGCCCAGCGCATGTACCTGGAGGCCCATGGCGACTTTTCCTTCACCGGCGCCACCAGCGTCTGGACCGGCGGGGTGCTCACCAACGGTACGGCCGAAATCGATGCCAAGGCCTTCGTGGGCCATATCGCGGCCATCCCGCCGGGAAACTTCGACCTCAAGCACACGGATTTCGTGTATGTACCGTCCCATTTCGCCCAAACCCATTGGTAAGGGATTTTCCCTGGTGGAAATGGCCATCATCCTGGTGATCATGAGCCTCATGGTGGCGGCCCTGCTGCCGCGCATCGTCTCCGGCACCAAGCGGGACGTGATGGCCGAAGCCAAGCGCATGGTGCGCAGCGCCCGCAACGAGGTGCTCGGCTATGCCAAGGCCAATGGCTGCGCCCTGCCGCCAGCGGCCTGGTTTTCCGCCCAGGCGGCCCACCGCTGGGGGCGCTTGGGCGCCGTGGCCTACCTGAGCGGCAACCGGACCCTCACCCTGGTGAACGGCACCAACCAGACCGCGGCGTTTCTCATCGTCAGTAACGGCACGGACCAGACCAACGACACCGATTACAGCGCCAATCCCACCGATCTGCGCCCCGTGCACGACGACATCGTGGACTTCGCCACCCCGGCCTTCGTGCAGAGCTTGTGTCCGTGAACGCGCCGTACCTGCGGTTTTCCCGCATCCATCCTTGACACCGCCAGCGTTTTTTCCCCAAGAAGCGGGCCATGCTCTCTTCCCACGACCACCCCTTTGCGCGGCTGCACATCACGGGCAACCCCTTTTCCATGGCCACGAGCCAGGAACATTTTTTCCACACCCCGGCCACCCGCACCATCCTCGAAGAGCTTGCCCACGGCATCCTCACGCGCAAAGGCTTTCTCGCCCTCATGGGCGAGGTGGGCGTGGGCAAGACCTCCCTGGCCTTGCAGCTCTTCTCCCGCCTGGAATCCGAACCGGTGGACTTCGCCTGGGTCTTCACCACCATGTTCACCAAGGAAGACCTGTTCCGGGCCATTGCCGAGGACTTCGGCCTGCATCCCGATCCCGGCTGGACGCTTCTGGACCACCAACGGGCCCTGCAGGAATTTTTCCTCGCCCGCTATCAAGAAGGCCGCATCTGCGTCATCGCCGTGGACGAGGCCCACAACCTGACCTTCGACTCCCTGGAGGCCCTGCGGCTTCTGGGCAACTTCGAGTTCGGCGGCCACAAGCTGGTGCAGGTGCTGCTCATCGCCCAGCCGGAGCTCGCCGAACGCCTCACCGAGCCCTGCCTGCGCCAGCTCAAGAGCCGCATCGCCATCTCCCGCACCCTGCCGGAGCTCTCCCGCCAGGAATTGGTCGACTACACCCATTTCAAGCTCGCCACCGCCGGATCCCAACTGCGGCTCACCCCCTGGGGAGCGCGGCGACTGTGGCGGGGGTGCCGGGGCAACGTCCGCCTGGCCAACCTCATCCTGGAACGGGCCCTCTACGCCTGCATGGCCCTGGATGCCCGAGCCCTCGATGGCCGGGTGCTCGGGGCGGCCCTTGGGGAAGTGCGGCAGGAACGCGGCGCCGTGGACAACCTCCCCTGGACGTGGGCGGTGGCGGCCATGCTCGGTCTCTCCATGGCCCTGGCCTTCGTCCCCTTGTGGGAGGTGGATGGGAAACGTCTCAGCGCCGCCGCCGTGCTCTGGGAAGTTCTGCGGCCCAACGCCTCCACCCAAGGAGCCCAGCCATGAGCCAACCCGTCATCCGCCTGGGAGACCTCCTCAAGGAGCGAGGTCTCATCACGGACCAGCACATCCACTACGCCCTGCAGGAGCAGCGGGTCACCAAGGAAAAACTCGGTGAAGTGCTCACGGGTATCGGCATCGTCTCCGAATACGACCTCACCCAGGCCTTGAGCGAGCAGCTGGGGATCGAGCACGTGGACATCACCCGCGAGGTGCCGGACCTTGCGCTGCTGCGCAGCTTCAACCGCCAGACCTGCCTCAATCTGCGCATGCTGCCCCTGCGCCTGGAGGGTGAGGCCGTGCGCGTGGCCACGTCCAGCCTGCCCGGGCCCGACCTGGAGCAGGCCTGCCTGCGCTTTTGCGGCAAAAAACCGCAGGTGGTGCTCACCGAAGAGAGCAAGGTCGTTGCCGCCATCTACAACTACTTCTTCTTCCTGGAAAACCCGGTGGAGGAAATCCTGGAGCGCGAGGCCCGCATCCTGGCGAACGACACCTCCCTCACCGTGAACCCGGACCGCTTCGTGGAGCACCTCCTCCTTTTCGCCATCAAGGAGCGGGCCTCGGACATCCATATCCGTCCCATGGAGCACGGCATCAACGTCGCCTTCCGGGTGGACGGGGTGCTGCGCAGCGTGCGCTTCTACCCCCCGAACCTGAAACGCGCCATCACCGCCATCAAGCTCATGGCCGGCATGGACATCTCCGAGCAGCGCCTGCCCCAGGACGGCCGCTGGAGTGCGAATCTCCTGGAGCGCAAGTTCGACGTGCGCGTCTCCTCGGTGGTCACCCCGTACGGCGAAAACCTGGTGCTGCGATTGCTCTTGCAAGAGCGGGCCAACCTCAGCCTGCGCGCCCTGGGCTTTCTCCCCCAGGATCTCGGCAACCTGGAGCGGGCCTTTCAGGAGCCCTTCGGCATCATCCTGCTCACCGGCCCCACGGGCTCGGGCAAGTCCACCACCTTGGTGGCGGGGCTCTCGGCCCTGGATCTCTTGGGCAAAAACGTACTCACCGTGGAAAACCCCATCGAGTACATCGTGCCCTTGGCGCGCCAGACCCAGGTGAATGAGGCCGCAGGTTACGACTTTGCCAATGCCATGCGCTACTTTCTGCGCCACGATCCGGACATCATCCTCATCGGCGAGATGCGCGACGAACTCACGGCCAAGACCGCCATCACCGCCGCCACCACCGGCCACTTGGTGCTCTCCACGCTGCACAGCAACACGGCCATCGGCGCCATTCCGCGCATGCGGGGCCTGGGGCTCGACAGCCTCAGCATCGCCGAGTCCCTGGTGGCGGTGGTGAGCCAACGCCTGGTGCGCACCATCTGCCCCCAATGCCGGGAAGAGTACACGCCCTCCGAGGCCGAGGCCCGCTACCTGGGCACGCACCCCGAGCGTCTCTTCCGCGGCCGAGGGTGCGCGACGTGCGGCATGACCGGATATCTCGGCCGCACCCTGGTCTATGAAATCTTCATCGTCTCGCCGGAACTGCGCACCCTGCTCGAAGCCGAGGCGCCGCTGGCGGAACTGGAGGCCACGGCCCAGGCCCAAGGCTTCCGTTCCATGTTCCAGGTAGGCGTGGACAAGGCCCTGCAAGGAGACACCACGGTGGCGGAGCTCATGCGCGTGCTCGGCACCACCCGCTACGCCCCGAGATAGCCATGCCGCTTTTTCGCTTCAAAATCCTCACCAGCGCTGGCAGCATCGAATCCGGAGTCCTGGACCTCCCGGTCACGGATCCCGAGGCAGCGGTGCGCTACGTGGAGACCACCGGCGGCATCGCCCTGGAAATCCAACCCCTGCCCCGGGCTGTGGACGCCTTCATCCGGCGCACCGGACTGGGGATCGGAAAGATCTCGCGCCTGGAGCTCTCGGAATTCTACAACAACCTCGGCATGCTCGTGGGTGCTGGGGTCACGGTGATGGAGGCCCTGGAAGAGCTGTCCATCGACACCAAAAATCCACGCCTCAAAAACGCCATCACCTGCATCCGCGCCGACATCCAGTCCGGCCAGACCCTCAGCGAGTCTCTCGCCCGCCAAACACAGATCGCCCCGTTCGTGGTGCGCCACATGGTGGGCATCGGCGAAGAGACCGGGCAGCTGGACACCATGCTCCACAAGAGCGGCGCGCACCTGCGCCACATCCACGACATCGTGAGCGGCACCAAACGGGCCCTCACCTATCCGGCCTTTCTGCTTGTCGTCGTCACCTTGGCCGTGGTGTTCTGGTTTTGGTACGTGGTGCCGCAGCTGGTGATGCTCTTTCAAGACATGGGGGTGGAGCTTCCCGCGCCCACGCGGCTGCTCATGGCCATGGCCGACTGGTTCCAGAACTGGTTTCTCACCTCCCTGGGGGTGCTCGCCGTCTTGGGGGGGGTGCTTGCCTGGGCGCGCAAGCGCTTCCTGGCCGTGCGCTACGCCCTCAGCATGCTCGCCTTGCGCGTGCCGGTGCTCTCCCTCATCCTGCACACCTCGCTTACGGCCCGGGCCACCGAATACCTCGGCATCACCATCGGCGCCGGCATCGGCGTGCTCCGCTCCCTCTCCTTGGTCATCGAATCCACGGGCAACGAAGTGTACAAGGCGCGATTGCAGGGAACGCGCAAGTCCATTATGGCGGGGCTCATTCTTTCCGATGCCTTGCGCCAAAACCAGGCCCTCGACCCTTTTGCGGTGCGCATGCTCGCCGTGGGCGAGATGACGGGCAAGCTGGATGAGCAGGCGCAGTACGTGGCCGAGCTCTACCGGCAAAAGCTGGCGGGCCTGGTGGAGGTGCTCTCCAAGACCTTGGAGCCCATGATTATGATTTTCCTCGGCGGCATGTTTGCCCTGATCATGGTGGGGCTGCTCATGCCGGTGTACGAACTGGTGACCAAATTGGGGGCATGATGCGCATGGGGCTGTGGGCCGCCGTGGCCCTGATGGTTGTGGCCGCAGGGGCCGTGTTCTGTGGCCGGGCCTTTGAAGCGGCCATGGTGGAAGGCGCACGCGCCGCGGCCTTGGAGCGGGAAAACGCCATGCTGGCCGAGGGGATTTCCCAACTGCGCCAGCAACGCGCCGAGGTGCAGGCCTGGCAGGAGCTCCTTGCCTGCGCCCCGCGCCTGCGCCCGGAAGCCCTGCGCCGCTATCCCATCCTCGTGGACCGGGAGACCAGTTGGGAAGAGACCGCAGCGGTGCTGCTCATCGTCTCCAACGCCCATCCCCGGCCCGGGGGCTACCGCTTCCAGCCCGAGCGCTTCTCCATCACCCGTGTGGAAGAAGACGAGGCCAACGCCACCGAGCGCTACCAACTGCAGCTTACCGGCCAATTCCTGAGCCTGGAGCCAACGCCATGACCCAGGACCCCAAGTCCCGCCCCGACGCCGTCCCAGAGCCGCCCACCACAGACGCGGCCCCGCTGGACGACGATTTCCTCTCGCCGGAGCACGTGCTCGCCAATATGCCGCATGTCCCGGAGCCTGCCCCGGAGGCACCCGCAGACTCCACACCAGGGCCTGCCGCAGAAAACGCGGCGCATCCGGCCGATCTCCCCCCCAGCGAAGACCTGGTGGAACTCCCCTCCACCTGGGAGGTGGAGGAACTCCCGGAAATTCCCGCCGAAGCGCTCACCCCCCCGCCGGCATGGAGCGCGCCGCAGCCCCCGGCAGAGGCCGTCTCCCCGCCAACGCCCTCGGCGGCAGCCCCCCCCGAAACGCCGCCCACCGAGGCCGCACCCCCGGATGCGCCTGCGACGCCCCCGAGCGCCCCGCAAGAGAAGCCCGCCGCACCGCCTGCGGACACGCCACCCGCACCGCCCGAGGCCCCGCCTGCGCCGTCAAGCGCGCCCGAGCCCACCGCCTCCTCCACGGACGCGCCCCTGGCGCAAATCCCCGTGGCCCCGGCACCGGCCACGGAAGTGGTGCTGGACTGCAGCGCCGGTCGTATGCTCCTGGCCCGCGGCGAAATCACGCTGCTTGATGAAAAGGACGGCCTGGAGCGTTTCCGCCTCTGGGTGGCCGATACCCGCGACACCCTGGGGCCGGGCGCGGTGCGCGTGGACGCCCCGCCCAAGTACGCCCCGCTCCTTGCCCGCCGCCTGCTTGCCCGCGGCGGGGAGTTGGACGACACCACGACGCTCCTTCCCCTTTCCCGCAAGCGTCTGGGGCCCAACCACACCCTGCTGGGCTTTCACCTCATGACCTCGGCGGAAACGGCGCGCCTAGGGCACCTGCACGCCAAGTCCCGCCACGGCCTGCTCCTTCACGACGCCAGCTCCCTGCTTTTGGGCATCCTGCGCGGCGAGCGCGGCACCGTGGCAGGATTTCTCCAGTTTCCCGGCAGCATCACCGCCCTGGTGGTGCGCCAAGGCCACGTGCTCTGGGGCCGGCGGCAAATGCTCGCCGAAGACCACGGCCCGGCCTGGGCGAGCGCCGTGCGCGCCCTGCAGGCGGACATCACCTTTGCGGGCAAGGAAAACGGCTTCGAGGTGGACCAGACCCTCTGGGTGGCCGGGCTCACCCCCACCCGCGACCTTCCCCTGGAAGACGCCCGCGCCCTGCCGGTGTGCGCCCTGCGCACCGAAACAGGCACGCGGTATTCCGCCCTGCCCCTGGCGCACGTGCACCACGGCGCAAGCCTCACCTCCCCCACGGAGCGTCTGGCCGCGGCCCTGCGCCCCTGGGAGCCCCTGGCCTGGGCCATGGTGCTGCTTTTGGGCCTTTTCTTGACGGCAGGCGGGCTGTGGCTCCACTCCACGGCAGCGGACCTTGCGCAGCAGGCCGAGCGTCTTGCCGCCCGCAAGGCGGAGCTGTTGCGGGATTTGGCCCAAGTGCAGCAGGAGACCGCCTTTTCCGCCGAGCACGCGGCCCTGGCCCAGGGCGTACATGCCACCGCCCAGGCCGTGCTCCAGGCCGAAGCCGCGCCCCCTGTGGCCGCGCTGTGGAACGAACTTGCCCGTCTCAAGCCCGAATCCTGCCGGCTCCTCACCCTGGAGATGCGCTATGAACCCTGGAGCGTGCAGCTGCAGCTTACCGGCGGCATCGAGCTTCCCATGACCCAGGCCCAGGCGGTCTTCGACGCCTTCCAACGGGATCTTGCCGCCGCAGACTACACGGTGGCCGCGGCGGATCTCCATTTCGACATGGACGGCAACGCCTTCACCATGACCCTGCACCGAAACTTCGGGAAATAGCCATGCACCCGTACCTGCGCGCCGTACTGATCCGATATGCCCTGATGGGGGCCGCTTTCGCAGCCCTGGGAGGGGCGGCATACCTGTACGTGCCCGGGGTCCAGGAACAGGTGGCCCGCCACGTCCCCGAAGTGCCGGACATGACGCCCCCCACGCTGCCGGACCCCGCCTGGCGCAGCACCATCACCGCGGCCCTGGAGGCCCTGGACAGAGGCCCCACCCAGGCGGCCATCGCCTCCCTGGAGACGTCGGTCATTTCCCAGCGCACCACCACGGGCCGCACCGCCACGCGGCTCACCCTCATCGTGCCCCAAGGGGCCGAGCGCCTGGCCCTCATCGACGGCCGGGTGTTCCGGGTGGGCGACAGGCTCCCGGACGGCCGCCGGGTGCACGCCATCTCGTCCCAGGGGGTGCTGCTCGAGGCCGCCGGCGCCCTGGAGATGGTGCCGTGGATCCCGCCGCTTGCCGTGCGCTTGGAGCGGGCATCCCAAGAGCCCCCGGCCTTTGCCAACGCCACCCTGGAGACCCCGGCCCAGGCAGCCAATGCCTCGGCCGCTTCGGGGGGACAATCCATCAACGCCGATCAAGCCATCCTGCTCCTTCGCCAATTGGAGGCCCTCAAGCATGCGCGTTAGTCTCGCCTTTCTCCTCGTCCTTCTTGCCGCCTGCGCCCCGCCTCTGGCCCGCAACACCCTGGAGCCTGGGTCCGGATACCGCCAACTCCAAGAAGCCCTGGCCGACGAACAGCGCCAGACCCACGCCGCGCGCCAAAGCGAGATCCAGAACCTCGAAGCCCAGGCCCCGGCCCAGGCCCCGGCGTTGGAGATCGCCCCGCCCCGCTACAATCCCCTGGAAGAGACGCGTATCACCATCTCCGTGCGCTCCGAGCCCCTGGCCGACGTGCTCTACGTGGTGGTGCGCAACGCCGGCATGGACCTGGTCATCGACCCGGCCCTCAGCCTCGACAACCGCGTGACCATCAGCTTCGAGAACGCCATCAGCCAGCAGGTGGTGGAAAGCCTCCTGGGCGCCTTTGACGTGCATTGGGAGGTGCGCGGCAATACCCTGGTGGTGCAGCGCTTCACCGAACGCGTCTTCCAACTGGAGTTCATGAACACCCGCGCCGGCGTGGACATCGCCACCGGAGGCGACATCTTCGGCTCCGCCAGCGCCGACACCACCACCTCCAATCTGCGCTCGGCCTTCCAGGTGGAATCCTCCCTCAACAAGGGCGCGGAGGAAGGCTCCCTCTACGGACAACTGGCCGCCAACCTGCGCACCCTGCTCGCCGGCCCGGAAGGGGCCATGGGGACCTTCACCCTGGACCCGGTGGCCGGGACCCTCTACGTGCAGACCACGCCGCGCCGCATGGAGGCCGTGGCCCGCCTCATCGAACGCCTGGATCGCAAGCTCAGCCGCCAAGTGGTCATCGACGCCCAGATCCTCGAAGTCACTCTCTCCGAAGGCTTCAACCTGGGCGTGGACTGGAATTTCGTCCAACGCCGGGTGTTCGGGGAGCGGGTCTTCGAAATCGGCCTGGGTTCTTCCAACGGCACCGGACGGATGCAGACCGGCTACGCCAACGTGGGCGGGCCCATCGTATTCCCCTCCTCGCTCGCGCCCACCTCGGACGACACCTACGACTTCATCCTCAACACCACGGTGGATGCGCTCAAAACCTTCGGCGGGGTGAAGATCATCTCCAACCCCCACGTGCGCGCCCGCCATGGCCTGCCGGCCCTGGTGACCTCGGGCACCACCATGAACTACATCCGCGAGCTCACCAGGGAGAGCGACGACAACGGAGTCACCATCAGCACCGAGACCGCCTCGGCCTTCGAGGGGGTGATGCTCGGGGTGGTGCCGTTTTTGCGCGACGACGGCAGCGTGGACCTGGAGATCTTTCCCATCACCAGCAAGGTGGACCTCTCCAACAAGGCCACCTTCGTGGACCAATCGGAAGTGACCCTGCCCAAGGTGGACGTGCGCAACGTGAGCACCAATGTGCGGGCCCGAAACGGCGACACCATCATCCTCGGCGGGCTCATCTTCCGCGACTCAAGCAAAGGCGACCGCGGAGTGCCCGCCCTGGCCGAAGTCCCTGGCCTGGGCTGGCTCTTTGGCCGCCGCGCCGATAGCGAGACCACCCGCGAACTCGTGGTGGTCATGCACATCCGGGTAGCCCCATGAGCCTCATCTACGAAAGTCTCAAGAAAAACGCCGCCGCGCCCCAGCCACCGCCGCCGGCCCCGGTGCACACCCCCCGACGGCTCGTGCCCCTGCGGGTCGTGCGCCGCATCGCCGTGGGCGTGAGTATCCTTGCCGCCTGCGTGGGGGCGGGCTGGGCGTTGGTCCACTGGGTGCAGGGCGAGGTGGAACGCCTGGGGCCACGGCTCCAGGCCACACGGACCATAGAACCGGCCCCGGCGCCGCCCACAGCGCCCACGCAGGCGCCACCGCCGCCGCCAGCCCAGGAAATCCTCCCCCAGGCCCCGCCACCGCCGCCGCCAGCGCCGGTACGCACCAAGATCGGCATCGAGGACCTGGCGCGGCCCACCCTGGAGCTGGAGCAGGTCTTCTCCCAACGCGCCCGCCACAACCAGCGCGTGCTCGAGCTGGAACGGGATTTGGCCGCAGCCTGGGGGGCGCAGGATACGGCGCGGGTGCGCCAGCTCCTGGAAAGCCTGCGCCGCGTGGCCGGCGCCGGCAGCGCGGTGGTGCGGCGCTGGGAAGGGGTGCTCGCCCTGCGCGCGGGAAATGGGGCGCAGGCCGAGGCCATCTTCCGGGGGCTTGTGGCCGAAGGCCGCGCCGACGCCACCACTCGGCTCTACCTGGCACAGGCCTTGCTTGCCCAAAACCGCATCCCGGAGGCACGCGAGGAACTCACCCGCCTGGTGGCCCAATATCCGGAAAACCGCGCCGCCCGGCGGCTCCTTACCACCCTCGCAAGCCAGGCCCCCCAGTCGCAGGCGGCCCGACCATGACAATCTGTTGACACGGGCGCTCCCTCTTGACCGGGAACACGGAGGCGCACTAGGAAACGGCGAATTTTTGCATCAAAAACCAAACTGCGGGCAACGGACGCGGCTCCCCCATCTGGGCGCCACGGGGACGCGGCCAGGCCCAGTGGCGCACCCGGCGGGAAAACCCACAACGGAGGTCAAGTATGGACAAGGCAAGAGGACAGCGGGGTTTTACCCTCATCGAAATGGCCATTGTGCTGGTGATCATCGGCATCATCCTGGGCGCGGTGCTCAAGGGGCAAGAGCTCATCAACAACGCAAAGGTCAAGCGGCTCTACAACCAGTACCGGGAAATCCTTGCGGCGACGTACACGTATTACGATAAATACGGCAAGTACCCTGGTGATGACAACACAGCAAGCTCTCGTTGGTCAGCAGTAACCCCTGGCGACAGCGATGGTCTTATTGATGGATTCAATTTTGTTTGTACATCGGGTTTAAACACAGAAACCTGTCAAGCGTGGTGGCATATGCGCTTGGCAAACATCATCAGCGGCCCGACGACTGCTGATGGAACCAGAAATCCGGCGAACATCTATGGCGGCAACATCGGAATAGGGTACGCTACGGTACATAACCTTACTGCGATGTACATTGGATTTGACAATGTTCCTTATGATGTTTGCCAGGCAATCGATACCCAGTATGACGATGGAGTATATAATACGGGGAGTATCCGTGGAAGTGCACCTTATACCAACGGAGTATCTGATCTATACTTCAAATTATAATGGACGCTCTGTGAGCGCAGAACATCTCCACGGCGCCTGCGGGCGCCGTTTTTGTTGGTCAGGCACGGTGGGCGAGGCCGCTCGGGGAGGGACATGCCCTTGCCCCGGGGATGGGCTTTTGGTTATCATACCCACGGCCGATGACGCACGTCACCAACAACCCAAGGAGCCTGCATGATCCGCGTGCTGGTGGTGGATGACTCCGCCTTTATGCGCAAGGCCCTGGCCACCATGCTGGCCGGTGATCCGGAAATCGAGGTGGTCGGCACCGCCCGCAACGGCGAGGAGGCCGTGGAGTTGGTGCGGCACCTGGACCCGGACGTGGTCACCATGGACGTGGACATGCCGGTCATGGACGGCATCTCCGCCGTGCGCCGCATCATGGCCGAGACCCCCCGCCCCATTCTCATGGTGAGCTCGCTCACCCGCGAAGGGGCCGAGGAGACCCTGGCCGCCATGGAGGCCGGGGCCGTGGACTTCATCCCCAAGGCCCTATCGCGGGTGAGCCTCGAGATCGTGCACATCGAGGCCGAGCTGCGCGCCAAGGTCAAGGCCGTGGCCCGGCGGCGCGCCCCCAAAGTTTCTGCCGCGCCGCGCCCCGCCCCGGCGCCCGGCATTGGGCCCAAAGGCGTGGAACTCATCGCCATCGGCGTCTCCACCGGCGGCCCGCCGGCGGTGCAACGCATCCTTGCGGCCCTGCCCGCCCACTTCCCGGTGCCCATCCTCATCGCCCAGCACATGCCCCGGGCCTTTACCGGCCCCTTTGCCCAGCGTCTGGACGCCACCAGCGCCATTACGGTGCGCGAGGCGGAAGACGGCATGCCCCTTGCCCCGGGGTTGGTGCTCGTAGGCCCCGGAGGGCTGCATCTGCGGGTGCGGCGCCAGGGGCTGCGACTCCATGCCGAAGTGGGCCAAGAGCCTCAAGACGCCCTCTACAAGCCCTCGGCCACCGAGCTCATCGCCTCGGTGGCGCGCACCTGTGCCGGCCGCGCCGCGGCCCTCATCATGACCGGCATGGGCAGCGACGGCCTGGAAGGCGCCCGGCGGCTCAAGGCCGCAGGCGGGGTGGTGCTTGCGCAGAGCGAAGCCACGTGCACGGTATACGGCATGCCCAAGGCCGTAGTGGACGCCGGCCTCACCGATGCGGTAGTGGATCTCGACGCCATTGCCGCAACATTGATCCAGCTTGCGGACACCCCGCGCCGCGAGCCCTACCAAGGACGGAACGCTCATGGCTGATATCCTCTCCCTCCTGCAGAGTCCGCACATCGAAGCGCAACGCGAAGGGGCCTTCCTGGCCGCAGAAGCCCGAATGGAGGAAGCCATCCCCCTGCTGGTGCAGCTACTCCACTCCCCGAGTCCCGGGGTGCAGGAGGCGGTGGACATGGCCTTGCGCCATCTCGGCGGCCGCGTCACGGTGGAAGCCCTGCTGCCGTTGCTGCGGGAAAACGATCCCGTGCCCCGCAACCTAGCCATGGACCTCTTGCGCTCCCTGGCAGGGCCGCACCAGGACGCGCTGCTGCCGCTGCTCACCGATCCCGACCCGGACGTGCGCATCTTTACCGCCGATATCCTCGGCGCGTGCGGCGATGCCACGGCCGTGCCGCCGCTGTGCGACGCCCTGCTCCACGACCCGGACGTCAACGTGCGCTATCAGGCGGCCGTGAGCCTGGGGGAACTGGGCTACCCGGAGGCGGCCTCGGCCCTCAACCGCGCCCTGGGGGACGACGAATGGGTGCGCTTTGCCGTCATCGAGGCGCTTATGAAGATCGGCCACGAATCCTCCATCCAGGCCTTGGCCGGCGCCCTGAAAGACAGTTCGGAGCTCGTGGCCTCCATGATCGTGGACGCCCTGGCGGCCATGGGCAACCGCAAGGCCGCCCCCTTGCTTTTGGCCCGCATGCACGACGCCCCGGATGCCTTGCGCAACAAGATGGTCCGGGCCGTGGTGCGCCTTTTGGGTCCCAAGGCCCTCTCCTGGCTGCCGGAAGCGGAGCGGGCGAGTTTTGGCAGGTATCTGCGCATCGCCCTGGACGACGAAGACCCAGACATCCAAGACGCCGCCATGCACGGCCTCGGGGCCATTGGCAACGGCGAGGCGGCCGGGCGCATGCTCGCCCTGGCGGCAACCATAAACCCGGACCAGGACCCGGAGCGCCTAGAAAAGGCCATCGAGGCCATCGCCTCCTTGAGCCACACCAGCGCCCCCGCCCTGGAGGCCGCTCTGGACGCCGCCCTGCACGCCACAGACGACGAGGCCCTGGCAACCGTGGCCGTGGCAGTGAGCGACCGCCTCGGCACCCCGGAAGCGGCCCTGCGCCTGGCCGAGGTCTTTCCCCTGCACGGCCGGGACATGCAGCGCCGCATGAGCGCGGTCATGGCCCGCCATGGGGACCAACGCCTCCACGACAGGTTTCGCGAGATCCTCGCTACGGCCACGGACGGCACGGTACTCAAAAACGCCCTGGCGTTCCTGGGCACGACGCTGCGATGCCGTCACTGCGCCCCGGAGATCCTCGATTTTCTGCAGCACCCGTACAACGACGTCAAAGAAGCCGCCCTGGAGGCCGCGGTGGCCATCGGCGGACCTGAGGTGGAGGCCCACTTTTTGGAAATGGCCCACTCCCCGGCCCCCCTGGAGCGGTTTCTCGCAGCCGCTGCCTTGGGTCGCCTGGGGGCCGAACGCTTTGTCCACGAGCTCGTGCAGCTTTTGCACGATCCGGTGGAAGACGTGCGGCGTCTGGCCTTGGAAGCCCTGGTGCCGGCAGCGCAAGGTGACGCGTCCATCCACGCCGCCCTGCTTTCCCTCGTCCACGACCCCAGTGCCCCAGTGCGCCTCGCCCTGGCAGAGGCCGCAGCCCACCTGGCCAAGACCGACCCGGCCTGGGAAGACCACGTGGCCACCCTCCTCGAGGACCCCGACGACTGGGTACGGGTGCGGGCCATGGAGACCTTGGCCGAGCGCCGTGCCACCCGCTTTGCCCCGCGCCTCATCCCCATGGTGCAAAGCGACAACACCCTGCTGGCCATCAAGGCTGTGGAAACCCTCGGCCACATGGGCGGGCACGCGGCCTTCCACGCCCTGCTCGCCGCCCTCGCCAACCCCAACCCAGACATCCAGGCCGCGGCCGAGCGGGCCCTGGACGCCCTCGATACTGCATCCGGGGAGATGCGGCCATGAGTTCGCTCTTCTCCAAGACCATCACCCTAGAGCGGGAAACTCGCATCGACGACGAGGCCTTCCGCAATCTCCGTGACTTCATCTATGAGCAAAGCGGCATCTATATTGGAGAAAACCGCAAATATCTCCTGGAAAACCGCCTCGCCAACCGCCTGCGGGAGCTCAATCTCAAAAATTTCAACGAGTATTACTATTTTCTCAAGTTCGATCCGGACCGCAAGCAAGAACTCACCAAGCTCTTCGAGGTCATTACAACCAACGAAACGAGCTTCTTTCGCAATCCACCGCAAATCGATGTATTCCAAAAAAACGTTCTTCCCGAGATTATCGAGTCCCAAAAAAGCACGCGTTCCATCCATATATGGTCTGCAGGGTGTTCCACTGGAGAAGAGCCCTACACATTAGCCATTGTCTGCCATGAAGTGCTTGGAAATAGCATTGGATCGTGGGATATTCGCATCACGGCCAACGATCTCTCCGAGGCGGTACTGCATACCGCTCGGCGCGGCATCTATTCCGAATACAGCCTGCGCACCACGCCGCCTGGAATCATTGCCAGATACTTCCACAACGAAGGCGGCGGCCGCTTTCGGATCAACGAGGAGGTGCAGCGCCTGGTGCACTTTGGCCAGATCAACCTGAGCGACCGCCTGCAGGTGCGCCGGGTGGAACGCAGCCACGTGGTCTTCTGCCGCAATGTCATCATCTACTTCGACGACGACATGAAACGGCGGGTACTCGCGGGGTTCTACGACAATCTCCTGCCGGGCGGGTACCTCTTTTTGGGGCATTCGGAATCGGTGCACAACCTCTCCCGCGCCTTCCGGCCGGTACAGCATCCCGGCTGTATCATCTACCGCAAGGAGCCCAGCGCATGAAGGAGCGACGGAGGACACCTCGGCTGGCCAAGGCCTACCGTTTGCGGCTGCGGGAAGTGGCCTTCCCGCCTGCGGCCTGGACGGACGCCACGTGCCGGGATGTCTCTGCCACCGGGCTTGCCGTGGAATGCGGCCTCCCCCTTGCCCCTGGGGCCCTGGTGGAAGTGCGGCTCGTGGTGCCGCGCCTCAACCTCTACCATCCAGGATTTTTCAAGGCCCTGGAAAACGCCGCCCACCAGGAGCTGCGTGCCGTGGGCCGCGTGGCGCGGGCAGAGCGGCAGGGCTGGCAGGCGCTCCTCGGCATCCAGTTTACCGACCTGGACCAGGACGACCGCCGCGCCTGGGAGCGACTCCTCGCCCGCCTCCTGGGGGGGCAGCCATGAAGACCATTGCCGTGGCCAACCAAAAAGGCGGGGTGGGGAAGACCACCACGGCCGTCTCCCTGGCGGCGAGCTTCGAGCGTCTGGGCAAGCGCGTACTGCTCATCGACCTCGACCCCCATGCCTGCGCCTCCATCCACCTCTCCCACTATCCCGGCACGCTCACCGGCTCCGCCCTGGACCTCTTTGCCCCCCAGCCCGACGCCGCCGCCTGGCCCAAGGCCGTAAGTCCGCGCCGGGACTTCGGCTTCGCCCTGGTACCTGCGGTGAGCGCCCTGTCCGACCTGGAGCAATCCTTGCGGGACATCCCGGAAAAAGGCGGCATCCTCGCCCGGCGCCTGGCCGCCATCCCCGAACCCTTCGATGTGGCCATCGTAGACTGCCCGCCGCACCTGGGCGTGCTGCTCGTCAACGCCCTGGCCGCGGCCCATCTGGTGCTCGTCCCCGTGCAAACGGATTTCCTCGCCCTGCATGGGCTCTCGCTGCTCTTCCACACCGTGCGCACCCTGGAGCGGGGCCTGCGCCGCCGCATCCCGGTGCGGGTGCTCGCCACCCTGTACGACCGCCGAGCCGGCGCCTGCCGCCGGGTCTTGGAGCTCATGGGACGCAAGTTGGGCCCCCGCGTCTGCCGCACGGTCATCAGCATGGACACCAAATTTCGTGAAGCCAGCGCCCAGGGTAAACCCATCCTCCATACCGCCCCCACCAGCCGAGGCGCCCAGGAGTACCTGGCGCTGGCGCAAGAGATTCTCACCCAGTACCTGCCGGAGGCCGCATGACCCAGGTCGTCAGCCCGGAAGCCTATTTCCAGGACCTCCCCCTGGATTTGCCGGCGGCCGGAGAGCTCACCCCGGAAGAGGTCCTGTTTTTACGCCAGTACGCCGGCTTGTGCGTGGAGCAAGACGCCCCCCCACGCCCCTGCGCCGCGCGCACCGAAACCCCACCAGCACCCCCGGCCACGCCGCCCGCGCCCCAGCCCGAGGCCCCGGCGCCCGCGCCGGCCGCGCCGCATCCACCCAAGGCCATGCCAAAGCAGGAGGCCGTCCAAGGCGCCCCCGCCCCAGCGGCGGACAGCCGCTTGCGGTTGGTGGGCTTTCGCGTGTGCGGTGAAGAATACTTCCTGCCCGTGGCCGAGGTCCAGGAAGTGGTGCCCTTCGTAGCCCCCACCCGTCTTCCTGCGGCCCCCAAGGCCGTGGCCGGGATCACCCAGCTGCGCGGCCGGGTCACGCCCTTGGTGCGCCTTGCGGAGCTCCTGGAGATCCCCATGCGTGCCGAAGACCAGGAGCGCTTCATCGTCCTGTGCCGCGGCGAAGGGCTGCAGCTCGGTCTCGTGGTGCACGGGCTGTGCGCCATGGAGCAGGTGCGCCACGGCGAGGTGGAATGGAACGTGGAAGCCCGACTGGGCGAAGGCAACCGGCTCTTGGCCGGGATCATCCCCCGTCAGGGCCGCCTCATCGGCATTCTTTCCGTGGCCGCCATCGTGCGCGCCGTTCTCCAACCTTGAGGAGTTCTCATGGCCAAGCACATTCTCATCGTGGACGACTCCAAAACCGTACGCAACCTCGTGGCGTTCATCCTCAAGAAAGAAGGATTCAAGGTCACCGCCGCGGAAGACGGCATCGACGGCCTGGAAAAACTCTACAGCGCCAAGCAACCCGTGGATCTGCTCATCTCCGACGTCAACATGCCGCGCATGGACGGCCTGACCTTCATCCGCACCGTGCGTGAGCAGGAGGCCTACCGGGACCTGCCCATCATCGTGCTCTCCACGGAAGGCCAGGAGCAGGACATCCAATCCGGCCTGCGGCTGGGGGCCAACATGTATATGGTCAAGCCCGCCCAACCGGAAAAACTCATGCGCAACGTCAAGATGCTCTTGGGCTAGGAGGAGACTATGGCCGCGCCCATGGACGACGTGTTTGGCGACTTCATCGTCGAAGCCCGGGAGCACCTGGAGACCATCGAACCCGCCCTGCTGGAACTGGAGCGCGATCCCCAAAACCGCGCTCTCCTCGATGCCATCTTCCGGCCCATGCACTCCCTCAAAGGCGCTTCGGGATTTTTGGGACTCACCCGCATGAACCAGTTGGCGCACAAGGGGGAAAACGTCCTCGACGCCCTGCGCAAGGGCGAATGCCACCTGCGGCCCGAGACCATGGACCTCATTCTCAAGACCACCGACGCCCTGCGCGCCATGCTCGATGCCCTGGAGACCACGGGTGCGGAAGGCGACCTGGACATCGCCCCCATCATGGCCGAGCTGGACCGCGTCCTGGCCCAAGACTGCTCCTGCGAGCTCCCGCCGCCGGCCCCCACGGCACAGAGTTACAACCTTGCCATCGTCAATGAAGAGCACCTGGGGGATTTTCTCGAGGAAGCGGCGGAGATCACGGGCAATCTCTCCCGCGGCCTGGTGGAGCTGGAATCCAATCCCGAAAACACCGAGCTCATCCACGACCTCTTCCGCGCCTTCCACAACCTCAAGGGCAACGCCGGCATCATCGGGTACGTGGAGATGAACGAGCTGGCCCACGAGGCGGAGACACTCCTTGGCCGAGCGCGCAAGGGCGAATGCGCCGTATCCCGCCCCATGATCGATGCGCTGCTCGCCGCGGTGGACGCCCTCGAGGCGCTTATCGCCGCCATCGAGCCCACCGGCCGCGTCACTGCGCCCGACATCACCCCGGCGCTCTCCGCCGTACGCGCCCTCACGGCAAGCGCCCCGACCGCCTGTGTCGAACCGCCTGCCCCCCCGACGGCAGCGCCCGCCGGCCGCGACGCCGAAGACCTGGAAGTCTTCGAAGGCACGGTGCGCCAGCAGCTGGCCACCATCTTCGCGGCCCTGGAGGGACTGCGCACGGACGCCGCCCAGCGGGATCTGGTGGACGCCATCTACCGCTCGCTCACCAGCCTGCACAACGCCTGCGCCTACATGGACTTGGAGGAGCTGCGCGTCTACGCCCAGCGCACGGCCCAATTGGTGGGCAAGGCCCGGGACGAAGGCATCGACTTTTCCGTGATGCTCGACCTCCTCGCCCAGGAGGCCGGCATCCTGGAAAGCATGGTGGAGTCGGCCCTTGCAGGCCTCAAGGCCCCCCGGGCCGCAGACCAGCCCGCCCCAGCGCCAGAGGCACCCCCCACTGCCCCAACGCCCCAAGAGTCCTCCAGGCCCACACCTGACCCCACCCCGACGCCAGCCCCCGCCGCCCCGGCCGCGGAGCGCCGCGGCACGAACACCATCCGCGTGGAGCACGCCAAGCTCGACCACCTCATGAACCTCATCGGCGAGCTCATCATCAACCGCAACCGTTTCGCCATGCTGGCCCGGGACCTGGCTGCCGGCGGCGACCCCCACGAAGTGGCCCAACACCTTCAAGAGACCACCGACGCCATGACGCGCATCTCCGACGACCTGCAAGACACCATCATGCACGTGCGCATGCTGCCGGTGCATACGGTGTTCTCCAAATTCCCACGCCTCATCCGCGACCTTTCGCGCAAGTCCGGCAAGCAGGTGGAGCTCATCACCGAAGGGGAAGAGACCGAGCTCGACAAGAGTGTGGTGGAAGTCATCGGCGACCCCTTGGTGCATATCCTGCGCAACGCCGTGGACCACGGGCTGGAACCCCCGGAGGAACGGCGACGCCAGGGCAAGCCGGAAACCGGCCGGGTGTGGGTGCGCGCCGCCCACAAAGGCAACGCCGTGGTCATCGAGGTGGAAGACGACGGCCGGGGCATCGACCCGGACATCATGCGCCAAAAAGGGGTGGAAAAGGGCCTCATCACCCCGGAGCAGGCCCGAAACATGGACGACGCCGCGGCCCGGGAGCTCATCTTCGCCCCAGGGTTTTCCACCGCCGCGCAGGTGACGGACATCTCCGGCCGGGGCGTGGGCATGGACGTGGTGCGCACCAACATCAAGGAGCTCAAAGGCTCGGTGCAGGTGACCTCCGAGGTGGGCAAGGGCACACGCTTCACCCTGTCGCTTCCCCTCACCCTGGCCATCATCGACGCCCTCTTGGTGCGGGTCTCCGGACATATCTTCGCCATCCCCCTGGACGCCGTCTCCGAGACCACCAAGATCCCCAAGGAGAGCATCTCACGGGTCAACCGCCGGGACGCCGTCACCTTGCGCGGCGAAGTGGTGGCTTTGGTGCACTTGGCGGACATCCTCGGTCTGCCCACGGCACCACGCCCCGACAAAACCCTGCCCACGGTGCTCATCGCGGTCCAGGACCGGCGCCTGGGGTTGGTGGTGGACGAGCTCCTGCTGCGTCAGGATGTGGTGATCAAGGCCCTCGGTGACTACCTTGGGGATATCCCCGGCATTTCCGGGGCCACCATCCTGGGGGACGGCCGGGTGATCCTCATCCTCGATCCCCACGAGATCTTCCGCATGGCCATGCGGCAGGCGTGATGGCGGCCTTTCGCTTCCCCGGCCCCGCCCCTGCCCGCCTGGACGTGGTCCTGGGGCGCATGTGCCCCCTTGGCCGCCGCGGGCGGCAACAGCTCATCGAGGCCGGACGCGTGCTGGTGGATGGCAGACCTGGCCGCAAAGGGGCGCTCGTGCAGCCGGGGCAATGGGTGACCATCACCGACGACAACGCCGCATCGCCGGGTGTGTCCATGCCTGCGGCCCGGCTGCTCGCGCAAACGGACGCCTTTGCCGCCCTGGCCAAGCCCGCGGGCATGCCGAGCGTGCGCGGCGCATCCCCAGGAAGCCTGGAAGAGGCCCTGCCGCTTTTGGGGCTTTCCGGCTGGCAACTCCTCAACCGCCTGGACACCCCGACCTCAGGGGTCGTGCTCGCTGCAGCCACCCCTGCGGCGGCAGCGCAATACCACGCGTGGCAAGAGGAAGGGCGGGTGCGCAAATGGTATCTGGCCGTGGTGCACGGGCACTGCACCCAAGCGCGGACGTGCACCGCCCGCATCGACGACGCCCGCCGGCGTCGGGTCCGGGTGCTGCCGGAGCCCGATCCCTCGCTCCTGCGCCACACCCATATCTGGCCCCTCTGCCACGAGGCCGATTCCACGCTGGTATTGGTGCGCATCCTCAAGGGCCGGCGGCACCATATCCGCGCCCACCTTGCCGCCTGTGGACATCCCATCGTGGGCGACGGCCGCTATGGCACGGAGCGCACGGAAGGCGGCCTTTTCCTCCACCACGCCGCCCTCGTGTTCCCTGAGTTCACAGTACGCACGCCCCCTGACTGGCCGCAGTGGCAGTCGCTTGCCCGCACTGTTCCCGTCCACCGCCTGCCTGCGGACTTCTTTCCCCTGTGGCCCATCGAGGATCCGTCGCCAGCCGCGTCCGAGCCATGAGCACAAAAAAAGGCAGGAACGAAAATTCGCTCCTGCCAGGGAAGCCGGGTACCCGGCCTGGGTCACTACCGCTGCTTCCTCTCGGATCTCACGGGGTTCATGATCAGTACCGCCACCCGGCTTCCCTCGTCACCATACTCTGTCACCGGATGGAGTTCCCTTGTTGGAAAAAAGGAAAGATCTGGCGGAGAGGAGAGGATTCGAACCTCCGGTGCCCTTTCGAGCACACACGCTCTCCAGGCGTGCGCCTTAAACCATCTCGGCCACCTCTCCGCGTGGAAGAGGGCCATTAGAAAATGGCGGCACCTTTGGCAAGCTTTTTTTCCACCATGGCGGCAAACACCATCTGCACCCACCTGCCGGACACCACCTGGGCAAAGGAAAAGCGCGGCAGCACGGAAATGGGGGCCCCATCCGTGACCACGGCCCAGGTCTGCCGGTCCAAGTCCTCCAAGGCCGGGGCCAGGGTTTCCTCCCAGAGCCGGGCAGCGCCGTGGGCATCGAGCCCCCAAAGGCGGCAGGCCAGCGGCCGGCCCCGAGGGATGCGGCAGCGGCCGGAAGCCAAAAGCGGGCACAGCGCGCCCACGCCCATCAGGCAGGAACCCGGCGCCTGCGTGCGGCGGACGCGGTCTTCACGCCGTACGTTGGCCACGGCACGCAGCCTGATGGTGCGCCGCGTTGCGCTGGGCAGGTGCGCATCCACATACTGAGCCAAGGCCGCGGCCGCGGCAAGGCTCAAATCTCCGGGACGATGGCAGCAGCGCTCATGGTGGACGCCGCATTGGGGAAGACCGGCGACGGCCTGGTCGGCAAGGGCAAGGAGGCGTTCATAGCCAGCGAACACCGAAGCGAGGTCCAGAGAGGACGGGAAGGTCAGCGACGGGGTCTCCGTCCTCAGGCTCGGATTCTGGCGGCCATAGCGCCGCACCGCCCGCCACTGGGCAAAGTTGGTGGGCTTGGAGCGCAGCGGCCGCAAGGCCCACCAGGCGCGGCGATGCCCGAGCCCGCGGCGCAGAAAATAGGCGTTGAGCACCGTGCCCGTGCGACCGATGCCAAAACGGCAATGGATGAGCACCTTTTTGCCGAGATAGAGGGCCTCATCGAGCCAGGCCAGGGCGGCGTCCAAGGCGTCCAGATCCGGCGCGTCTTCGTCGGGGATGGGCAGATAATACACCTCAAAGCCCGCCTGCCGCTGCAGGTCCGGAAGCTCCGGAAATTCGGCGCAGAGATTGAGCAGCGCGCTGATCCCCGCCTCGCGCAGCAACTGGAAATACGCCGGAGTCATGGGGGCCGGGCCCACGGCCAATCGGTCCGTCACCCAGGTGATAGGTCCGTGCGTTTGGGACATGGCGCTACTCCGTGTGCGCCAGAAACCGGCGTACCGCTTCGGTGACATCATCGGCGGAACGCAGGGCCGCATCCTGCAGACGCAGCGCCGCCACCAACCGCCCCACCAACCGGCAGGCCGCGAGCGTCGCAGCGGCGGACGCGCGGGCCAGTACCGCCTCCAGGCGCTCGGCGCGCACGCTCACGGTAAACCCAGACGCTTCCAGCACCTGCCGCACCCACTCCTGGCGCAGACCCTGCCCCAAGGCCGCGCCACCGCCGCCTTCCAGGCTGAGGCGCACGTAATTGGCCTCCACCCGCGGCGAGGCCAGGGCGTCCACGCGGGAGAAATGGTAACCCAGCCGCAGGCCCAGATGGGCAAAGTCCGCGTCCACCAGGGCAAAACTCCCGAGGGTCCGGCTCTCCCGGCCGACGATACCCCCGGAAATCCGATCGAGCTCCGCCCAATCGGCGTGAAACACCCCACCACCCCAGTGGCGCGCACCGGCAAGCAACCCGTCGAGCACGGCACGCAGAGGCGTGGAGTGCACCTGCGCCAGCTCCACCGGGCCACGGCCCGGGGCCGCGAGCCCCGCACCCAAATCCAGCACGTACAGGGCAAAAGGCGCATCCACGCGCAAGCGCCGGGCGCGGCCAAGGCCGCGGCCGCGGCGATCCGCCACATGGAGCATGGCCCGCACCGCGCCTTCGTGCGCCAGGCGCACCACGTCGTGCACGCTCTGACAGGCCGCAGGCACAAAGTCCGGGGCCGCGGGGTCCAGACGGGTAAGACGCACCGTCCGCGCCGCCACCGCCTCCCAACGCGCAGGCGACCAGGCGCTCTCCTCCGCAGGCGGTGCAGCGCCGGCCACGCACCCCTCCCAAATGCAGCCTCGGTCGCCGTCCACGGTCACCACCATTCCTTGAGGCAGCGCCTCCGGAGCAATTCCCACCACCACGGGGATCCCCCGCTCCCGGGCCACCGTGGCCAGATGGCTGGCCCGGGAGCCGTGCTCCGCCACGATGGCGCCGATGCGGTCCATGAAGGCGGACAAGGCCGGGGCCAGGCTCACCACCGCCACCACCGCACCGGAAGGGATCTGCTGGTACTGGGGGCCGCTATAGGCCCGAAACACCGGGCCACAGGCCATTCCCGGGGCCGCGCGGTCCAAATCCACGGCCAAAAGCGGCGCATCCGGAGGTGGTGCTTCGGCGCACGACGCCTGCCCGGGCACCCGAAGCGGCCGGGCCTGCAGGAGTACCAAGCCCTGCGGGCCCAAGGCCCACTCCACGTCGAGAGGGGTTTTCCACTGGGCTTCCACCCAGAGCCCCATGCGGGCCAAATCGCCAAGCACATCCGCGTCAAGCCCCGTGGCGTCGCTATCCCGAAACAACACCGGCCTCGGGGGATGGGAGCGGGAAAACACGAAAAGCGACGGCCGCACCTGACCGTCCATGAGTCGCGCCCCAAGGCCGCGCACCGCGTGCACCGTCAGCACCGGCGCCTCCCCATGATGGTCCTGGGTATAGAGCACGCCGCTGACCGCGGCCGGCACCAGGGGCAGAATGAGCACCGCCATGGCGGTCTCCATATCCAGAAGGCCCTGGCGCATGCGGTAGATGACCGCCCGAGGGCAGTACTTGCCGGCATACACCCGTTTGATGGCCATCAAGAGGTCCTCCACCGGCACCCCGATCTCGCTGGCGTACTGGCCCGCAAAGGAATCCGTGCCGTCTTCGGCAAGGGCGCTGGAGCGCACGGCAAGCACGTCGGCCCCCAGACCCCGCACGGCCTCCACCACGGCGGCTTCCACCGCATCCGGGAGGTCCGCCGCCAAAATGGCCTCCTGAATGGCGGCGCAGGCGCGGATCACCGCCTCGGGGTCGTGCACGCGCGCCACGCGCAAATGCCGCGCAATGACCGTATCCAGGCCCGAGGCGGTCAGAAAACGCCCAAAGGCCTGGGCTGTGAGCACCACACCCGGGGGGACCGACGCGCCCAAGGACAACAGCCGGGAAAGCCCCACCGCCTTGCCGCCGCAGCGCTGCGGAAAACGGTGGGCCTCGGAGAGGGAGAGCACATACGGCGGGTCCTGAGGCCACGGGGAGGGCGGTGGAAGCGCGCCCGCAATGCGGAAGAGGGCATCCACGAGGCCCCGGGAAAGCGGCGTATCCAAGGGGGCAAGGGCTCGGACGAGTTCCCGGGCGCGGGACACACTTTCGCGCGCCAACCACAGGATCCGCGCTGCATCGGCCGGGTCGGCGCCCGTCAGGTGCTCGTGGAGCGCACCCAAGCACTCGAGGGTATGGGCATCACGGTCCAGCACCCGCCGAAAGGCGGCGTAGCGCTGGGCAAGGGTCTGCCTGGGGCGGAAGGTCTCGCGAACCCACCGCCCCAAGGCATGGAATCGAGGCTCGATCGCCATGGGGCCTCCGCATCGTCCCGCTTCCGCCTACCGATATCCCTGAATGGAGTCGATGAGTTCCGGCAAAAAGAGGGAGACGGACGGCACATAGGTGATGAACACCAAAAAGGCCAGCAGCACCAAAAGCCACGGCACAGCGGCGCGCACCACCCAGGCGAGATCCCTGCCGGTGATGCCGGCAGTGACGAAGAGGTTGAGGCCCACCGGCGGGGTGATCATGCCGATTTCCATGTTCACCACGCAGACAACGCCCAAATGGATGGGGTCGATGCCCAGTTTGCGGGCGATGGGGAAGAGGATGGGGATCATGATCATGGTGATGGCCGAAGGCTCCATGAAGTTGCCTGCCACCAGAAGCAGGATATTGACCACGATGAGAAACCCCCACGCCGGGAGCCCCCAGCCCACGATGGTCTCGGCGATGGTGTGGGGGATGCGTTCCGTGGTGAGCACATGGGCAAAGAGCATGGCGTTGCCGATGATGAAAAGCAGCATGACGCTCACCTTGGCGGCGTCGAGCACCACATGACGCACCTCGGGGTGCATGACGGAGCGCGGCGCGGCCCGCAAGACGTCCCGCACAAAGCGCAGGCCCGCCTGCAGCGCGCTCTCCCCCGCAGCGCGCAGCGGGACCCGGTGCAGCGGGCCCATGTCCCGATACACGAACACCGCCACAAAATAGGCGTACACCGCGGAGATGGCCGCCGCCTCCGTGGGGCTGCACACGCCGCCGTAGATGGTGCCGAGCACGATGACAATGAGCATCAGCCCACCAGACGCCGCCAGCCCCGAGCGGACGATCTGCCGCACTCCCGCCCACGGCAGGGAGGGCAGGCCCTTGACGCGCGCCACCACGTAGATGGCGGCCATGAGGGCAAGGCCCAAGAGGATCCCGGGGATGAAGCCGGCCATGAACAGCCGCGCCGCGGATTCCTGGGTGGCGGCGGCATACACCAGCATGACGATGGACGGCGGGATGAGGATCCCCAGGGTGCCGGCATTGGCGATGACACCTGCGGCAAAGCTCTCGGGATACCCCGCCCGCACCATGCCCCCGATGACGATGGAACCGATGGCGGCCACCGTGGCCGGCGACGACCCCGACACCGCGGCAAAGATCATGCAGGCCAAGACCCCGGCCATGGCCAGGCCGCCGCGCACGTGGCCCACGCAATCCAAGGCGAAACGGATGATACGCCGGGCCACGCCACCGGTGGTGAGAAATTGCGACGACAGGATGAAAAAGGGGATGGCGAGGAGGGTGTAATGCTCGGAAACGCTCTCCAACAGCTTGAGGGCGATGGAGGCAAGCGAATCGTTGGAAAAAAATAAAATGGTGGCGATACTGGAAAGCCCCAGGGCAAAGGCGATGGGCATGCCCGTGGCAATGAACAGGAAAAGCAGGGAGAAAAGACACAGAGAAGTCATTCGTCATCCCCCTCCAGTCCCGCGGGTTTTTCCTCGTGCGCCAAATAAACGCTCTCCTTGGCCTCGTCCAAGAGCTGGAACCCCTCGGCCTCGCCACGCACCAGGGCCGCCAAAAGTCCCACAAGGCGCAATGCCAAAAGTCCCATGCCGATGAGGATGATGCTGCTGGCCACCCATTTGGGGATCGGAAGATCTTCCAGATACACATTCACGCGCATGAGCTTGGCGATATACGCCCAGCCGCCCACGAGAAAAAGGCCGCAGTACGCCAAGCACAAAACCACCGCCACCACGCTGACCATGCGCCGCGCCTTGGGGGGGAGGATCTTCACCAGCGCATCCACGCCGATATGGGAGCCCACCTTGATGCCGTAGGAGACGCCAAAGAGCACCATCCACCCCGAAAGCAGCAGGGTAAGCTCCTGGGCCCAAGCGATGCCTTGATGCAGCACAAACCGAAAGACGACCTCGACGAAGACCAAAAGGGTCATGGACGCCAGGAGGAGGGAAATGATCCCCTCCTCCAGCGCCGCAAACACATTGCGGATACGAGCCAAGACGCCCCCCTTACTCGTTGCTGGCAATGGCGGCATCGAGGTTTTCCTTGCCCACGGCGCTCTCGAACTGCTTCCACACGGGCTTCATGGCCTCCACCCACTGGGCGCGCTCGGCCTCGGTGAGGGTGATGATCTCGCTGCGCTTGGACTCGATGATCTTCTGTTTATCTTCCTGATCCTTGGCTGCCGCCACCTGGTTGCCATACTCGATGGCCTCGGCCAGGGCCTTTTCCAGCTCCGCGCGGATGTCCGCCGGCAGGCCGTCCCAAAACTCCACCGAAGAGATCACCAGTTAGTCCAGGATCCCGTGGTTGGTCTCGGTGATGTACGGCTGCACCTCATAGAACTTCTTGGAATAGATGTTGGACCAGGTGTTTTCCTGGCCATCGATGGCATTGGTCTGCAGCAGGGTGAAGACCTCGGAGAAAGGCTTCTTGATGGGGATGGCGCCTACGGCTTCGTACTGGGCGGCCAAGACGTCCGAAGTCATGATGCGGAACTTCTTGCCCTTGACGTCCGCAGGCACCCGGATGGGATGGTTGGCCGAGATCTGCTTGAGGCCGTTATGGAGATACCCCAGACCGATGATGCCTTTGTCCTTCATGGAATTGAGCAACGCCTGGCCACGGGGCCCGCGCTGGAAGGTGTCGATGGCCTTCATGTCCTTGAACAGGAAAGGCAGATCGTAAATCTGCAAAAGGGGCGTGTACTTCTGGAACTTGGACAAGGCAGGGGCCAGCAGCTGCACATCGCCCAGAAGCAGGGCCTCCAATTCCTTGCCGTCACCAAAGAGCTGCGAGTTGGGATAGACCTCCACCACCACCTTGCCGGCCAGGCGCTGGTCCACCAATTCTTTGAACTTCAGGGCCATCTTGCCTTTGGGGGTGTCCTCGGCCACCACGTGGGAAAACTTGATCACAATGGGCGCGGACAGGGCCGGCATGGCCAAAACCAACACCAGGGCCAATGCAAGCATCCATCCAAAAATCTTTTTCATGCCACAAACCTCCCAGGTAAATGGTTACGGTGGCCTTTGCCTATCGAGTTTGCCTCGCTTTGGGCAATGCCGCTCACCGAAAAAAAAAGCCGTTCAGCGGAACAGTGGACGGCGTACGCCTTGCTCTACCTCCCGGTCAGGACTAGCGCTTTTTCCATGCACCACGTCACCGTCATCGGCGCCGGCCCCGCCGGACTCATGGCCGCCTTGGCTGCGGCGCAGCGCGGCTGCCAGGTCGTGCTTCTGGAGTCCATGGACCGGCCCGGCCGCAAGCTCGCCCTCACCGGCCATGGCCGCGGCAACGTCAGCCACCAGATGGAGACCGAAGCCCTGCTCGCCGCCTTTGGCCCGGCCGCGGCCTTTCTCAAGCCTGCCTTCTATAGCCTTCCCCTTGCCCGGCTCACCGCCGTGCTGGAAACCGTGGGGGTGCGGCTCACCACCGAGGCGGACGGCCGGATCTTTCCCGCCAGCGTTGGCGCACGCGAGCTCGCCCAAATCCTCACCGCCGCGGCCTGCGCCCACGGGGTGGAGCTGCGCTGCCAGACCCGCGTCACGGAGCTTTGTCCCGAGGGCGACCATTGGCGCGTCCGCTGCGCCCACAGCGCCCCCATCGCAAGCCGCGCCGTCATCCTCACCACCGGTGGCATGTCGTATCCTGCCACGGGCTCGCGCGGCGACGGCTTCCGCCTGGCCGAAACCCTGGGGCACCGCATCGAGCCGCTGCATCCGGGTCTCGTGGGACTGCACTGCCCCGGGACCCAACCGGCGCAAGGCAGCTCCGCCCTGGCGGAGGTCACGGTGCTCGCCGCCGGCCGCAGCCTCGGACGCACCACCGGGCCGGTGCTCTTCACCCACAGCGGCGTTTCCGGACCGGCGGTGCTCGACATGAGCAAACACGCCACCAAGGCCCTGCAGGCAGGAAATTCCCCCGCCGTTCGCCTCAACCTCGCCCCCGGCATGGACGCCGCCGCCATGGACCGCCGCCTGCACGAAGCCATCCGGAACTCCCCGCGCCGAAGCCTCGTCCGGCTGCTGGAAACCTGGGCGCCCCCCAAGCTGGCGCGCTTCATCGTACATTTTTGCCGCCTGGACGAAAAAACTCCCATCGCCCACCTGTCGGCCTCGGCCCGCCGCGGCCTCTCCCAGGCCGTAACCGGGCTCACGCTTCCCGTCACCGGCCACGACGGCTGGAAACGGGCCATGATCACCTGCGGCGGAGTGGCGCGCAGCGACATCACCGCCCGCACCCTCATGTCCCGCCGCGTCCCAGGCCTCTTTTTCGCCGGCGAGATCCTGGATATGGACGGCCCCACCGGCGGATTCAACCTCCACGCCGCCTTTGCCACAGGCTGGCATGCAGGACTCCATGCCGCCGCCATGATTCGGAGCTGAAGGAGCCGCTATGCACTCGGACCCCACGACACTCCTCGAAGCAATCGCCCGTCGCATCACCCCCCGGATTGCCCCGGAAGACGCCCAGGCGCTCCGCGAAGCGGTGCTCGCCGCAGGGGAACAGCTCCACAACGCCGAGGCGCGCATCGCCCGGCTGGAGCGGACCATCGCCGCATCCAAACAGGGTTTTTCCACTTCGGTGGCGGCGTACCGGTCGCTGCTGGAGACCTTCCAAACCTTCCGCCGCACCATTGACCGCATCCTCCAGCTCACGGATCTGGAGGACCTCCCCGCAGTGCTGGAAGCCATCCGCATGGAGACGCATCTCACCGCCGTACGTGTGGTCTTGGATGCCGACCTCTTTGCCCGCCACCTGCCTGAAGACATTCCCGCAATCCCGGCAAGCGCACTCCTCGACCGGCTCACCTTCCTCGAAGACCGGCGCGGCCGACTTTCCCCCTACATCGGCCCCGCAACGCGGGTGCCGGATCCCGCGTTCTTTTTGGGCCTGGACTTTCCCGGCCGGAGCTCCTGCGTCATCTTTCCCTTGCGCCACAAATACGACGCCCGCCGCACCATCGGCATCTTCAGCGCCCTGGACACCGATCCGGAACGCTTTTCCCGCACCAAGGCCACGGATTTCCTCGATCACTTCTGCGCCGTTTTGGGCTCCACCCTGATCACGGCCTTGGAGCACGCCGAGCTCGACGCCCTCACGGTGCGCGACAGTCTCACCGGCATCCACAACCGCGCCTACATGGAGCGGCACGCCCCGCGGCTTTTGGACCTGGCACGGCGCAAAGGCCGGCCCGTGCAGCTCCTCTTCATCGACCTCGACGGCTTCAAGGCAGTCAACGACCGCCTGGGGCACGATGCGGGAGACCTGGTGCTCGTGCAGGTGGCCCGCACCCTGGCCGGCATGGTGCGCAGCTACGACATCTGCGTGCGCCTCGGTGGTGACGAGTTTGCCATCCTCATGCCCGAATCCAGCCCCGAAGACGCCCTGGCCCTCACCCGGCGTCTGGAAGAAGCGGTGCTCGGCATCCACATCCCCGCCCACACCGGCATGACCCAACGGGTGCACGTGTCCGCATCCATCGGCATCGCCTCATGGCAGCCGGACTGGAGCTTCGAGGAACTCCTGCGTCAGGCGGACGCCGCCATGTACGCCGCCAAGGCCCGGCACCACACCCCTAGGCCCGAGGCATTTTCTCCGCCACAACCCTTGCCAATTTCTCCGAGCAAGGTATAACACCTGCATCATCACGCGCCCCCAAGGAGGTCTCTCATGCACATCTTCCAACGCATCCCGTTTCACGTGAAACTGTATGCCGGCATGATCCTGCTGGTACTGGTCAGCATCGCGGGCATCAGCGCTTTCAGTATCCGCGAGGCCACAGACAGCGCCTGTTCCATAGGCAAGGACTCCCTCAAAAGCGCGGGAGACACCCTGGAAGCGGCGCTGACCATGTACAGCAACTCCCTCCAGCAAAAACTCCTGGGGGACCTCGCCATCTTCCAAAAAGAAATAACGGACATGGGGACCCCCAAACTCGGGGAAAAGCCCATCCAGCCGGTAACCATGGTGAACCAGATCACCAAGGCGCAGGAAAAAAGGGAGATCCCGCTGCTTTCCGCGGGGAATTTCGATCTCTTCTTTGGGGACACCACCTTGGTGGATCAAGTCCAGGCCACGGCCAAAGGCGCGGACGTGACGCTCTTTCAGGTGGTGGACGGCAAACTCCTGCGCATCGGCACCACGGTGAAGAAGGCCGACGGCTCCCGGGCCATCGGCACGTACATCCCGGCGGACAGTCCGGTGACCCAGGCCATTCTTGCGGGGAAAACCTACACCGGCCGGGCCTTTGTGGTGAAGGAATGGTATGTCACGGTGTACGAGCCCCTCAAGGACGGCTCCGGCAAAGTGATCGGGGCGCTCTTCGTGGGCCGGCCCATCCTCACCCCCGAAGTGCGGGACTTCATCAGCGGGGTCAAGGTGGCCGGCAGCGGCTATTTCTTTGCCTATGATTCCCAAGGGACCGTCTGGGTCCACCCCAAGCTCGAAGGCAAAAACCTCTTCGAACTTCCCGCCATCGGCGAACTCTTCCGCAACCATAAAGAGGGGTTTTTGGAATACCCGTGGGATGGCGAACTCAAGACCGCCTACGTGCGCTACATTAAACCCTGGGACCTCTACATCGCCACCGGGCTCAAGCACTCGGAGATCCTCCAGGGGGCGGATAAAACCATCCTCCAACAGAACCTCATGGTGGGCTCGGCAATCGTCGCCATGGGCCTCATCGTGGCCTTCCTCCTGGTGCGGGGCCTCCAAAAGCCTTTGCGCCAATTGGCGGGCGCAACCCAACGCATCGCCCAAGGAGACTACTGCGTCACGGTGGAGTACCCTGCACGAGACATCATCGGCGACGTGACCCAAAGCCTCGCCGCCATGATCGACGCCACCCGGCAGACCATCCATTCCCTGACCGAGACCGCCGACGTTCTCGACCGCAACGCCACGGAACTCACCCAAATGGCTAAAACCATGGCGGACAACGCCGAGGCAGGCAGAGCTGGGGCCCTGAACGCCGCCGCCAAGGCCAAGGAGGTGCGGGAGCGCATGAACACCGTGGCCGCGGCCATGGAGCAGGCAAGCACCAATGTCGCCACCGTGGCCGCCGCCGCCGAGCAGATGACCGCCACCATCACCGAGATCGCGGGCAACACCGAGCGGGCCAAGGGCGTCACCCAAGACGCTGTGGCCAAGGCCGAAGTCACCAGCCAGCAACTGGGCGAACTGGGGCAAGCCGCGCAAGAAATCGGCAAGGTCACGGAGGCCATCGCCGCCATTTCCTCCCAGACCAACCTCCTGGCCCTCAACGCCACCATCGAAGCGGCCCGAGCCGGGGAAGCGGGCCGAGGCTTTGCGGTGGTGGCCAACGAGATCAAGGAGCTCGCCAACCAAACCGCCGCCGCCACCCAGGAAATCCACAACCGCATCAGCGCCATCCAAACGGCCATTGGCGGCACGGTCGCCAATATCGGCGACGTGAGCCAGGCCATCTCCGCCATTGATGAGGTCGTGGCCACGGTGGCGGCGGCGGTGGAAGAGCAAAGCGTGACCACACGGGATATCGCCGACAACGTGGGCCAGGCATCGGCGGGCTTAAGCGAGGTGGCGACGAGCGTGGCGGCCACCAACACCATGGTGGACGCCATGGCCCAGGAAAACGAGGCCATGGGCACCCTGGCCGCGGAGCTTACGGATCACAGCAAGACCGTGGAGATGCGCGCCGCCGAAGTCACCGAGAAGGTCGTGGACCTGCGGACCATCATGCAGCGCTTCAAGGTCTCGTAACCAGGCAACGCGTTGCCTAGACAACTGCGGCCATGGACGCGAAGGCATCCATGGCCGCATAGTATTCCCCCTCCCACGAAGGACGCCCCATGCCCGTCGCTACCGCCATCGATTTTGCCGCCATGGAGGCCGTGCTCCATCACGCCGCCGCCGAGGGGCGACATTTTCTTCTGGAGCACGAGGTCTACGCTTTCCTGCGCCACATGGGCGCAGAAACCGTGCCGCAAGCCCGGTTCTTCCCCCGCGGCGTGCGTATTGCCGACCATGAGCTCCAGGGGCTTTCCGGAGATCAGGTGGTGCTCAAGATTGTGTCCCCGGCCATCGTCCACAAAAGCGATGTGGGCGGGGTGCGCATCCTGCCCAACCAGCCGGAAAAGATCCGCGCCGGCATCCGGCGCCTGCCCTACGAGACCGCCACGGCGCAGGCCGAACGTCTGGAACGCGCGCCAGCCACCATGCCCCAGCGGTATCAAGGGCTTACCGGCGACGACCTCATCCAGGCCCTCATCCAGGACACCTTCGGCGTGCTCTGCGTCCAATGGATGCCCAAAGATTCCGAAAGCGTGGGCAGCGAGCTGCTGGTGGGGCTGCGCCACAGCCGGGAATTCGGCCCGGTGATCACCGCCGGCGTGGGGGGAACGGATACCGAGCTTCTGGCCGCAGGGCTCAAAAAGTGGCGCGGAGTGGTGAGCGCCGCGGCGCACCTCACCTCAGGGACGGAATTTTTCGAACTCTTCCGCCGCACCATCAGCTACCAGATCCTTGCGGGCAAGACCCGGGCCCAGCGCCGGTTGGTGAGCGACGAACAACTCGAAGAATGCTTCACGGCCATGATCGCCACGGCCCGGTTTTTCTCCACCACCGGCGAGGGCGCTTTCGTGCTGGAAGAACTGGAGATCAACCCGTTTGCCTTCCACGACTTCATGATGCTGCCGCTGGACGGCCTGTGCCGCTTTGCCCTCAAACGCCCCCGGCAACGGCCGCCGCGCCCTGTGGAACAGATCCACGCCCTGCTCCATCCCCAGCGCATCGCCATCGCCGGGGTGTCTGCCTCACGGACCAATTTCGGTCGCGCCATCCTCCACAACGTGCTCGCCCAAGGCTTTGCCCCGGAGCGCCTCCTCGTCATCCACCCCACGGCCACGGAGGTGGACGGCGTCACCTGCATCCCGAATCTCGCGGCGCGCCCCCACGCCCTGGATCTTCTCATCATCGCCGTCCCCGCCCGCAGCGTTCCGGAGCTTCTCGACGACATCTTCCACGGGCCGCCCATTGCCGCCGTGCTCCTCATCCCCGGCGGCCTTGGGGAGACCGAAGACAGCAAAGACCTGGCCCAGGGTCTTCGCCAGCGCATCGACGCCGCCCGCGCCCAGGGACATGCCCCGGTGTTCGTGGGCGCCAACTCCATGGGGATCATCTCCCACCCCGGCCGCTACGACGCCTGGTTCATCCCCGAAGACAAACTCCCCCGCCGGCCGCAAAAAAACCCCTGCCGCGCAGCCTTCGTCAGCCAGTCCGGGGCGTTCATGGCCACGCGCATGAGCCGCTTTGCCGACCTTCACCCCGCCTACCTCGTCTCCATGGGGAACCAAACGGACGTCACCCTGGGCGACCTCATGGGCTACCTTGCCCAGCACGAGGCCATGGACGTGGTGGCGGTCTACGCCGAAGGCTTTGCCGACGGCGACGGTCTCGCCTTTGCCGCAGCCACCCGCCAGGCCGTACTCCAGGGGAAAACCGTGATCGTCTACAAGGCCGGCCGCACGCCGGAAGGCAAAAGCGCCACCTCCAGCCATACCGCCTCGCTGGCGGGCGACTACGCCGTGGCCGAGGCCTGCCTGACCCAGGCCGGGGCCGTGGTGAGCAGCGATTTTGCAGAATTTTCTGGGATTTTCCGCCTCGCCCAGGCGCTGCACGCCAAGGCCGTGACCGGAAACCGCGTGGCCGCCCTTTCTTCTGCAGGGTATGAAGCCGTGGGCATGGCCGACGCCATCCACGGCGAAGGCTACCACCTGCGCCTGGCCGTGCTCGGCGAAGACACCCGCCGGGCCATCGCGCATACCCTCGACGCCCATGGGCTGGGCCGCCTGGTGGCCCTCACCAATCCGCTGGATCTTACCCCTGGGGCATCGGAAGCCGTATTCGAGGCCGCCGCCTGCGCCTTTGAGGCCGATCCCGGCGTGGACGCCCTGGTGGTGGGGCTCATCCCGCTCAACCCCTCGTTCACGCCTCAAGCCAGCGCCGCCTTCCTCGACCGACTCGGACGCCTCTTCCAAACCAGCGCCAAACCCATCGTCGTGGTCGTGGACGGGGCTGCGCCGCACCTCACCGACGCGCTCGCAAAGTATGGGGTCCCGATCTTTACCGATGCGGACTACGCCATGCGCTGCCTTGGCCGTTACCTCCAGGCCCGACTCTTCGCCCAACGCCTGCGTCACGACGCGGACTGCGCCGACGAAGCCCAACGCCTCCAGGCGTGATAGGCGGCACCTAAGGCGCCCACCGTGTCCGGGTCCTCGGGAATGATGGGCGAGACCCCGGTGAGCTTCTCCACCAGACGCACCATGCACGGGTTGCGGGCCACGCCGCCGGCAAAGAGCAGCGGCGGGGTCAGTCCCACCCGGCCGAGCATGGAGGCGGTGCGCTGGCACACCGAGGCGTGCAGGGCCCAGGCGATGTCTTCGGGCCGGTGCCCCTGGGCCATGAGGGACGTGGCCTCGGTCTCGGCAAACACCGTGCACATGGCGTTGATGCGCACCCCCTCCCGGCCGCCAAGGGCAAAGACGCCGAACTCCTCCACCGGGATCTGGAAGACCGTGGCCATGTGCTCCAAAAACTTCCCGGTACCCGCGGCGCAGCGGTCGTTCATCTCGAACTTGAGCACCTGACCCTGGGCATCCAGACGGATGGCCTTGGTATCCTGGCCGCCGATATCGAGGATGGTGCGCGCCCTGGGGGCACTCACCGCCGCCCCCAGGGCGTAGGCCGTGATCTCGGTGATGGTGGCCACTTCGCTCCCCACCACCTGCCCCACCAACTCCCGGCCATAACCGGTGGCCGTCACCATGGGGGCCGTACGGCCGGCCAGCAGGGCCGCAAGCTGGGCCACAGGATGGAAGGTGGTGGGCAGGCGCGCGCTGTCCACCACCGCGGCCTGGGCATCCAGGGCCACCAACTCCATGGAGCGGGAGCCCACGTCGATGCCCAGGGCGACGATCTCAGCCACGGCGGCTCCGCAGCATTTCCACGAAAGCCTCCACCCGGGTCTTGAGCTGCTCCACGTCCTCCATGGAGTAATCGGTCTCGATGGCAAGATTCGGGATGCCCTCGGCCTCCAGGCGCCGGGCAAGCTTCATGGATTCGTGGCCGTAAGGCTGGCAGAAGAGCAGCGTATATTGCAGCACACCGTCGGCCTTCTGGGCCCGGGCCAAGTCCACCACGTTGTCCATGCGCTCGCTATTGGGCGTGAAGCACGCGCAGTCGATGCGCAGGTAGCGGTCCACGATGGCGTCGATCATCTCTTCCACCGTGGTCCCGGACTCATCCACCAGATCGCGGGTGTTGCGGGTACCGATGCACGATTCCTCGCCCACGATGACCGCGCCGGCGCTCTCCACCACGTACGGGAGCTTCCAATTGGGCACCGCCATGGGACAGCCGGAGAGCAAGAGCCGCGGGGTATCCGCCGGCGCCACGCCTTCGCCCGCAGCCACCCGCGCCTCCATCTGGTCGCACAGGGTGCTGATGGCGCCGGTAAAGCGCTCGGGGTCGTCGTAAAAGCTCACCTGGTTGATGAGCAGGGCGTCACGGCCGGAGATGGGGGCAGGACTGGCCGCCCGCAAGGCGCCCAGCCGCTGCAACACCCGGCGCCGGGCATTGACCGTGCGGATGGCGGCGGCCAAAGACTGGGCGGTGATGGTCTGGCCGGTGAGGGCCTCCACCTCGGCCTTGTAGCGCAGCACCTCGGCCTTCCACAGCTCGCGATCACAGGCCCGCTTTTGCTGCGGCACTTCCAACACCAGCATGGGCACGTGCTCGGCAAAGGCCTCATAGGCCTTTTTCTTGCCATCGCAGGTGGTCTCGCCCACCACCAGGTCACAGCTCTGGGTAAACGGGCAGAGTTTGGCGAGCTTGAAGCCGATGAAGCTCTTGATGAGCGCGCAGGTATTGCGGGGCACGAGCTGCTCGGCCAGCTCGGTGCCGGCCTCGGCCCCGGAGCACAGCCCTACGTGGATGGCGCCGGCGGCCAAGGTGATCTCCTCCGGCACAAAGACGCAAAACGTGCCAATGACCTTACGCCCCTGAGCCTTGGCGTCCTGGAGCTCTTGAATGCGCAGGCCGTGGACTTCGGAGAGGACGAAGTCCAAGTACTCCATGCCCTGCAGTCGGCCCTGCTGGGACATGTAGATGTCACCGTAAAATTTGCCGAGCACCTGCAAGAGGCCGTCATGGGCCGGCAGGTCGAGATCCAAGCGTTCCCACATGGCGCGATACGCGTCGTGTTGCATACAGGCTCCTTTGCGGTAAAAAGAAAACGGGAGCCTTTCTCAGCATCCGGGAACGGTGGATGTCAAATCGGCAAGAAAAATACAAAAAGACGCTTTGTATCAAAAAAGACGATTCAGTCGCCCCATATGCCCGACAATCCGCTCCACCAAGGCGTCGAGCCCGTGGCCGAAGCGGGCGGAGACGAGGACGGCCTCCGGGAAGCGGACCATGAGGTTGTCCTTGGCCGTGGCATCCAAGAGGTCGCACTTGTTGAGCACCAGGAGGCGTGGAGCGTCCTGCAGGTGGAGATCTTCCAGGATACCCTCCACGGCGGCCATCTGTTCTTCCAGTTCGAGGCTGGCGGCGTCGGCCACGTGCAGGAGGAGGTCAGCGTTTTCCAGCTCTTCCAGGGTGGCCATGAAGGCCTCGCGTAGGTCCTCGGGCAGATGGCGGATGAAACCCACCGTATCCGTGAGGACCACGTCGCGCAGACGCGGGACGCGCAGCAGGCGGGTGGTGGGATCCAGGGTGGCAAAAAGCTTGTCCTCGGCCAGGACCTGGCTGCCGGTGAGGGTATTGAGCAGGGTGGATTTCCCGGCATTGGTATAGCCCACCAACGAGACCACGGGCAGGCCGCTGCGCTCGCGGCGGCTGCGGGTGACCCGGCGGTGGGCGCGGACCGCATCCAGTTCGCGGCGGATGGCGGCGATGCGGTCGCGGATCTTGCGGCGGTCCAGTTCCAAGCGGGTCTCTCCCGGCCCCCGGCCGCCGATACCGCCGGTCAACCGACTGAGCGCCCGGTTCTGCTTGATGAGCCGCGGAAGCGTGTACTTGAGCTGGGCCATCTCCACCTGGAGCTTGCCTTCGCGGCTTCTGGCGCGCTGGGCGAAGATGTCGAGGATCACCTGAGTGCGGTCGAGCACTTTACGCTCGGTGAGTTCGCACAGATTGCGCTGCTGGGTGGCGGTGAGCTCACAGTCGAACACCAAGGCCCCGGCCTCGCGCTGCAAGGCGAGGACCTCCACCTCGGCGAGTTTGCCCTTGCCGAGGATGGAGCGCGGATTGATGGAGGGATTGCGCTGCACCACCCGGCCCACCACATCAAGCCCCGCGGTGCGGCACAGTTCCGCCAGCTCCGCCAACGAAGCCTCCGCCACGGCTCGGGGCTGAGGCCCCACGTGCACCAGCACGGCCCGCTCTTCGGAAAGGCTGGCGGCGATACTTTCTCCCGCCCGATCCAGCTCTTCCTCCACCCCGGCCACGACGGCCGCCAGGTCCACGGCATGCCGCTCCACCCGACAGGAATCCAGCACCCGGTACGCGCCTTCCGCCGCCCCAGGGGGAAGCAGATGTGCGGTTTGGGCCTGGAGGGGCTCACCTTGCGCCGAAACCGTCACCACGGTGACGGCGTCGAGGCGCAGGAAGACCATGTCCATGAGGTCTTCCTCGGAAAGCAGGCCGTCCCCCAAATGCGTATGGAGCAGACGCACCCCCGCCAGGCGGGAGCCGGCATGGCGGATGCGGGAGAGCTCCGGAATGACGAGGCCGTGGGCATCGCCCACCACCACCATCTCCGGGATACCCTTGCGGGAGATGAGCAGGCCGATCTGTCGGCCCATGTCCGCGGAAAGCAAGGCCACTTCCCGGGCCTGATCCAGGGTGAAGCCCCCCAGGCTCGGAAAACGGCGATGGAACAAACGGGAGAGGGCCTTGAGCTGTCCGGGACGCAGCCCGGTGAGATTGCCGACCGGAGAAGAGGCGATGGGGAATTCTCCTTGAGGATCAGGCCCGCTGCAAATACTCGGCGATCATGGCGTCGTAGGCGGCGGTGGCGGCAAAGGTCTCCACGCACATGCGCCGACGAAAGGCCAACGAGACGCCGCCATGGGCCGCAACCTCGGCCATGAAGTCCGAATACACCCGCGGATGTGGGAGCACGCACACGGAATGGAAATTTTTGGCTGCCGCCCGCAGCATGGTGGGGCCGCCGATGTCGATCTGTTCGATGGCCCGGCGATCATCCAAAGCCTGCTCCACGGCCTGGGCGAAATTGTAGAGATTGACACACACCACATCAAACGGGGCCAAACCCAAATCCTTGAGCACGGCCAGGTGGGACGGATCGTCCTTGTCCGCCAAGATCCCGGCGTGCACCGCCGGGTGCAGGGTCTTCACGCGGCCGCCCAAGATCTCCGGAAATCCTGTGACCTCGCGCACCGAGCGCACCGCAAGTCCCTCGGCCACCAAAAGCCGCCGGGTCCCCCCGGTGGACACCAACTCCACTCCCTGATCCACCAAAAACCGGGCCAGGTCCACCAGCCCGCTTTTATCCGTCACGCTCAAGATCGCCCGGCGTACCGGCAAGATATCCATAGGCACCCCCGTATCCGAAGTGGGGCCTTCCTGCCAGCATCGCCGCGCCTTGGCAAGATCGGGCGGGCCGAAAGACCCGCCCGGGAGGACGCCAAGGCCAGTTACACCAGCTGGGCCAAAAGTTCCAATGCCGGCGCGTAGCTCGGGTCCTGGTCCAAAATATGACGGAGCTGCTCCTGGGCCTCGGCGCTGCGGCCGCACGCCACCAGACATCCGGCAAGAGAGTACCGCACCTCCACCTTGGCGGGATCCGCCTCCAGATAGCGCTGCAAATACTCCACCGCATCGGCGGTGCGGTTCAGACGATGGGCGGTCTGTACCAGCCCGAAGAGGGCGTACAAATTCTCGGGGTTGATTCCCAAGGCCTTGGAGTACGCCTCGTGCGCCCGCTCCAGATCCCCCTGCTCCATGGCAATGAGCCCAATGCCCGTGAGCGACTTGTCCGAAGAGGCGATGGATTCGGCGCGCTCGTAGAGGTGCAGGGCCCGCTCCAAGTCACCCCGATGCACCGCGATGGTGGCCAGCCCCAGATACGGATCCGGGTGGATGCCGTTACTGCCGGCGGCCTTGAGGTAATACGACTCTGCCTTGTCGTAATCCCCCATGAACAAATAACATTCACCCAATTCCTTGTTGATTTCATAGTCCAGATGGGAACTCATGGCATCCTCCTTACGGAAAAAATGGAATCCTGCCCGAAAGAAAAGCAAGGGTGATGCCAACTTCTCCTGAGACGGCCGCCCACCTACATTCTGCAGGACTGGAACGACCATTGCAATCATCTTTGGCGAAACGGCCCACATGCAGCCGCGTCAAGGAGATGCCCTCTATGAAGACACTATTTCCCCGTCACCTCGAAGTCAGCGCCGCGGTCATGGACCTGCAGCTCGAACGTCAAAATCTCGTCAGTTCCAATATCGCCAACCTCAATACGCCAGGCTACCAGCCGCGGCGGCTTGAGTTTGAAAAAGCGCTCCAGGCCGCGCTCGACCTGGACGACACCCACCGCCTGGCCCGCACTCGGACGGGACACGCTCCCAGCCCCTTTCGTCCCGGCGAGATCGGCAGCGTCCTGCGGGAACTCCACCCCCGCGTGGTTCCCGGCACCGACGGCGTCAATTTGGACACGGAAATGGCCCTCATGACCAAAAACGCCTTGTCCTACAACACCTTGGCCACCGTGCTCCAAAAAGGCTACGCCGGGATCCAAAAAATCATCCAAGAAGGAGGGAAGTAATGGACCTCATCCAAGCCATCGACATCGCGTCCTCCGGGCTCACGGCGCAACGCACCCAATTGGATGTGACGGCCATGAACCTTGCCAACGCCAAGACCACGCGCACCGTGGAAGGTGGTCCATATCGCCGCAAAGAGCCCCTCTTCGCCGAAGCGCCCATGTCGCCCTTCGCCAGTCTGCTCGACCGCGAGCGCAACCTCTCCGGGGTGCGGGTGCAGGAGGTACGCACCCAGGACCGCCCCTTCCGGCGCGTGTACGAGCCCGGACACCCGGACGCCGACGAGGAGGGATACGTGAATTATCCAGATATCAACGTGATGGAGGAAATGACAACGATGCTCTCGGCCATGCGCGCCTACGAGGCCAATGTCTCCACCATCACCACGGCCAAGAACATGTTCGCCAAGGCCTTGGAAATCGGCCGCTAGGAGGTTCCTCATGGCCATCACCCCCGTCGCCCTCAAGGCATACGCCCAGGCAGCGCAGGCCACCGCCTCAGGACAAAAAGTCCGCGGTGCAGCTTCCGCCACCGAAGCCCAGGCCCGCAGCTTTTCCGAAACCGTCCGCCAGTCCCTCGCAGCGGTCAACGACCTGCAGCAGGACAAGGCCAAGCTCATCGAAGAATTTGCCTCCGGGAAAAACCAAAACGTGCACGAACTCATGATCGGGCTGCAAAAGGCAAGCCTTGCCATGGAACTGACCGCTGCGGTGCGCAACAAAGTGATGAGCGCCTATCAAGAAGTGATGCGGCTGCAGTTTTAACTTAGAGATAATGAATTGCACGGAGCGCCTTCATGCCACCGTTTTTTCAAAATCTTGCAGGACAAATCTCTGGATTTTGGGAAGCTAAAAGCCTTCCACAACGCATTACCATAGCAGGACTGGTGGCGTGTGCATTCATTGCATTTGCAGTGATGCTCTACTGGCTCAATCATACCGAGTACCGTCCACTGTACAATCAGTTGTATCCCGAAGATGCCGCCCAAGTAGTGCAGACACTTCAGAAAGACAACATCCCCTACAAATTGGAAAACGGGGGGATGACAGTGCTGGTGCCCGCGGACAAAGTGTATGATCTGCGGCTCAAGTTCGCCAGTGAAGGCACCTTGCGCGGCCAGGGCATGGGGTTTGAGATCTTCGACGCCAACAAGATCGGCCAGACGAGCTTTGTCCAGAACATCAACTACCAGCGTGCCCTGCAGGGAGAGCTGGCGCGCACCATCTCCGAACTCCCGGAGGTGGAAAGCGCCCGGGTGCACTTGGTGCTCCCTGCCAAGAGCCTGTTCGTGGAAGAGCAAACCCCGCCTTCTGCCGCGGTGATGGTGAAGCTCAAGGGTGGGCGCACCCTCTCTTCCCAGCAGGTCCAGGCGGTGGTGAACCTCGTGGCTTCCAGCGTCGGAGGCCTCACCCAAGAACACATCACCGTCACGGACAACCGCGGCAAGGTGCTCTTCGAACCCCGGGAAAAAGATCTGATGGGGCTCTCCACCAGCCAATTGGAGATGCAGCGGGCCCTGGAGCGCTCCCTGGAGAGCCGCATCGAGCAGTTGGTCATCCCGGTGGTGGGACAAGGCAAGGTCATCGCCAAGGTCTCGGCGGACCTGGACTTCAGCCGTACCGTAGTGCGCAAGGAACTCTTTGACCCCAAAAGCCAGGTGGTGCGCAGCGAGGTCAAAAGTGATGAAACCAGCCGCGGAACGGCCAACGTCGCCCAGGGTGCCAGCCCCAATTTTCAAGGAGAGAATAACCTCGGAGCCACAGGAACGACCCAGGAAACCAGCCGCACCACATCCACCACCAACTACGAGATCAACCGCGAGGAACAGGAAATCGTCTCCCAGGCCGGGGCCATCCGCCGCTTGAGCATCGCCGTGCTCGTGGACGGTGTCAGCACCACCGATGCCGACGGCAATCCCCAATTCCAGCCCCTGCCCGTGGAGCAGATCGAGCGCATCCGCAATCTGGCCCAACGGGCCGTGGGTTTCGATGCCACCCGCGGGGACGCCATCGAAGTCTCGTCCATTCCGTTCGGCGACGAGAGCATGCAGCCGCAGGAGACCTTCCTGGAGATCGCGGCCAATTATTTCCAGCTGTTGGGCAAACCGCTCCTCAATACCTTGGTGATTCTCATCTTCCTGGTACTGGTGGTCCGCCCCATCGTCCTGGCCCTCATCAAGCCGAAGGTCAGCGAGGAGCCTGCAGCGGAGGCCATGAGCGCCCTGGGAGCCGCCGAAGAACGCAAGGCCTTGCTCGAAGGCTTGAGCGACGAAGAGATGGAGGCTATGGAATCGGCCAAACGCATCGAAAACGCCAAGATTCTTGCCCAGCAATTGGTGGAACAGAACATGGACCAAGCCTTGATGATCATGCGCCAATGGCTGGCTCAAGGAGAATCCTAACATGCCTCCCGCTCCGGCAAAAGCGCAATCCCGCCTCACTGGTCCGCAAAAGACCGCGGTCCTCCTCTTGGCCCTGGGCGACGCCTTTACGGCGGAAGTCTTCAAAAAACTGGACCGGCGGGAAATCACCGCCGTGTCCAAAGCCATGGCCGAATTGGACACCATATCCAAGGAGCAGGCCGAAGAGGTACTCAAAGAGTTCAATCAAGCCATGGTCCTCGGCCAAGAACTCCTCTACGGCGGCCCGGAACAGGTGCGCAAAATGATCACCGCCAACCTGGATTCGGACACCGCCCGGTACATCCTGGACGAGTTAGAATTGGACACCGGACCCGTGCCTTTCAAAGAGCTCGCCAACGTGAGCCCCAAAATCCTCGCCCAGATCCTGCGCAACGAGCATCCCCAGACCTTGGCCTTGATCCTTGCCCATCTGCCCACCGACAGCGCCGGGGCCCTGCTCCAAAACCTGGCCCCAGGGGTCCGGGCGGAGGTGCTGATGCGCCTGGCCAAGCTGGAGGCCGTAGCCGAAGAAATGCTCTTGGAGGTGGACCGCGTGCTTCAATCCCAGCTCATCGCCATCGGCGGCAGGGAAGGCAAAAAAATGGGCGGCGTGGGCGCCGTGGCCGAGATCCTCAACGCCATCGATCGCGCCACCAGCGACGAGATCATGGCGGACATCGAGGAAGAAAGCGCTCAACTGGCCGAAGACATCAAACAACTCATGTTCGTCTTCGAGGACATTCTCAGTCTGGACGACCGGGCCGTGCGGGAAATCCTCAAGGAGATCAGCAACGAAGACCTCACCTTGGCCCTCAAGACCGCCCCGCCCGAACTCCAAGAGAAGTTTTTCAAGAACCTCTCCGAGCGTGCAGGCAATATGATCCGCGAGGACTTGGAGATCATGGGACCGGTGAAGCTCTCCGAAGTGGAGGCGGCGCAGCAGAACATCGTCAAGACCGTCCGCCGCCTGGAGGGCGAAGGCCGCATCGTCATTGCCGGCAGCGGAGGCGACGTCCTTGTCTAGGCCGCGCATCCTTCACGGCCGTTTGGGCGACGCCACGGCGTTTGCCACCCGCTCCCGCCACGCCGGCGCCTGGGACGAAGGCACACAAACCCAATATATGAACGACGTCCGCGCCCGGGCCGAGGAAATGGCCAAAACCATCTTGGCCGAGGCCATGGCCGAAGCCCAGAAAATCCGTGAGCAGGCTCAGGCCCAAGGTCTGGAAGAAGGCCGCGCCGAGGCCGAGGCCACGCGGCAGGAAGAGCTGGCGCGACTGGCGGCGCTCACCACGGCCCTGCATGCCGAACTGCGCGCCCACGCCCAGGAGGAGTCCACTCGGCGCGAAACCCTGCTGCGCCGGCTTTTGATCCTGGCGGTGGAAAAGGCCACGGGCCTGGTGCTGCAGACGGAACGCAAAGATGCCCTGTGGCGCCTCTTTAGCGAGGCCCAGGCCAAACTCCTGGATGAAGGAACGGTTACGATCTTCGTCCATCCGGAAGACGCCCCGCTCATGGAAGAACTCCTCGCCCAGAGTGAACTTTCCCAGGAAGGACGCAGCATGCGTGTGCGCACCGACGCCGCCATCTCCCAAGGCGGGGTGCGCATCGAATCGAGCAGCACCGTTGTGGACAACACCGTAGACGAGCGTCTGCGCCAGGTGTTGGACATCCTGGAGCAGTTGACCGGCCATGATTGACCTGGAAGCCGGCCTCCAGCTCTTGGATCGCCTTGATCCCGTCAATGCCTACGGCACCGTGACCAAGGTGGTGGGCCTCATTGCCGAGGCCCGAGGGCTCGAAGTCCCCCTTGGGGCGGTATGCCACGTGCTGGCCGAAGATGCACCACCCCTGCCCGTGGAGGCCGTAGGTTTTCGCGACGGCAGCGTCCTCTTCATGCCCTACGGCGACCTGCGCGGCATCCGCCCGGGAAGCCGGGTGCGTGCCACCGCCAGCCCACCCATCTTTCCCGTGGGACACCGCTATCTGGGGCACGCCATCGATGCCTTCGGGGCCCCCCTGACGCCCGGGGTGCACATCACCCCGGCCCGCTTCCGCCCCCTCTATGCCGATCCTCCCAACCCGCTGACACGCCCCCGCATCCAAGAGCCGCTCGACGTCGGCGTGCGGGCCATCAACGCGCTGCTCACCCTCGGCAAAGGCCAGCGTGTGGGGATCATGGCCGGGTCCGGGGTCGGCAAGAGCACCCTCATGGGCATGATGGCGCGGCGCACCTCGGCGGACGTCAACGTCATCGCCCTCGTGGGAGAACGCGGTCGCGAGGTAGTGGAATTCATGGAAAAAGATCTCGGTCCTGAGGGCATGGCCCGCTCGGTGGTGCTGGTCTCCACCTCGGACCAAAGCCCGCTTTTGCGCCTGCGCCTGGCCTACGCCGCCACCGCCATGGCGGAGTTCTTCCGCGACGAAGGCATGGATGTCCTGCTCATGATGGATTCCGTCACCCGCTTTGCCATGGCGGCCCGGGAGATCGGCCTTGCCGCCGGCGAGCCGCCCACCACCCGCGGCTACACCCCCACGGTATTCTCGCATCTGCCGCGCCTGCTGGAACGCGCCGGTCGGGCACAACAGGGAAGCATCACCGGTATTTACACCGTGTTGGTGGAAGGGGACGACTTCAACGAACCCGTGGCCGACGCCACCCGTTCCATCCTCGACGGGCACATCGTGCTCACGCGCGAGCTGGCGGACCAAGGCCATTTTCCCGCCATCGACGTGCTCAAAAGCGTCAGCCGCCTGGCAGGCGACGTCACCCCGCCGGAAGTCCGCCGCGCCGCCCGCGACATCCTCGCGGTGCTCGCCACCTATACCCGGGTGGAAGACATGGTGAACATCGGCGCCTACCAAAAAGGCACGACTCCCGAAATCGACCGCGCCCTGGAGCTCATCGAACCCATCCGCAAATTCCTGCGTCAGGACGTCTCCGAAGCATCCCCCCTCACGCAGAGCTTCGACGCCCTCCTCGCCCTCGCCCACCTTGACTCGTCCGCATCAGCCCTTACTTGAAGACTTCGCCACTCTGGCGAAGCGACACCGATTTCACCACAATAAGGAGACTGTGCATGAATCAGCTCAAGACCACCATCTTTCTCGCCCTACTCACCGCCCTGCTCGTCTTTCTCGGCGGCGCCATGGGAGGGAAGACGGGCATGGTGATGGCCCTGGGCCTTGCGGGAATCATGAATTTCCTTGCGTATTGGTATTCAGATAAAATCGTCCTTTCCATGTATGGCGCGCAAGAGGTGGGACCTGCCGAGGCGCCGGAGCTCTACGGCATCGTCCAGGAACTGGCCCAACGGGCAGGCATCCCCATGCCGCGGGTGTACATCATCCCCACGGAAAGCCCCAACGCCTTCGCCACGGGACGAAGCCCAAAGCACGCTGCTGTCGCCGCCACCCAAGGCATTCTGCGGATCCTCAACCGCGATGAACTCATGGGGGTCATGGCTCACGAACTCGGGCACGTCATCCACCGCGACACCCTCATCGCCACCATCGCCGCCACCATCGCCGGCGCTATCAGTATGCTCGCCAATTGGCTGCAATGGGCGGTGCTCTTCGGCATGGGCCGTGGCGACGATGAAGAAGGCCCAGGGCTGGCCGGCGGACTCATCATGGCCATCGTCGCCCCCATCGCGGCAACCCTGGTGCAAATGGCCGTCTCCCGCTCCCGGGAGTTCCTCGCCGATGAGGCCGGCGCCCAGCTTTCCGGAAAGCCCCTTGCCCTTGCCTCGGCGCTGGGAAAACTCCAGCAGGCGGCCCATATGATGCCCATGGATGCCAACCCGGCAACATCCCACCTCTTTATCGTCAGTCCCCTTTCTGGCAGCAACGTGCTTGCCCTGTTCTCCACCCACCCGCCGGTAGAAGAGCGTATCGCTCGCCTCAAGGCTATGGCGGGCCGCTAGGGGGGAGTTTTCTTGAAGGCATGCTGCGCCCGGTTTTTCCGGGCGTTTTTTTGTGTGTGAGAAAGTTGAGGTCGTCCACGTGGGGAAATTCCGGGAAGGCGCATGTCTGACGCGGCGTGCGCGGCGCGGCCCAGGATGACAGGAGGAGCTCCTTGCGGACGCCGTTGCGTGGACCCAGGGACTTCGGACTCCCGCTGATATGAAAAAGACGTAACTCTGGGAATCCGGAAGAAGGGGGCGCCTTCACGCGGGGCGTAGATTGAAACTGGTAACCATCGTGGAGATGAGTTCGAGGCAGACGGAGGAGGAAGCGGTGCGCCGGAAAGAGGTAATCATCATGGAGATGATTTAGAGGTTCAGAAACGTGCTTTGGAGAGCGTTGCCCTCAGTAATCATCATGTAGAAGTATGCGGAAAAGTCTGCCAAATAAGGGGCAATCGCACGCCTGTCGCCCCCCACGCGGGGGCGTGGATTAAAGCGC